>CAYUWF010000085.1:0-10497 GCA_964448245.1 uncultured Anaerolineaceae bacterium | reverse complement strand
CCTCTGACGTCCCCTAAGGGAAAGCCTGCGATGATCAGTTTCCGGGAAACCCTCGACGGCCTGCTAAACGTCTCGGAGTTGATGAAGACCGCGATGGAGGCGGAAGGGGCTGTACAACGCAACCTGGCCGGCCTGGCCGACCTGCGGGCGATGTTGGAGTCACCCCGCGTGCACAAGGCCACCGGTCCGCTCGAAGTTCGCGACTATGTTGAGCGTGTCATCCTCCCACAGCTCACCGGCCTGCACGACTCGCTGCAGATCGGCACCCACGACAGCTTCAAGCGCCTGCGATCGGCGGCCGACCAGACCGAGCGCCTGATCCTGCGCCTGCAAATGCTCGTCGACGGGTCGGTCGATGGGCTGCTCTGATGGAGTCAGGATACAAGTAGGCGTTCTCGGACCTCCTCCCCTTTCCCCTCCCCTGCGTGGCCCGGCTCGAGTCCGCGGATTGTCCTGTAGGGGGAGGGGAAAGATTCTCCTGGGGGTGAGGCGCAGGTTCGTCTCGCCATCCGGAAAGTCCTAGCGAGAACGCATGAGCAGGCTGTGACCAAACGCTTCGTCCTGGTCGCGGGGAACATCGGGTCGGGGAAGACCTCGCTCACCGAGCGCCTGGGCGAGCGGCTGGGATGGGTCACCGGCTTCGAGTCGGTAAGGGACAATCCCTACCTGGCCGACTTCTACGCCGACATGCGCGCCTGGGCCTTCCACCTACAGGTCTTCTTCCTTGGTCACCGGGCGCGTCAGCACCTGGCGCTGGCCCGTGCGCCCGAGTCGACCATTGTCGATCGCTCCATCTACGAAGATGCGGAGATTTTCTCGCGCGCCAGCCTCGAGCTGGGGAACATCACCGAGCGAGACTACCAGGCGTATCGCACGGTCTACGAGCTCATTATCGCCAGCCTTCCGCCGCCGGACCTGTTGCTCCATCTGAAAGCCCCGGTGACCGTGCTGCTCAGCCGGATCCGCGCTCGCGGCCGAGAGATGGAAGCGAACGTGTCCGAGCCCTACCTGCAACTGCTCGATCAGAAATACGAGGAGTGGCTGGGCCGGTTCGACTTGTGCCCCGTGCTCACACTGCGCACCGACGACCTCGATTTCGTGCACCAGCCCGGGCACCTCGAGATCGTCATCGACCGGATGCAGGCCAAGTTCGCCGGTCGGGAAGAAGTGCGCTTCCCACCGTCGGCCTAGAGGTCCGGGCGGGAAGTCCTTTCCGACCGAAAGTCTTGGGATGGCACCTGTCAAAGCGGCTCGGACAGGGGCAGTTCCCTGGGATCGGACGGCCCGGTGAGGGCCAGAAACGCACACTTTGTCCCACCGGGGACCGGCGGGAGAGGTGTCCGTTCCCACCTCAACCCCCGACCCCTCGCGGAGCAGCCTGTAAGGCCCCTCCGCCTGCAGGAAACTCCGGGCCACGAGATCAAGCGGGTGCAGGAGGAGTCAGGGATAGCGTTTGACGATGGTCGCCATTTTTCAGCAAGCTGCTAGGGCCGCAGATTCGCCCCGCGCGCATCGGGTGAGGTGGAAAAGGCCGAGGCAGGCCCTCGGTGAACGAAAGACCCGGGCTGAAGCCCGGGGTTACAGCCCGAGACCACAGAAAGACCCGGGCTGAAGCCCGGACTACAGCCGCAGCCGGATCCTCTGCTCCGACAATCGGCGAATGGCTCGGCCGATCCGATCCCGGTTCGCCGGGATCTGGTGCCAGCGGCTCGCGCCCGACGGATGCGGCAGGGGTATCACGACCCGTCCATGCAGGACGTGCTCGGTGCCGATGACTTCCTCAAGGGGTGGGTGATCTGCGAAGAAGACGTCGATGGCGAGCTTCCCCACCGGCACGACAAGAGCCGGCCGGATGAGTGCGAGTTGTTCCTCGAGGAACGGGCGGCAGGCTTCGACTTCGATCGCTGTCGGCCGGCGATCGCCTCCGCCGGCGGCCGCCTTTCCGGGGAAGCACTTGGTGACCGACGTCATGTACTGCCGGGTGCGGAATTGTGCCTCGTCGAACCCGGCCAGCGCCAGCCATTGGAAGAGCCGGGTCCCGCTCTGCGCATGGAAGGGGCGCCCCGCCTCCACTTCGCGCGAACCGGGCGCCTGACCGACGACCATCACCCGGGCGCCGATCGAACCGGTGAAAATCGCCGGCGGGACGATCGAGCAACCGAGTTCGAGGCAGCGCCGACACCGCCGCATGCGGCGGTGGAGCCGGTCCAAGGCCGCCCTCCGCTCGGCCAGGGTCATGCGGTTGCGAGATATCCCCACGCCGCCTTCATCAGCAGGGCGTCGTCCTCCATCACCGGGCTCTCGCACAGGATCCTCCCGGCGCACGCCTGATCCGCCAAGGCGCGCAGCAGCGGAACCAGATCCAGGTCGGAGTCGACCAGCCGCAGGTGCTTGCGTTCCCCCTTCGGTCCGTAGGCGATGCCCGAGAGATGGATATGCAGGCGGCGCAGAGAAGCGGCGCCGAGGGCTTGGCGATAGCGCTGGAGGACCGCCGACCACTCCTGGTAGGTGTTCATCGTTCCGTCCCCCGGCCGGGCGTGCAAGTGAGCGAGGTCCAGACAGGGTTCAACCCCTTCCAGCGCCTCGCTCATCGCCAGGACATCCTCGAGCGAGCCAAGCATGGCGGGCTTGCCCATCGTCTCCAGCCGCAGCCTGACCCGGTTGCCTTCGCCGCGAAGCTCCTCCAGGCAACCCTGCAGCCGAGGCAGGGCGGTTCGGAGGACTTCGTCGGGCGGCGCGCCGAAATACGAGCCGGGGTGGAACACGATGTCGGTGGCGCCGGCGAGGGACCCGTAGCGCGCGGCGTCCATCAATCGCCGACGAGCCTTCGGCCACTCGGCGCGATCGGCGTTGAGGTTGATGTAGTATGGGGCATGGACGCTGAGCGCAACGCCGGCCGAGGCGCCGGCTTCGCGGATCGCTTCGCACGTTTCGCGCGACACACGCACCGACTGCACCCATCCGAGCTCAAGGGCCATCAGCCCCAGGTGCGCGGAGTACTGCACCGCGCCGACGGATCCGCCGGGTTTGGGAGGCGTGGAGCGAGGCGATCCGACCGTGCCGAAGAGAAACGATTCCGTCGTCATGCCGTGAACTTGGCCCTTGTCTGCGGCTTCGATCCTACCGCCGCGACGAGCGCGGCGCTCCCCGCGAGACGCCAGGGGCGGGAAAGGGCAGCTCCTGTTCAGAGCGCTCGATCAGAATCCTCCGCAGGACCTTTCCCACAAAGGACTTCGGGAGCTCCGAGACGAACTCGATCTTCCAAGGGACGGCGTAACTCTCCAGCCGGCCGCGGCACAGGTCGATCAACTCGTCCTCCGTCGCCCGCTCCCCGTGGCGCAGCACGACGTAGGCTTTCACGCGCCAGAGCGGGAGCCGCGGCGCCTGGACGCCCACGACGGCCCCGTCCTGCCTCACCCCCTGGTCAAGTTCTCCACCTCCCTCGGATCTACGATCAGGGGGAGGCCTTCCAGGCTGCTTCGCGAGGGCAGGGGTGGTCTTAGAGCCGCAGAAGGTCCTGAAGGATGCACACCCCCGGCGTCCGGCTACTCTTTCCGGAGCGATCCAGTCTTGGGGGTGGGTTCCCGCGGCAGCGAGAAATAGAAGGTGCTGCCCTCACCCTCGACGCTCGTGACCCATATCCGTCCGCCGTGCTGTTCGATGACGGTCTTGGCCAACGCCAGGCCCAGCCCGGTCCCCTCGACCGGATTGTTGGGATCCAGGATTACCGCCCGGCCGCGGAACAAGTGCTCGAAGACCCGCGGCACCTCTTCGCTATGGATGCCCGGGCCGTCGTCGCCGACGCTGACGACGATTTCCTCGTCATCCCAGCGGGCGTCGACGCGGATATGGCCGGCGACAGGTGTGAACTTGATGGCGTTGCTCAGCAGGTTGCTCATCACCGAATTGAGGCGGCCCGGATCCCCCATGATCAACAGCGACTCATCCGGCGGGGCGTAGCTGATCGTCTGGCGGCGTTTCTCGGCCAGGATGCGCAAGTCCTCGATCGAATGGCGGATCAGGTCGTTGATCTGGACCGGCTCGAGGGCGATGTTGGACGTCGACTCGACGCGGATCGTCTCGAGCAAGCCGGTGATCAGGTTGGTCATGCTGTCGGTCGCCCGTTGCATCATCGTCAGCGCCTTGCGCTGCTGTTCGGTGAGCGGGGCGTCGTGCAACAGATCGGCCCCCAGGCGGATGGCGTTGAGCGGGTTCTTCAGGTCGTGGGCGGCCGTACCGAGCAACTGCGAGCGCATGCGGTCGATCTGCTTGAGGGCGGTGATGTCCTGCATCACCGCCACCCGCCCGATGTCGGTCACCTCGCTGACGGTGGCGTACAGGATGCGCTCGGTGGGGGTCGTGATCTCCATCGTCGTCGGCAGGCTGAGGTCGTCGCGCGTCAGGAGATCGCCCAGGGGATGACCGTAGAAGATCTCCAGGGCCGGGCGGCCGGTGGCCAGCTCGGGGTTGATACGGAAGGCCTGGCCGGCGGCCTTGTTGACCAGGATCGTCTTGCCCGTGCGGTCGGTCAGGACGACGGCGTCGGCCGTCTCGACCAGCGTCGTCTCGAGCCGGCTGCGCTCCTCGGCCACCCGCCGGAAGAGATTGGCGTTGTCGACGGCGATGCCGGCCCAGGAGGCGACCGAAGCCAGCACGTGTTGATCGGCTTCGGTGAACGTGCCGTGTGGATGGTTGATGGCTTCGATCACGCCCAGCACCTCGCCGCGGGTTTCCAGCGGGACGCACAGGACGGAGGTCGTCAGCAGGCCGGTCTGGCCGTCGATCGAACTGTGGTAGAGCGGATTGGAGCGGACATCATTGACGATCAGAGGCTGGCGGCTGCGCGCCACCCAGCCGGCGATGCCTTCCTCGAGGGTGATGGCGACGCCCCGGATGCGCGGCTGCGCGCCGCCGCTGGCTTTGAGGACGAGCTCCTTGCCTTCTTCGTCGAGCAGGAAAAGGACGCAGGCCTCGACCTGAAGCAGACGCTGCGCGTGGCGCATGGCGTTCTCGAGCGCCGCCTCCAGGTCGAGGGTCGAGGTCATTTCGCGGCCGATCTCGGCCAACGTCTGCAGCTGCGTCGACCGGGCGTCGGCCGTCTCCAGGTGAATGGCGTCCTGCAGTCCGACGGCGCCGACGTTAATGATCGCCTGGGCCAGCTCGAGTTCCTGCTCGTTGATCCGGCGGCCGGCCTGGGAGTAGAGCAGGCGGACGATGCCCAGCGCCTGGTTGCGGGCCGCCAGGGGGAACACCGTAGCCGACTGGAATCCTTCGCCCTGCAGCAGCTCCTGATCGCGCGACGAACCGAGGGGCGGGGATAGGCTGATCGTCGCCGGCCGCAACTCGTGCAGGACCTGCCGGTTGACCGGGTAGTCCGGGCCGCGCTCGGTGATCAAGGCCACCAGCGAAGGCTGAGCGCCTTGGCCGAGTTGATGGCGAAAACGCGTCGCCAGGCCCTCGCCGTCGTCCAGCGCCTGGAACTCGCACAAGTCGGCCGTCGTCGCCCGCAGCAGGTGGGAGGCCGTCTGGCGAATAGCTTCCTGCCGGTCGCGCGTTCCGGTGATGGCGTGCGTCGCCTGGTAGAGCAGAGTCAGCTTGTTGACGAGGTAGCCATGGGCCGCCGCCTGACGGGCGGAGACGAGAACGTCCCCGGCACGGGCCGCCAGGACTTCGAGGGTCTGGAGGACTTCGGGTGAGTACCCGGGGCTGTCGTCGGTGCCGACGAAGAGCAGCCCTACCGTCTTGCCACCTTTGACGCACGGCGCGCAGGCGACGGTGCCCGGCGCCAGCGGAAGCCCAAGCGAGCCGCGCCGGCCATCGGTGGTGCCGGCCCGCCGCTTGTTGAGGACTTCCTTGAGAACCGCGTGCTCAGCTGTCGAGGAAAGCCGCCCCAAGTCCGCCACGGAAGCACCGTTGGCCAGTCGAGGGCTGAAGCCGGCCTCGGCCTCGTCCAACTCGAAAAGCGCCGAGCGGGCCGACGCCGTCAACTCGCAGGTCAGCGCCAGCAACGCGCCGAGCGCCTGACCCGGGTTTTCGTCGTCGAAGGTCGCAGTGGCGGCGCGGTACAACGGGTCCTGTCCTCGATCTTGGCTCATCTTGTTGGCGACCGAAGGTCGCTGACCCACGGATTATCGCACAGGACGGAAGGCGCGGCAAAGGCCGTCGCGCGCAGGGCCAACCCGCAAGGGAGCGGCCGAGCCGGGAGCGGGTGGGAAGCCCACCTCAACGGTGGGATTTGGCTCCGGCGTGATCCCATGGGCGTGACATCTTCCTTCGGGATGGGAGCCTCCTGCGGTCAGCCGGCCAGGCCGAGCCGCGCCGTCAGCGGAGGAAGGAAGATGAGCAGGCCGACGGCGGCTGCGGCCAACGCCGCGATCAGCACGGCCGCCGCGCCGACGTCCTTCCCGACGCGGGCCAGCGGGTGCCGACCCGGGCTGGCCAGATCGACAATCGCCTCCAGGGCCGAGTTGATGAACTCCGCCATCCACACCAGAGCCACCGCCAGGAGAAGCGCAGGCCATTGCTCGGCAGGGATGCGCAGCCAGATTCCGAGGACGACCACCACCACCGTCATCACGGCGTGGATCCACGCGTTGCGCTGAGTCCGCAGCACGTGGGCCATCCCGGCCAGGGCGTGTCCGAACGATCGCAGTCTCGAGCTGGTGCGAGGCGTGCTCATGCCGCGACTCCCAACCTGGCCGGATCCAGCCCGAGGCGGCGCAGGGCCGAGGCCTGCAGCTTCCACATGCGCCGTCGCTCGACGGGGCGGGCATGGTCGTGGCCAAGGAGATGCAGCGTCCCGTGAATTGTGAGTAGAGCGACCTCCTGAGTGAGGGGCACCCCATGGCGGCGGGCCTGCCGCCGGGCCCGCGGGAGGGCGATGACGATGTCGCCCAAGTAGCGCGCGCCGGGCGATGCGGGCCAGGGCGCGCCGGGAAAGGCGAGGACGTCCGTCACGCGGTCTTCCCCGGCGAAGCGGGCGTTGAGCCGCCGAATGCGCCGGCTGTCGGTCAGAACGACGGTCATTTCCCCCGACCCGACTCGGGCCTGGTCGAGCGCCGCCCTGGCCGCCGCCGCCACGCCCCTCACGGCCGGGCCCGCCGAGGCTTCTCTCCGAAGATGCACCCGTTGTCTCACTTGGCGGGAGGGGGGGCGTCCTGAGGAAGCTTGGCCACGCTGGGAGGCGCCGGGACCGCCACCGGCGCGCCCGGATAGCGCAGGCGCGGGTGATACATTCCCTTCAGGCTGGTCGCCAGGGTGCGGCGGATCGTGTCCAGATCCTTCAAGGTCAGATCGGTGCGATCGAACTGGCCTCGGTTGAGGCGGTCCTCGATCACCCCATGCACCAGTTGTTCGATCTCTTCCTCGTCGCGCGGGCTCTCGGCCCGGGCCTTGGCTTCGGCGCCGTCGGCCAGCATCAGAATGGCGGTTTCCTTCGAGCGCGGGCGCGGTCCGGGGTAGGTGAAGTCCTTGCGATTGACCAGACGCTCATTCCCGCCGGCGTCCTCGACCGCTGCCTGATATTGGAAGGCCAACTCGAGCGTGCCGTGGTGTTCGGGAATGAAGGCGATGACCTGGCGCGGCAGGCGGTAGCGCCGAGCCAGGTCGATTCCATCTCGTACGTGGTCCAGGATGATGTGGGCACTCGTGCTCGGGTCGAGCTGCTCGTGGATATTCTGGTCCAGCGTCTGGTTCTCGATGTAGTAATGCGGATGGGGGGCCTTGCCGCAATCGTGATACAGCGCGCCGACGCGGGTCAGCAGGGCGTTGCCGCCGATGGCGCGCGCGGCGTGCTCGGCCAGGTTGGCGACTTGCAGGCTGTGCTGATAGGTGCCCGGCGCGTTGTGCAGGATGAGGAGCAGCAGCGGATGATCCGGGCGGGAAAGCTCGATCAGCTGCAGGTTGGTGACGATCCCGAGCAGACTGCCGGCGAGCAGGATCAGGCCGAAGGCCAGGCTGGCCGAGAGCAGTCCATTGGCGGCGCCGGCGGCCAGCAGCGAGAGCTTTCCGACCGAATCGGTGGCCGCATCCGGAAAGCGGAAGGCGACGATCACGGCGACCGCCGCCAGACTGCCGGCCAGCCCGGCCCAGAAAAAGGTCAACAGCCGTTCCGCCTTGCCGATGACCAGGGCCGAAATGGCTCCGCTCAGCGAGATGAACAGGGCCAATTCTAGCCCGCGAGCCCCGAGAGTGCCGGCAAGCGCGCCGGCCACGAAAGCCACAAGCACTCCCATACCGGGTCCGAAGACAACGGCCACCGTCATCGGCAACGCTCCGGCCGGGAACAGGTACGGCAAAACGGTCCGCCCTGGGATCATCAGCTGCATGACGACGGCCACCATGATGAAAGAGGCGGCCAGGAGCAGCGCCAAGCGCGAGCTGACGGCGAGCTGCGGATGGACCCGGTAGACGAAGAGGGCGATCGTGCTGGCCAAGACGGTAGCCAGCAGGGCGTTCACAGCGATCTGCCGCCAGGCGTCCGGCGGGCGCAGCAGGCCGTAGACGCTCAGCGCCTCGAGGTGCGCCGACCCGACGACCTCGCCGCGCCCCATGATGGTTTCGCCGGCCGCGTAGGACTTCCCGACGGGCGAAACCCGGTTGCTAGCCTGCTGCCGGGCCTCATCGGTGGCGGCCTGGTTGAAGAAGGCGTTGGGTGCGAGGAAGGCCGAAGCCAAAAGCGCGGCCAGGCCGGCCTGATCCTCGGGCAGCGTGACGCTGACCAGCGCCGGGAGTGATCGCCGCTCTTCATCGAGGTGGTCCTCGCGAATCTCGCGGCGCATCACCTGCTCGAGCACTGTCGTCGCTTCGACTTTGACCGCCTCCCAGCGAGCCGCAGAAAGCGCCAACAGCAACTCCGCCGCGGCGGAGTCGACGCGCACGGCCCTGATCGCCGCCACGTCCGCCAGCTTCTGATCCGGGGAGCTGTGGGCGTCGCCCCGGGCCGCGTCGATGTAGGCCAGGAGCGCCCTGAGCTCGCCCAGCTGCTGGCGCGCGATGCGGCTGTCGGGTGGGTCGTAGACCGATTCAGCCTGGCCCGCCTCGGCCTGGCGAGCGGCTTGCGTCAACACATCGCTGGTGTACGAGAGGGCGTAGGGGGCCAGAACGTCCTGGGCGGAAACATCCCCCTGCTCGACCACCAGCGAACCGGAACGGGCCGGGAGCGGGAACGATAGCGCCAGGACGACGCCGATCGCGCCGACCAACGCCACCCCCCACAACCGCACCGCCTGGAAACCGCGCCCCAGGCGCGCCCGAATCGAAGGACGGGCGTGGTCGAGTTCGTCCATGGCCGGATTACGCGGGGTTCAACAGGCGACGCACGATCTCGTTGACCGTCTTGCCGTCGGCGCGCCCCTGGACCTTGGGCAGAATCTCCTTCATCACCTTCCCCATGTCCTGGGGTCCGGCGGCCCCGGTCGCGGCAATGGCCTCGCGCGTCATCCTCTCAAGCTCGGTGGGAGACAGCGGTGCAGGCAGGTAGGCCTGGACGATGACCAGCTCGGCCCGAGCGGCCGCCGCCAGGTCCTCCCGGTGGGCCTTCTCGGCATCTGCGATTGATTCCTGCCGCGTCTTGACTTCCTTCTGCAGGACGGCCTGCATCCCCGCCTCGTCCAGCTCGCCCCTCTTGTCCACCTCGGCCAGCTTGGCCGCGGCCAGGATCATGCGCAGCGTCCGCTTGCGGACCTCGTCGCCGGAGCGCATCGCGTCACGCAGCTGGGACTCCAGTTCGGTCTTCGTGACCATATGTTCATTATACAAGGGAGAGCCAGGGCATTGGCCACCGGCCACTGACCACTGACCACTGACCAGTGATCACTGACCTTTGACCCGGGTCGGCCCCGAGCCTCACGGAGCCAGGATGGTGAAGTTGTCGAACCGGATTTCGACGCCCGGGTCTTGATAGCTGCCGGCGATAACCCCCACATCCCCCGACTCCCAGTCCGAGGCAGTAGTTTCATTGGCCAGCGCGCCGTTGATGTACAGGCTGAGCCGCGAACCGATGCAGTCCGCCCGGAGGTGGTTGGCCGTCAGGCCCGTCAGGATGAAATCGCTTGGCAGCATAGCGGCGCCCGTCAACAGCGTGCGCTGGCCGTCGCGCACGACACCGATGCCCGAGAAGCCGTCGCTCGAGATCAGGAAGAAGTAGAAATTGTCCGGATCCTGAAAGCGACACAGCAGGCCGAAGGCGTTGTCGACCGGACCCCCGAGTGCCGTCGTGTCGACCTCCAGGCGGACATCCCCGAGGTCGAATCCAGGGGTGCCCCAGGCCAGGCTGTCGGCGGCCTCGACGCGAACCCGATAGTCCCCGTCGACGTAGCCTGCCCGGAACCCGGGTTCGTCGTATCTGTCCCAACCCGTCGAGGTTCTGGCGAAGTCGTCCTGGAAGAGGACGAGTCCCGGAGACGAGCGGACCAAGGCGTTGCAGCTTGCGGTCAGGGTGGTCAGCAGCGTGAGGCCGCCGGCGATAAGGCCCCGGATCCACCGCCGGCGCCACGG
>CAYUWF010000084.1:0-10539 GCA_964448245.1 uncultured Anaerolineaceae bacterium | reverse complement strand
GCATCCCGGAGGGGATCGTTCACAGCGCCTCGAGGTCCGCCTGGTGGCCGATGCCTCGCGCCCGGAGGGCGAGACGCGCCTGCAGAAGGAAATCCTGGTCAACGGCGTCCGCCGGCGCGCCGGCGATCTGGCCGGATTGTGGAACGCCGTCCTCTTCCAGCCTGACGATCTGCAGGTCGTCGAGGGGCCGCCCGCCGCGCGGCGCCGGTTCCTCGACCACACCATCTCGCAGGCCGACCCGGCCTACGCCCGAGCCCAGACGGAGTACGGGCGTGTCCTCACCCAGCGCAATGCCCTGCTGCGCCAATGGCGGGGGCGGCCGGGCGACCCACGCCAGCTCGAGGCATGGGATGCCCAGCTGATCGAGCTCGGCGTCCGACTCACGCGCGGCCGGGCGGCGGCCCTGGCCGAGGTGGAACGGCTGGCGGCGCCGATCCACGACGCCCTCACCGGAGGCAAAGAGCAGCTGCGGCTCATCTATCAACCCTCCGGCCTCGGCGGTCAGCGCGACGGCCAGATGCCTCTTCCCCTGGAGGGCTCCGTCGAGTGGTCGGCGGTCTCGGCGGCGACCGTCGCCGAGGAGATGCGCCGCTCCCTCGAACGGGCGCGGCGCGAGGAACTCGAACGCGGCATGACTCTGGTCGGGCCGCACCGAGACGATTTTCACTTTCTGGCCGACGGCCTCGACCTTCGCCCGTACGGCTCGCGCGGCCAGAACCGCACGACGATGATCTCGGCCAAGCTAGCCCAGGGCGAATGGCTGCAGCAGCGCACGGGGGAGTCGCCGGTGCTGCTGCTGGACGAGACCCTGGCCGAGCTGGACCAGGCGCGGCGCAAGGAAGTCCTCGTCCGCGTCGGCGCGTATCCGCAGGCCGTGCTCACCGCAGCCGACCTGGGCCTCTTCCCTTCCTCGTTCCTGAAGACGGCCAACGTGCTGGAATTGCGCGGCGGCAGGCTGCGGCCGATTCCTCCGCCGGACTGAATCCGTCGGCGTCCGACCCATAGGGAACGCCCGTTTCAGATCAACAGAGGCCGCTTGGCGGGAGTTCCCGGACGCCGAGGATAGGCCTCGGGCGTGGCGGCCGTCTTCTCGATTTCGACGACATAGCGGGCCTCCGCCACACCGGGCAGCTCCACCGGATGCAGCTGCCGCAGCCGCCCGCCGAGCAGCGCGAGCGCGCGCTGCGATCGGTGGGCCTCCGCCGGGCCGTGTTCACCCTTCTGAGCCAAAACTCGGCCGCCGACGCGAACCAACGGCAGAAGGTATTCGAGCAGGACCGGCAGAGCGGCCACGGCGCGCGCCGTCGCCACGTCGTAGGCCTGGCGATGGTCCGGATCGCGGCCGACTTCCTCGGCCCGGGCGTGGAGAACCTCCACCCCCTTCAGCGAAAGCCCCTCGGCGATATGTCGGCAGAACTCGGCCTTCTTCCCTGTCGCCTCGACCAGCACCAGGCGCAGGCCGGGGCACACGATTCGCACCGGCAACCCGGGGAATCCGGCCCCCGAGCCGACATCCACCAAGCGCCCTGCGGCCGCCGCGCCGAGTCGGGGGACGAGCGTCAGGGAGTCGAGGAAGTGCTTGATGGCGATTCCGGCGGGATCGGCAACGGCCGTCAGGTTCTGCCGCGTGCTCCCGCGCAACAACTCGGCGAGGTACCAGGCGAAGGCCTCGAGCTGGCGGGTTGTCAGGGTCAGGCCGAGCACTGCCTTGGCCGACGACTGGAGCAGATCGATGGCGTCGGCCGGGGTCCCTTCGACCACCGGCGCCGAAGCATCGGGCGAGGCGTGCAACGTGCCCTCCGCTGGATCGGCCGGGAGGTGGCGGTGGAGGGTCATTCCTCCGCGTACTGCTCGGCGTACAGGCGCTCCAGCCCATTGCGCAGGCGGAGCAGCGCCTGCTCGCGCCGGGCGACCGGGATGCGAAAGCCTTTCGCCAGTCGCGGCGCCAGGCGGCCGGCGGCGTCCTCGTCCTCTTCCTTCTCCTGCAGGCGCTCCATCCGATGGGCCACCTTGCGCAGGAATCCGGCCATGGCGACGATCGCCTCACGCCGAACAAGCCCATCGCGGGCGGAGATGATCTTGTAGCGGGCGAAGGCCGAACCGCGCAGCTCGGCCAGCGAATCGAGCCAAGCCTCCAATTGGGCTTCGCCCAGGTAGGGCGGTTCGTGGGCCCACACCGTATCCCCGACAAAGACCACCCGCGCCCAGGGCAGGACGACCCAGGCCGACCCCGGCCGCGGTCCGGGGCGGTGGCGGAGCTCGACGATCTGTGAGCCCAGCTGCAGCCGGAGTTCGCGCTCGAAGCCGATATGGGGGATCGCCCGGCTCAGGCCGCTGACTCGTTTCAGCCGGTCGGCCTCGGCCCCCTGCAAGTGGGTCGTCGACCGCACCGGATCCGGCCAGGAAGCGATCGCCTCGCGCGCCCGTGTCTGGGCGATCAGGGAGAGATCGAAGCCCCGCGCGCCGTAGACGCGATCCGGGTGATCGTCGAGCAGGACCATGAAGCGCGGCCGGCCGCGGCTGCCGATCTCGGCCAGCCACTCGCGGCCGTCCTCGATCCGCAGCGGGCTGTCGATCAGCAGCGCCGCGCTTCCCGAGACGACGGCCCCCAGCCGGACCCCGGGGTAGCCTTCCTGGAGAAAGACACCTTTGACGACTTCGCGCATGGGCAATGAGCAAGAGCCGGCCGAGGCTGGCTAGTGTCCCGTCTCAGAAGCCCGATGACGAACCCATTCGGTCTCGTCGGGATTCGCGCCCTCGGTGGAGGCCCTGGCTCGAGTCATCCGGAGAGATATCCCCGGGCAAGGCACGCAACGGAGGTAGGGGTGGACTTGGAGATCTGAGGCCTTACCCCCTCTCCGCGGACTGCGAGGCCAAGATCCGCAGGCACATGGCGGAGAGCCCTTCCAGGGTGCTTCGCGAGGGGTAGGAGGTCTGGGGGGTGGGGGGAGCTTTGCTCCCCCCACCCCCCAGAAATACCCTCCCCTCCCCCTGAAGGAAAGCTTGGGACGCGAGCCCACGCGGGCGCAGGGGGAGGGGTCAGGGGAGGGGGTTGGATGGCGGTCGCCGTTTTTCCGCACCCTGCTAGGCCGCCGCGGGCCTCGGGAGGGAGAAGGAGAAGGTCGAGCCCTGGCCCAGGTCGCTTTCGACCCAGATCGCACCCGCGTGGGCCTCGACCGCCATGCGGGAGAAGGCCAGGCCGAGCCCGAGCCCCTTCGGCTGGCCTTCTTGCCCCAGCCGGGCGAACTTCTCGAAGATCGCCTTGTGATCCTGGGGAGCGATGCCCGGCCCGCTGTCGCGCACGCCCACCACCACGGCGTCGGCCTCGCGCCGCCCGAAGACGGCGATCCGCCCCGGCGAACGGGTGTACTTGATGGCGTTCTCCAGCAAGTTGATCATCACCCGGCGGATCATCTCGACGTCCATCTCAACCACCAGCGGTTCGCCCTTGGGCAGCGAGAACTGGATCATGTGCCCACGTGCCTCGGCCAGCGGATGGATCTCCTCTACCGCCTCGGCGATGAGCGCGCTCATCGAAGCCTGCGTCTTGTGCAGGACGGCTTGGCCGGTCTCGAGTTGGCCCAGGTCGAGCAGCGACTCCACCAGCCGCGATAACCGTCGGCTCGAGCGCTGGGCGATCGAAAGCACCGCGCGCGTTGTCTCGTCCGAGTCGGACAGCGACTCCTGCAGCATCCCCAGGCTGGAAATGATGTTTCCCAGCGGCGATCGCAGGTCGTGGAAAATCATCGACGTCAGGTCGCGCCGCAAGTCATCCAGTGCGGCGCGCTCCGAAACGTCGCGGAAGATCCACTGCAGCGTCGGATGGGGCGCCGTGTCGATGCGCTTGGCGTGGACTTCGAACGCCAACTGACGTCCGTCGCGGTGGGCGGCCGTCGCCTCGTAGGCCAGGGTCTCACCCGCCTGCAGGGAGTCGGCCGACGGCGCTTCGGCCTTCGGCGCATGCAGGGTGCGGATGTCGCGTCCACGCAGCTCGGGCAGCGAGGCTCCCAGGTACTCCTGCGCCGCCACGTTGGCCTCGGTCACCTCCCCTTCCGGGGTGGTGATGAGCACCGGGTCGATGCTGTCCTCGAAGAGAGTCGCATAGCGTCGGCGGGCGGCCTGCGTCTCGGCGAAGAGTTGGGCGTTGGCGACGGCCGCTGCGGCTTGATCGGCGAAGGCCATCACCTCCTCGGCGTCCTGCTGCCGGTACGCGCCCACCACCCGGCTGTCGACGTTGAGCAGACCGACGGCGTGATCTCGGACGATAAGCGGCGCCCCGATCCAGCCGTGAATCTGCCCGGCTTCGGGCAGGTTGTCCGGGAGCAGCCAGCCCGTCTCGGCCTGAACATCCGGACTTACCACCGGCTGCCGCGTGGCGAGGACGCGACCGACCAGCAGCTTGTCGTCCAACGGCAGGCGCATTCCTAGGACCCCGACGTTGTCGGCGAAGCCCCGGGCGGCCACCAACTGCAGGTCTTCCCCTTCAATCAGCAGGATGCTGGCGCTGTCGTAGCGGACGACCCGCTCCAGTTGCTCGAGCACCGCCGGGAAGACGAGCGCCGGCTCGAGGGTGGCGCTGATGGCGCGGGCGATTTCCTGCAGCGTGGCGGCGAAACGCCGCCGGTCCTGCTCGGCGCGGAACAGGCGGGCGTTCTCGACGGCGATCCCCGCCTGATCGGCGATCGCCTGGAGCAGCGCCAGATTCTCCTCGCCGAAGTGCCCGGCCTTCGGGTGGACGACGGTCAACACGCCGACGACGTGCTCGCGCGCCAGGAGTGGGACACAGATGGCCGAACGCGAATCGCCGTCGCCCCCGGGTACGATCCGCCGCAGCCAGCGCGGATCGTCGCCGGTGTTGCGCACCAGCGCCGCCTGACGGTGTTCCACCACCCACCCTGCCAGGCCGCGCTCGTAGGTGTCGGTGAGCTGCTCGGCCGTATGGTCGTGGACCTTGCCGCCGAACGCCAGAGCGCCCTCGAGGACGGCCCCGCGTTCGTCGAGGACGAGGATGCTCCCGCTCGTCGCGCCGACCGACTCCAGCGTCAGCTGCAGGATGTGCTGCAGAAGCCCCCGCAGGTCGAGCTGGGCTGCCAACTCACGGCTGATGTCGTACAGCAGCTCCAACGAGGAGCGGGCCCGCTCGCGCGCAGCCACCGGCGGTCCGGAGGCCTCCGGGTCCTTCTGTCTGGGGCGGGTGGCTTTGGCGGAAGTGCTCATGCGCTTCGACGGGCCGAACCGTCCTGTCTTGCCAGGGGCAGTATAGCACGAGGACGATTCACCTGAAAACGTGACACGAGGCGGATCAGGGGTATCCCACCTGTAGCCCGGGAAGAAACTTTTGGGAGCACTCCTGGCGTGTGGACCAGGGATGCCACCGCAGTCCAGAGGTGGAATGGGCTTTCGTAGCGCCGGTTCCTTACGCCTTGCCCCGACGCCCCTTCTCCTCATGAATGAACAGCCAGCCGACGACTTCGCCAACGTCGAAGGCCTCTTCCTCGGCCCAGGCCGCAGCGGAGGGGTAGACCCTGTCGGCGCCCGAGCCGGCCGGGGCCTCGGCGGTGACTTTGAGGAAGGCACGCAGCCCGGCGATGCGCTCCTGCCAGCGGGCGATGTTGCCCGGCGTGAGGTCCACCCATCCGTGCTCGGCGTCCTGCGACTTGACCGTCGGCCCGCGCAACAAGCGGCGGCCATCGGTGAGCAGGATCGGAATCCCGATCGACAGAATGCGCTGGCGCAGCGCCGCCTGCTGGCCGATCATTCGCTCCAACTCGGCAGCCAAGTCGCCCGGTTTCCACTCCAGCACGCCGGCCAGCGTCCCGCACGCTCGCTGCAGCAGGTAGGCCTCGTACAACAGCTTCGAGAGGCGCGGGGGGCCGAGAATCTCGAAGGCGATCGAGTCGTCCTGATGCTGCGCCTGGAGTTGCCGCAGCCGGGTGAGCGCCGCCTGACGCAGGATGCCCGCCCGATACGACGGTCCCATGACGGCGCCGTCGAGCGCCTGAATCACATCGTGCCCGGTGGCGCCGCCGCGGATCTCGGCCACGACGTTGGCGGCGATCTCCTCGGGCGTGACATATTCCATCTGGCCCAGGGTGGTGATGGCGGCGAATTCGGCGGCGGCGAACATCCCGTTTTCCCCGGTATCGATGTAGACCGAACGCAGGATCTCGCCCGTCTTCGTCCCGAACTCGCCTTCCGGCACACGCGCCTGCGGGTCGTCCAGCGCCACCGCCTGGGAGGGCGGGCAGTCGAACAGGGGGAGCTCGCGCCCGCCGCGGCGAATCGGTCCAAAGCCGATGTCCTTCCAGGCGATGACCGCCGTCGGCTTGATCTCCTTGACCACCGTGGGTCCCCCTGGCGTGCGCCCAATCAGAAACGTCAGCATGGTTTGCGCCCCGGCCACGGCCGACTTCGAGAGCAGGACACGCGACGGCTTCTCCTCGCCGTGGGTGTAGGGGATGTTGAAACCCATCCCTCCGGTGCCGCTCGTCCCGACCTTCAAGTAGGCCTGCGTCCCCGCACGCTGCATCGCCTCGTACAGGATCTGCATGTGCCGGACGAGTTGCGGGACGTACAGCGAGGCCAGCAGCCGCTCCACTTCCTGCGGCCAATCCGTCGGCTCGTCCCTCGCGATCCGGTCTTCGAGGCGCCGCGCCGTCTGGAAAACGTCTTGGTAGGCGACGGCCGTGGCGGTATTGACGCAGTCGACAATGATCTGCGCCGGGCCGTCTAGGCCCGGCGCGCTCCCCAGGATGAGCTGATACAGCAGGGAGGATTTCAGAATGTCTTCGCTGAGTTCATCCAGGATGTCCCCCACCAGCCGGCGCCGCTGGGCGGCATCGGCCAACACCACCAGCCGCGGATGAACGCCCGGCTCGCCCGCCTGCCATTCCGCCCGCAGCAGAATATCCCCCGAGGCCGGGCGAATGCGATCGGCCAGTGCCGGGAAGTCCGCTTGCAGCTCGGCCACGCCGGCCTCGGCTTCCTCGCGCCGCAGCGACGCCACCACCAGCCGCGCCGGATGGTGGTCGAGCAGGCGGCGGCAGACGGCCATGCCGACGAGGCCGTAACCGCCCAGCACCAGGGCGTTCTTGTCTTCGATGTCCACCTTGGAACCTCCCGGGGGGAACGTCGGTCCGGGATGAGATTACCCCACATCCTGCCGGCGGAGAAGCGGCGCAAGCCAGGCCAGGACAGCCTGCCCCCCGACATCCTGCCGGACGTCACCCGGGGGCCCTCTTCAAAGACTCCTCCGTCGGCCGGGGGGTCACCCGGCGCGGTCGCTACTCGGCGAAGATCTCGACCCGTTCGTTGTCCTCCTCGTCCACAACGTCGATGATCTTGCCCGTCATCCCCGCTTCCAGGTCCCGCGAGAGATCGGTCAGCTCGATCCCTTCCATATCGGGGATGAATCGCGCGCCGACGCGCAGGCCGACGTTGACCAGGCGCATCGGGATGTTGATATTCACATTGGGCTTCCCGGTGGTCAGATCGGTGAGGCGCACCCGCAGCCAGCGCGAGTCGATGTCAGCCGAGGGAGCGCGCTTGCGTCCGGCCTTTCCCAGCATGCTGAGCAGCCGGGGCCGCCTCCTCCACCGTCAGCTTTCCCTCTTCGACCATCTTCAGGATCTTGATCCGTTCTTCCGAGGTCGTCACGCTTCCCTCCCCAAGACCGTCATCCCTGGCACGACGGCCAAAACCGCGTTTCCTTGCGAGAGGCCCTTCCTGGTTGTCATCCCGAGGGAGGGCCGGAGATGCCGATGCACGGATCGCGTCGGCCCTTCGGGTCCGCCGTGCACGACCCTTGACGGAGAGCCCATCGCCATGAGCCGCGTCACGCCCCGCCGCCTTCCGGCGCGGCTGCTTCTGCCAAAGCCACGGGGCGCCGCCGCCGGTCGACTCCATCGAGGTACACGTACGTTCCGGCCGCGGCCAGCCCCAGCGCCAGGCAGGCGTACCACAGCCAGGTGGCGTGGCCGCTGTCCAGCAGCAGGCCGGCCATCAGCGGCCCGAGGATGCCGGCCACTGTCCACGAAGTTCCGAAGACCGCCATGTACCGCCCGCGCATATCTTCCGGCGCCAGCCGGGCCACGATCGCCTGCCCGACCGGGACCATGATCATCTCGCCCACCGTCAGGATCGCCATCGCCACCATGAACCAGCCATAGGCTGCCACAAGACCGTAGAGCCCGAAACCGATTCCCGCCAGCACCGCCCCCAGCGCCAGCATCAGGAACTGCGGCGAGCCCCTGATGCGACGGGTGATCCAGAACTGCATTACGACCACCATCAGCGCATTCAGGCTGAGCAGGTAGCCATAACCCTGCGGCGGGACCTGATACACGTCGCGCAGGAAGACGCCCAGGGAGCTGTTCAACTGTATGTAGACTGTCCCGAGCAGGGCCGTCCCGAAGAGCATTAGCAGGAAGAACCGGTCGCGCAAGGGGACGGCGTACCCCTTGAACGTCGCCAGCAGGGTCTCGGGCGTCTTCCCCGGCGCCGCGGCCGGTTTCGTTTCCCCGATGAAGAAGAAAACGAGCAGCGCCGTGATGCCGCTCGTCACGGCATCGGCCACGAACAGCAGGGTGTACGAGCGCGCTGCCAAAAGCCCCGCCAGCACCGGGGCGATGACGACCGACAGGTTGAGGGCGATGCGCAGGATGCCGTAGCCGTCGGCCCGCTTGTCATCCGGCAGAAGGTCGGCGACCATCGCTTCCTGCGCCGGCCAGCCGGCTTCGGCCACGATCCCCACCACGATTGCCACAACGAAGAACATCGCCAGCGAGTCGGCGACGGCGAGCAGCAGGCTGGTGGCGCCGCTGGCCACCAGTCCGAAGACGACCATCCCCTTGCGGCCGAATCGGTCGGCCAGGGCTCCGCCGGCCGTGGCCCCGACGACCGAGACGACCGACCAGGTGGCGAATAGGAACGCCACCTCGGTCATGCCGACGCCGAACCTGGCCGTCAGGTACAGTGCGAAGAACGGGAAGAGCATGTGGCCGCCGAGGCGGTCGATGAAGGTGCCCAGGACGAGTGTCCAGAACGCGCGCGGGTAGGCCTCGAACGTCGCCCGGGCGCGCTCCAGCCCGCGCAGACGACTCACGGTTGACTCCACCCCCCGGTCGCGCCCAGGCCGATGGTCATCCACGTCAGCCGATGCTCCTCACGGAAACCAAGGTGGCGCAACGGTTCGTCCGCCTCCCCGGCCTGACTCTCAAGGACCACGGCTCCGCCGGGCGGACGCCCGCGCAACGCCAGCTCCACCAGCGAGATCTCGGCCTGGCCGCGGGCCTCGCCGTCGCACAATAGAAACATCTGGATTCCGCCGATCGAGTCCATGCGCGCGGAGAGAGCCGCCTGGAAAGGGCCCTTCATCGGCCAAACCCAATGCGCCCAATGCTCGGCGGCCACCCACGACGAGGGGCGCAGCAGCGCCGGCCGCAGCGGATGGGGCCACACCAGGCCGACGGGCGCTAGGCGTTGCGCCCATTCGACGTGCGTCTGCCACTCCTCGGGACGGCGAGGCCTCGCCGACGACGAGGCGCCCGCCTCCGCCCAACTCGGCGGACCCGACAGGCGCCAGGTCACGCGGGTATCCTGATCGGTGAATCCGAACGACTGGTACAGATCGCGTGCGCCGAGATTCCCCGCCTCGACCTGGAGGACGACCTCCGGGACTTGCTTTCGGCGCGCCAGATCGAGGCAGCCGCCCACCAAGGCCCGCGCGATCCCCTGCCGCCGGAACTGTGGATGCACCGCGACATTGGCCAGCACCCAGCGGCCCGGGGTTCCTTGCACCGGCGTCAGGCTGGCGTTGCCGACGAGTCGTCCTTCTTCGATCCACACGTAGCCCTGGGGATAGGCGGCCGGCGGCAGCATCAGGTGGCCGACAACCCAACCGAGCCAGCCCAGCCGGCCGTAGCGGCGCATTTCGTTCGCCATCCGCCGGCCCGAGGGATCCAGGCTGTCGGCGAAGGCGATTTCGATCACATCCGCCAACCCGGCCAGATCGCGGCGCGGATCGACGGGCCGCATCCCGTTGCGGGGGACGGGGCGCGCGGCGGCGGCAGCGGTCACCCCGCGGCCTTCCTTCGTGCCTTGATCGTAGGCCGCGGGGTCATCTTTCAGCCATCCTTGTCGCCTTCAGCCTGGGCGGCCGGCCTACCCGCGAATCGTTCACGGCGGTAGCCTGTCCCCTCCAGGGAATCGGCGCCCGTGAGGCGCAGGTCACCCTCGATGGCGACGATTCGCACCAGCGAAGCGGGATTCAATACAATCCGGGCGGTTTCAATGGCGCTCCTCCGAGCGGCGAACTACAAACTCCCAACCCTAACGATGTCATCCTGAGCGAGCCCAGCGAGCGAAGGATCTGCTTGTTCGGCGGAAGGAAACGGTAGTTGCCACGTGACCAGCAGACCCTTCGCTACTCTCAGGGTGACATGCCAGGAAGAGTCACCGCCCTAACGCCCTCCAGGCGTCGCATTGCCTCGGCCGAGTCGATCTCGCCGTTGGCCAGCAAGTCGAGCACCTGGTGCCGTT
>CAYUWF010000083.1:0-10588 GCA_964448245.1 uncultured Anaerolineaceae bacterium | reverse complement strand
AGGCTCCGCTCAATCTCCGAACTGATACGTCCAGCCAAAGTCGACCGCTTCGTCCTCGCCTGGGTCGAGCGTGACAATCATCTGGGGCTCGCCGCCGCGGACGGGGTAGCTCAGGCCCCCCGGGATCAGGATGGGGTCGTTGCCGTCGGATACACAGTACGCGCCCGACGGCACTCCGGCGAAGGCATACGTCCCGTCGCCGGCGCTGATCGTGCTCGTCAGCCCGATCAGCGGGCAGGCCCCGGCGCCGAGGTGCATCGTCACGCCTCCGATCCCCTGTTCGAAGCCGGGCTGGAAGACCTGATCCGCCCCCCATTCCCAGGGATTCGGGCCGGTGGAGACGCATCCCTGCCCGAGAACGAGGGGCTCGCCGGCTTCACCTCCCGACAGCAGGCAACGATCCTTCCACAACCAACCTCGGATTTCGCCAGGCGACGGGGCCGGCGTCGGAAGCGCCGTCGGCTCTGCTGTCGCCTCGGGAATCGTCGGGGCGGGTGTCGGCAACGCAGGAGGTTCCGTCGCGACCGCCGGAGCGGCGGTGCCCGTCCCCAGCGGTCCGCAGGCCATCACCCCAGCGCCAAGACTGCGCCGGCGAGTCCGATTCTCTTCTGGCTTGGCATCACTGAGACCTACGGGGAAGCGACGGCCTGTCTGCGCCGCGTCGGCGGACCATAGCACACGCGCTTGATCGCGCCAGTTGCGGCGCGCCGTCGGCCGTCGAGGGACCCGGTATGGTATCCTCCACCTCCCGTTCGATGGCCGTCGCCGAGTTCACCCTGCCGCGCGCGCCCGCTTCCGACCGCCGCACACCCCGGCGTTGGATCCTGTCGCACGTCGCGCGGCACGCGTGGATCGTCACCATGCTGCTGGTGGGAGCGGTCGGCAATGCCGCGCTGGCTGCCGTCGTCCCGGTCGTCATCGGGCAGGCCTTCAACCTTGTCCTGAGTGGGCAGGCCGATGCCGCCGGTCTGGCCCGCCTGGCGCTGATCATCCTGGTCAGCCAGATCGTGCGCGGCGTGCTCCAGCTCGGCCGCAATTTCGGCGCCGAGTTGCTCGGCCAGCGCCTCGAGCGCGACATCCGCGCCGAACTCTACCTGAGCCTGCTCGGCAAGAGCATGACCTTCCACAATCTTCAGCCGGTGGGCGACACGATGGCGCGCGCCACGAACGACGTGCGCGAGGTCAACCTGATGTTCAACCCGGGGCTGAACCTGGTCATTGGTTCCGCCAACTTCCTGATCATGCCGCTGATCGTGGCGTGGGCCATCGCTCCCTCGTTGATCCTGACGCCGCTCTTCTTCCTGGCGGCTTACGTCGTGGCGCTCTGGCAGTACCTGAAGGAGCTGCGACCGGTGACCGAGGCCGAGCGCGGCGCCTTCGGACAGATGAACAGCCGGCTGGCGGAAGCCATCGACGGAATCGAAGTCGTCAAGGGCACGGCGCAGGAACCCGAAGAGATCGAGCGCTTCACCACCGATGCCCGCCGCTTCCGCCAGGCCTTCGTCCGTCAGGGCCAGGTCGAGGCCCGTTTCCTGCCCCTGCTGCTCTTGGGATTAGCGGCGGCGGCCGCCTTCCTCCAGGCGGTCCTCCTGTACAGCCGCGGGGAGATCGACCTAGGCCAAGTGATCGCCTACGTCGGTCTGATCAACCTCTTCGGCTTCCCCACCTTCGTCTCGCTCTTCGCCTACGCGCAGGTGTCGCTGGGAATGGCCTCCGCCCGTCGCATCCTGGAACTCATCAACCGGCGCACGGAGCTCGACCAGAACGTCGGCGGCCATGCCGGGCCGATGCGAGGTGAGATCGAATTCCGCCGCGTCGACTTCGGCCACGCCGGCGCCGAGCAGGGCCTGCGGGATATCTCGTTGCACCTTCGGCCCGGCCAGACGGTGGCCGTCGTCGGGCAGACCGGCGCCGGCAAGACGACGCTGGCCAAGCTCGTCAACCGGACCTACGACACCGCCGCCGGGCAGGTGCTGGTGGACGGGATGGACGTCCGCGCCTGGGATTTAGCCTCGCTGCGGGGCCAGATTTCGATGATCGAGCAGGACGTCTTCCTTTTCTCTCGCACGATCGCCGAGAATATCGCCTTTGGGAAGCCGGGCGCCTCCCAGGCCGAGATCGAGGCCGCCGCCAGGGCCGCCCAGGCCCACGAGTTCATCCTGCATTTCGCCGACGGCTATCAGACCCAGGTCGGGGAGCGGGGCGTGACTCTCTCCGGCGGACAGCGCCAGCGACTGGCCCTGGCGCGCGCCTTCCTCACCGATCCGCGCATCCTGATCCTGGATGACTCGACCAGTTCGATCGACAGCGCCACCGAGGACGAGATCCAGCAGGCGATCTTCCGCGCCGCGCGCGGCCGCACGACGCTGATCATCACCCACCGCCTGTCCCAGATCCGTTGGGCCGACCAGATCCTCGTATTGCGGCAGGGCCGGCTGGCCGCCACCGGCTCGCACGAGGACTTGATGCGCACGGCGCCGGCCTACCGCCGCATCTTCGAACAGTACGGGGAGATCCAGCCGTGAACTTCTTCGGCGGGCTCGACGCCGAGAGCTACGACCGGACCTATCGCGACGCCGTGCTGGCGCGGCGCATGTGGGGCTATTTCAAGCCCCACGCCCGAAAGCTGGCCTGGGTCAGCCTGGCGATCCTGGCCATGTCGGCGGCCGGCGCCGCCGGGCCTCTCCTGATCTCGGCCGGAGTCCAGGACATGGCCGAGGGCGAAGTGTCGCAGGCGACCTTCGGCCTGGCGCTGCTGCTGTTCGTGATGGGGTTCGTCGTTTGGGGTGCCAACTGGGTGCGGCGGCGCCTGTCGGCGGAGGCCGTCGGGGACGTGATGTTGGCCTTGCGGGCCGATGCCTTCCGCGCCGCCATCGGCCACGATCTGGCCTTCTTCAGCGAGCACGCCTCCGGCCGGGTGGTCAGCCGTATCACCTCCGATACGCAGGAGTTCGCCCAGGTCGTCGTCCTGTTGACGGACGTGATCAGCCAGATCCTGGAGGCGTTGATCCTGCTGGTGGTGCTGGCGGCGATCGAGATCCGGCTGGTTCCATGGCTGCTGCTTTTCCTGCCGGTGCTGCTCCTCTTCTCCCTGGCCTTCCGACGCCTGGCGCGCCGCGTCACCCGGCGCGGCTTCCGGGCCATGGCCAACGTCAACGCCATGATCAAGGAAGCCGTCACCGGGATCGCCGTGGCCAAAAATTTCCGCCAGGAAGCCGCCATCTATCATCAGTTCGCCGAGATCAACGCGCAGTCGTACCGCATCAACGTCCAGCGCGGCTTCGTTCTGGCGGCGGTTTTCCCCACTCTGAATGCCTTGGGCGGCATCGGCACGGCCCTGCTGGTCTATGTCGGCGGATTGAGCGTCCTGCAGGGGCTGATCTCCTACGGGGGCTGGTACCTCTTCATCAGCAGCCTGGATTACTTCTGGTTCCCGGTGCTCAACCTCTCGGCATTCTGGAGCCAGGTCCAGGGAGGGCTCTCCGCCGCCGAGCGGGTCTTCGCCTTGATCGACGCCGAGTCGGCCGTGCGCCAGATCGATCACCGGCGGGTGGCCACGTTGGCCGGAGACGTGGAGTTCGAGCGCGTCGATTTTCGTTACGCGCGCGAGCCGGTGCTCGAGGCGTTCTCGCTGCACGTCCGCCCGGGCGAGGACGTCGCCCTGGTCGGGCACACCGGCGCCGGCAAGACGACGATCGCCAAGCTGATCTCACGCTTCTACGAGCACCAGGGGGGCGCGTTGCGCGTGGACGGGCAGGACATCCGCACGTTGGACCTGCGCGACTACCGCCGCCGCCTGGGGATCGTCCCGCAGGTGCCGTTCCTCTTCTCCGGGACGGTCGCCGAGAATGTTCGTTATGCCCGGCCAGGCGCAGGCGACGCCGAGATCGCCTCACTGGCGCGGCGCATCGGCGACGGCGAGTGGCTCGAGACTCTGCCGGACGGCTTGCAGACCGAGGTCGGGGAACGGGGGGTGCGCCTCTCGATGGGCCAGCGGCAGCTGGTGTCGCTGCTGCGGGTGCTGGTGCAGCGGCCGGCGATCTTCATCCTCGACGAGGCCACCGCCAACATCGACCCCTTCACCGAGTATCAGATCCAACAGGCGCTGGGTCTGATCCTGGAGGAGGCGACCTCGATCCTGATCGCCCACCGCCTGTCGACGGTACGAGCCGCCGATCGGATCATCGTCTTGCGCCAGGGGGCGATCCTGGAGGAGGGCGATCACGACGCCCTGCTGCGGCAGGGCGGCCACTACGCCGAGTTGTACAACACCTACTTCCGCCACCAGTCGTTAGAGTATGCCCTGCGGGGCCCCTCGTCTTGGCTAGCTCCCGATCCGTATGGAACGACCTGAGGGCCGGGGATATGAGAAAACGGCTCCATGCCCGATGGGGTCATGGAGCCGTCTGTGATCGCCAAGAAGGCCGCGCTAGGATTCGTCCCTTGTTGGCTTCCCGGTCGACGGGTCGGCCGCCTTGCCCTCGCCTCGCTGCAGCTCGCGCTGGCCAACTTCTCGCCAGACTTCCTCGGATGCAGAGCTCGAAGGCCTGTCCCCTTCGTAGATAAACATCCCAGGACGACCCTTCACGGGCTTGAGTGGAGCCGTCCCCCCCTTACGTTCAGTCGCCATTCCGACCTCCCCTCCGCATCCCAATCTACTACTCGCCATGCATATGGTCAAGTTAGATTCCCGTTAGTCTGAGGCCCGGGCAGCTAAGACAGCAACGCAGCCATAACCTCGGCGAATGCGGCGAACCGATCGTAAAAGTCCCTACTATCCAGTAGCGCGGGGTTCGTCAACGGCTCTAATCCATCGAAGTTCAAGACCCCAAGCACATCCATCGTCCCAGCCTCCAGGATCGGAATACTCACAATCCATCTGACGTGGCGGGTTCGAGCTGCAACTTCCCTGCTGACGTTCCAGGTTTCCAGATTCGCTTCGGTTATCTCTTTCGCGACGATGGGCCTCCACCGGTTCGCGTGACCTCCCGCACGAGCATTCTCCCACACCGCGCCGGCTACACCTTCGCCGCTCGCCAGTCTTATCCCTCGGTCCTGCCACGTGTCCATGTTCCAGGTGTGAACCATAAGCAGGCTGTCGTCATGCGGAAGCATGATGTTCGCCCGGATTGTTCCAAGCTTCTCCCCGGCGAACAGGCTGTCGACGGCGTATTCGAGCTTGTCCTGAATCTCCCTCCGCCTTCGATCTTCCCGGCTTTCTTCTGCCCTTGTCTCACCAGCGAACAAGTTGTACAGGCCTGGGGTAGCTAGCATCAGGATGGATACCACCGCAGCCACTGCCTTTGTTCCCGGATCTGGGAGAACGAAACTGGCGATGAGATTCAGGATGGCGCCAGCAAGAACGAGCCCAAGGACAATCCACTTCATGTCTCTCCCCCATGCCGACCAGCCACCTATTCTCGCACTTCTTCCCCGTCACGCAAGCCTCCAGAGAGCGGTCCTCCGTCCTGTCCCAGCATGCTACAATCGCCCTCCCCTACTTCACCGAGGCCGGGGATGCCGCCGCCCTGCGCTACGCTAACGCCGAAGCCACCGCCCACTTCCGCCGGGCGCTGGTGGCGACCGACCTGGCGCACGTCGAACCGGCCGCCCTTCAGCACCTCCTGCTCGGCCTCGGCCAGGCCCTCGAGCTATCCCGCCGACATGCCGAAGCCCTGGCGGCCTACGAGCAGTTGGAGGCGGCCGCCCGGGACCGGCACGCAACTATCTCCGGCCCGCCGGCCTGCAGTGGTTCGCGCCCATCCTGATCCCGCTGGTCGAGGCAGGCTTGGCCCCGGCCGAGGGTGATGCGGCGTCGGCCCGCGATTCGCACGCCGGGCTTGTCCGCCGAGTTGAGGCGCTGCCGGCCCGGCCCTTTCTTCCCGAGGTGTTGCGGTACGGGCGAAGGCACTTGCCGCGCTAGGCGAGACGGACGAGGCCTTGGCCATGCTGCGCGAGGCCCGGGAAACAGCCGAGAGTGCAGGCTCCGCCTGGCGTCTGCTCCGTCCTCTTAGACCTCTCCGGCATCCTCCAATCGACCGGCGATAGCGCCGGATCGCTGGAGGCGATGCGGGAGGCCAACCCGATGTTGAAGAGCCTCCCCACGGGGGAAGCGTGGGTCTCATTCCGAAACCGGCCGGACATCCGAGCCGCGCTGGGAGGCTGACCTCCTGAACCGAGTCAACCGGGAGCTTGCCTGCCCGGCCCTTCTTCGGCCTTTCGCGACATGAAGCGGCCACGGTCCCGTTGCCCTTGGGGCAGGCTTGTGATAGATTGTGCGGAAGGATAAGTCAACCAGATGGCCGGTGTTCCCCGGACGACAGTCGAGGACGCGTATGCCGACGGGCTGACCTGTGGGATTTGCGGCCAGTCCGAACTCTCCGTTCAGCATGTCCCGGCCTATCCCGACTTCGTGACGTGCCGGAACTGCGGCGCGGCCTTCGTCGTCGAGGACAGCGGCGAACGCGTCATGTACGGCAAGATCCCCGACGGCTTCCCAGACACGAGCGGTTTTGCCCTTCGCCAGTGGGTTTGGCTGGAGGCGCTAGCGCGCCGCGCCGCTGCTGAGCGCCCTGCCCCGGCCGGACCCTCTCCGGAGGCCGCGCTCCGCTCCGGTTGGCAAGAGGAGTCTGAAGCCGAAGTGGAGCCCGAGGTCGTCGAAGACGAAGAGCCATCGCCGGCAGAGGAGGTCGGGCCGTCTCCCGACTGGCTCGCCGCCCGCCTCAGGACGGGCGGGATACCGGCCACCGAGCCCGATCCCTCCCGACCCGGCTCGCAAGGCGTTCCCCTCGCATCGGATACCGAGCCGACGGAAGAGTCGCTTCCGGCGTGGTTGCGCCAGGCGCCGGCAATCCCCGCGGCCCTCCCGGCCCAGCCTGCGCGCCCGTCGGCGCTGCCCCCCGCGCCTCCCTCGCCGGCGGTTGCAGCGGCTGCCGCCGTTCCGGCCGCGGCAGCTGCCTCCCAAGCCACCGCCCCCGAGGGCGAGCCGCCGCCAACCCAACGCCACCGCGTCCTCATTCGCGGCGACCGCCTTCGGATGCCGGTCAACGCATGCGCTCACTGCCAGAGGTCGCCGGCGCCCGATCGCCTGCCAGTTGCCGGCAGCCTTCCCCGTCCGGGGGACGCGGCGAGCCGTCGCTCCACAACCTTCCAAGTTCCCTTGTGCCCCGATTGCAGCCGCCGCGCCAGCACCCGCACCGCTGAGCAGCGCGGTTCCCGCCTGATGGCGCTTCTGACCGGCGCCCTGGTCGGCCTGGTGCTGGTGGTGGCGATACTGGCGACGGGGATCGTCCCCTTCGCCTCCAGCCTGGCCCTCGGTCTGCTGATCCTGGGCGTCATCTGGTTCATCGGCTTCGGCCTGACCGCCGGCATCCTGCTCGCGAGAGCCAGGCGCCTTCCCCCTTCCGCCGACGCCATCTACGTCCGCACGACACTGCGGGTCGTCGGCGACCCCGCCGCGCCCCAGACGAGCTTCGAATGGCGCAACCGCGCCACCGCTCTCAGCTTCTATCAGGCCAACGGCACAGCGGCCGCCGCGGAACCGTCCGTCGTCAACGAACCGTCCGGCAGCGCCTGAGAATTCCGCCGCCTCGCCTGTTATAATCCGCGGTCGTCTTCCGCTCGCTGCCACCAGGTCGTTCCGCACATGCCGCAAAGCCACATCGTGGTTGTGGGCGCTCGCGAACACAACCTGAAGAACATCAGTCTGGAGATCCCGCGCGACAAGCTGGTCGTGATCTCGGGCATCTCCGGCTCGGGCAAGTCGTCGCTGGCTTTCGACACGATCTTCGCCGAGGGTCAGCGGCGCTACGTCGAATCACTTTCGGCCTACGCCCGCCAGTTCCTCGGCCAGCTCGACAAGCCCGATGTCGACCATATCGACGGCCTGTCGCCGGCGGTCTCGATCGACCAGAAGGGCGTTTCCCACAACCCGCGCTCGACCGTCGGCACGGTCACCGAGTCCTACGACCACCTGCGTCTGCTCTTCGCCCGCGCCGGGACCCCGCACTGCCCGATCTGCGGGCGGGAGGTCAGCCGCCAGTCGGCCCAGGAGATCGTCGAGACGATCGAAGGGCTACCGGACGGCGCCCGCGTGCTGATCCTGGCGCCGCTGGTGCGCGGCCGCAAAGGGACGCACCAGACCGTCTTCGAAGAGGTACGGCGGTCCGGATTCGCCCGGATGCGGGTGAACGGCAAAGTCCTCCCGGCGGAAGAGGAGGTCGAGCTCGACCGCTACAAGACCCACACCATCGAGGCCGTCGTCGACCGTCTGGTGATCCGCCGCGACGACGAAGACGCCGCCGGCGCCCGTTCGCGTCTGACCGACTCGGTCGAGACGGCGCTGCGTCTGGGCGACAGCCGGATGATTCTGGCGCACATCAACGCCAATCCTCCGGTCGACATTCCCTTCTCCGAGCAACTGGCCTGCCCCGAGCACGGCACGAGCCTGGCCGAGATCGAGCCGCGCACGTTCTCGTTCAACACCCCCCATGGCGCCTGCCCGACCTGCCAGGGGCTGGGCATCAAGCTCGAGATCGACCCGGATCGGGTCATCCCCGATCGCAGTCTGTCCCTGGCCGACGGCGCCGTCGTGGCGCTGGAGTGGGCCAACCAGAGCCGCGAACGCCAGGGCTACTACTGGCAGATGGTCGAGGCCGTCGCCCAGCACTACAAGATCGATCTGGAAGCGCCCGTCTCGTCGTTCTCGGCCGCCAAGCTCAAGCTGCTCCTGCACGGCACCGACGGGGAAGAAGTGCCGGTGCGTTACGTCAGCCGCGACGGGCGCAAAGCGACCTTCCGCGCCGCTTACGAGGGAATCATCGGCAACCTGGAACGGCGCTACCAGGAAACGCAGTCCGAATACATCCGGTCGAAGATCCAGGAGTTCATGGCCGAGCGGCCGTGCCCGGACTGCCGCGGGCAGCGGCTGCGGCGGGAAGCCCTGGCGGTAACCGTCGACGGTGCCAACATCATCGAGGTCACTTCCTGGCCGGTGGCGCGCAGCCTGGTCTGGATCGAGCGCTTGCAGTCGGCGGCCGGCCCGCTTTCGGCGCGCCAGCGCATGATCGCCGAACGCGTCCTGAAGGAGATCCATGCCCGTCTTCAGTTCCTGGTGGACGTCGGCCTCGACTACCTGACGCTGCACCGTTCGGCGGCGACGCTCTCCGGGGGTGAAGCGCAGCGCATTCGCCTGGCGACACAGATCGGCTCGCGCCTGATGGGCGTGCTGTACGTCCTCGATGAGCCGTCGATCGGCCTACACCCGCGCGACAACGAGCGCCTGATCCGCACGCTGGAGGGCATGCGCGATCTGGGAAACACGGTGCTGGTCGTCGAGCACGACGAGGCCACCATCCGCGCCGCCGATTGGCTGATCGACCTCGGGCCGGGTGCGGGTGACGCCGGCGGCGAAGTCGTGGCGCAGGGAACCGTGGCGCAGGTCGCCCGCAACAAGAACTCGGTGACCGGGCTGTACTTGGCCGGCAAGTTGCGCATCGACACGCCTTCGTCCCGCCGCGCGGGCAACGGCCGGTCGCTGGTGGTGGTCGGGGCCCGCGAGAACAACCTCAAAGACCTGACGGTCAAGATCCCGCTGGGGATGTTCGTGTGCATCACCGGCGTCTCGGGGTCGGGCAAGTCGACGCTGATGGTCGAGGTGCTCCACAAGGCTCTGGCCCGCGAGCTGCACGGGGCGCGCGAGCAGCCGGGCGCCCACCGTCGCCTGGAGGGGGTCGAGAACATCGACAAGGTCATCAATATCGATCAGAGTCCCATCGGCCGCACGCCGCGCTCGAACCCGGGAACCTACACCGGGGTCTTCGACGCCATCCGCACCCTCTTCGCCGAGCTCCCGGAGGCCAAGGTGCGCGGCTACAAGCCCGGCCGGTTCTCGTTCAACGTGCGCGGCGGACGCTGCGAGGCCTGCGAGGGCCAGGGCCAGTTGCGTATCGAGATGCAGTTCCTGCCGGACGTCTACGTGCCGTGCGAGGTCTGTCACGGGGCGCGCTTCAACCGCGAGACGCTGCAGGTGCGCTTCAAGGGCAAGACCATCGCCGAGGTGCTCGATCTGACGGTCGAGGACGGGCTGGGCTTCTTCAATGCCATCCCCGCCATTATGCGCAAGTTGGAGACGTTGCACGACGTCGGGCTGGGCTACGTCAAGATCGGACAGCCGGCGCCGACTCTCTCAGGCGGTGAAGCCCAACGCGTCAAGCTCTCGCGCGAGCTGTCTCGCCGCGGCAACGGCCCGACGCTCTATATCCTGGACGAGCCGTCAGTCGGCCTGCACGCGGCGGACGTCTACCGGCTGATCAGCGTGCTGCAGCAGCTGGTCGAGCAGGGCAGCACGGTGGTGATCATCGAGCACCATCCCGACATCATCAAGGTCGCCGACTGGGTGATCGATCTCGGGCCGGAGGGCGGCGAGGCCGGCGGGGAGCTGGTGGCGGAGGGCACGCCGGAGCAGATCGCCGCCCACGGCGGATCCTACACGGGGCAGTTCCTCAAGCCGCACCTGGGGTGATGGAGACAGGGTTCTTCGTCACGGGCGAAGCATCGCCAGAGGCCGATGCTTCGCCCCTACCACGCC
>CAYUWF010000082.1:0-10677 GCA_964448245.1 uncultured Anaerolineaceae bacterium | reverse complement strand
ACCCCCAGATCAAGCCCAGGCTCCAAAACGTAACCCAATCGCGAACCTTCATTCCACCTCACCCGTGAAGTCCCAGACGTCCGATCGGGCGCCGGGCGTTCGATCCGACGAGACGACTAATAGGTTGCTGAAAAATGGCGACCGTCGTCAAACCCCCACCCCTGACCGTCGCGACACCTGCACCCCCTGGCACCGCCCGCCAGGGCAGGTGTGCGGCGCACCGCAGGTGCGGTGCGGGTGAGCACCCCGTAGGGGCTCCCCCTGCACCCGCTTGGTCCCATGGCCCGGAGATTCCTGCAGGGGAGGGGAGGGTATTCCTGGGGGGTGCGGTGGAAACGGGCTTTTTCAGCAGCTTCCGAATGCCCCTCAGGGAAGCGGCGCGCCTTCCAACGCCAGCAACTGCCGCTTGGTGCGCAGGCCTCCCCGGCCGGAGTACCCGCCGAGCGAGCCATCGGAGGCCAACACCCGGTGGCAGGGGACGACGATCGGCACCGGGTTGCTTCCCAGCGCCTGACCGACAGCGCGCGCCGCCCGCGGTCGTCCGATCGTGCGGCTGATCTCACCATAGGTGGCGATCTGCCCGCGCGGCACAGCCCGCGCCGCTTCCAGGACGCGCCGCTGGAACGGCGTCACGTGGCCCAGATCGACCGGCACGGTGAAGGCCGTCCGCCGGCCGCGCAGGTATTCCTCCAGCTCGCGGCGGACGGCGGCCGTGCGATCCGGCGAACGGACCGCCCGCGCCTGGAGACGCCGGCCGACGCCACCGGCGAACTCGGCTTCGCTCCCTCCAAAGGTGACCGCCGCCAGCCCGTGATCGGTCACGGCCACCCACAGCGGTCCGACCGGGGTGGATTTTACCCGGTCATAGTACACGCGCGGCGCGCTCGCATTCAAACGATCCTGAAGCCGCCGCCGCGCCTGGCGCCATGCCGCCGGCGCCGGCCCGGCACCGTAGGCCGCGTCAAGGGCCCCGGCAAAGGCCTGCGTCTCGGCCGGTGAGGCTGCACCGGCGAGCCACCGCTCGATGTCCCTCTCCTGCGTGTCCTTGCGCTTGCTCATCGGGCCTCCTCCGGAAACGCCTTCTTCAACTTAAGCACGGCCTGATAGACGTTCGCCCGCGCCGCCTGCGCGCTGCCGCCCAACACTCTGGCGACTTCGTCGTAGCTCAGCCCCTGATAGCGGCGCAGCAGCAGAGCCTGGCGCTGCTTCGACGGAAGCCCTTCCACCACTTTCCGCACGGCCTCCCAACGATCCCTCGCGGCGACCCCCTCCGGCGCGGTCAGGTCCACTTCGACGGCCGCTCGCCCGGCCTGTTCCTTTCGTCGCCGGCGGAGCTGCGAGCGGGCGGTGTTGGTGGCAATGGCGTACAGCCAGGCGCGTGGCTCGCGGATCGGCGCGGCGCCCCGGCTGCGCAGGGCCCGCAGGAAGGTCTCCTGCAGGCAATCATCCGCATCCTGCAGGTCGCCGAGCATTCGCCACAAATAGGCGTGGATTTCCCGCCCATACGTGTCGGCCCAGGCTTCGAGCTGATCGGCACGTGCCACGTTGCGTCGTCCTCCTACGACATATGACTCCGTGGTGCCGGGCAATGTGAAATCGAAGTGTCTGACAGGCTACGGAAGAATCGCCAAGCACGTCAGACCCCCACCCCTGACCCTCGCGAAGCACCCCGTAGGGGCTCCCCCTGCGCCCGCCGGCCAAGCGTCCCTGGCCTTTTCCGCAGGGGGAGGGGAGCCTATTTCTAGAGGGTGGGGGGAGCGAAGCTCCCCCCACCCTCTAGATCTCCCACCTCCTCTCCGCCACGATTCTGCGCCTTCGCGTACGCTGTCGGCGAAGAGGGGGTCGGGGGGTGAGGTGGACGCACGATTCTTTCGAAATTTGCTAGCCGGCCCCGCCGCCCGCAGCCGCCCGTTGCGGCCCAACCAGGCGCTCATGGTTGGCGCCTTCCCCTGGACGATGGCCGGGCGCGGGGCGCGCGGGGCGCGCGACGATGGGCCGGACCGATGCCGGCCGGCCGCCCGTCTTCCACCGTCCTTCTCATTCGGCTGGATCCGCGGCCAGGGGCAGCAGCAGCGCCGGCACGTCCTGGACGGTGTCGACCGTCCACTCGGGGATCACTTTGCCCTGAAACTCGGCGTTAAAGGCCGGGTCGGCGTCGGCCCGCACCCAGATCTGATGCAGGCCGGCGCGCTGCGCGCCGAGGATGTCCTCCCCTAGCAGGTCGCCGACCATCACCGCCTCCTGCGGCTCGATCCACCACTGGCGCAGGATCCCTTCGAACAGCGAAGGCGTCGGCTTGCGCACGCCGGCGGCGGCCGAGATGACCACCGGGTCGAAGACGACCGGCAGGCGGGCGCTTGCCAGGAGGCGTTCGACGTTGTCGACGTCGCTGGCATTCGACAGCAGGCCCAGGCGCAGCCCGCCTCCCCGCAGCGCCGACAGCGCCTCGTGCACGCCGGGCACCGGCGACCAGCAGGCTTCGCTCGGGGCATACAGCCGGCGCAGTGCCTCGCGCAGGTCGTCTTCCGGCACCGCCGGCAGGCCGATCTCGGCCAGCGCTTCGCGCAGGATCTGGCGTGAGGCTCGCTCGCGGTGATCGTAGTGCCTGTCGCGGAAATTAACCTGGAAGGCGCGTTGGACCACCTGGCTGAAGGCTTGCACGTCGAGGGGATACCCAGCCTGCTTCAGCCACGTCGCCATCGCCAGCCGGCCGCGGCTGAGCACGTCGTCCCAATCCCCGCGGAATCGGATCAGGGTCGAGCCGAAATCGAAGATGACGCCCCGGATCGCCGGCATGCTCAGTATCCGCGCCGGGGATCGAACTCGTTGAACAGGGGCTGATCGGTCAGGTAGCGCTGCAGGTTGGCGGTGAAGAGGGCGGTGGCCTGATCGAAGTACCGATCGGAGGCGCCGCCGATGTGGGGCGAGAGGATGACGTTGGGCATTTCCCAAAGGGGGCTGCTGACCGGCAACGGTTCGACGGGGAAGACGTCCAGCGCCGCCCCAGCGAGCCGCTTCTCCGAGAGGGACTCGATCAGGGCATTGTGATCGACGACGCCGCCGCGCGAGACGTCGATCAGGCAGGCGCTCGGCTTCATCTTGTGCAGGACGTTTCGCCCCACCATCCCGCGTGTCTCTTGTGTCAGCGGCACGGTCACGACCAGGAAGTCGCATTCGGCCGCCATCGAAGCCAGGGCCTGGGGAGGGTAGAGGCGGGCCGGGAACTCGGCCGCTGGGTCGCCCCGATGGTCGAGCCCGTAGCCGTCATCGGCCGGGTGGCGCACATCGCGCTTCGTCGCCAGTACCTGGGCGCCGAAGGCGCGGCACAGGCGCGCCACCTCCCGCCCGACGCTGCCGTAGCCGACGATGCCGACCGTGCTCCCGTAGAGGTCGGTCGGGCGGAAGCGCTCGAAACGGTTCTCCGCCCAGCGTTTCTCCGCCCGGTCACGCTCCAGCCGGGGCAGACGCCGGCCGAGACCGAGGATCGCCATCAGGACATGCTCGGCCATCTGCGAGACGGCTGCGCCGCTCAACGTCGTCACGCGCACATCGCCCCGCAGCAGCGGATGATCGGCGACATGGTCGACCCCGGCGTAGTGAAGCTGGATCCAACGCAGACTCGGCGCGGCTTCCGGATCCGGCAGGGCGCGGACCGTGTACAGGATTTCGACGTCAGGCAGAAGCTGGCCGGGGAGCTCGACGCCGCTGGAGGCCGGATGGACCTCCACGCGCAATCGCGGGGAGACGGCGCGCACGCGCTGGAGCAGGGGGTCCGGAAAACGAACCGTCATCAACACCAACACGTCCGCTTCGTCCGACATGGAGGCGATTGTACATCAGCCACTTCGAGAAACCGGGTTTCTTGTAAGAAGCCCGGTTTCTGAGTCACGCTGAAGGCGGCGCGCGTTACCCCAGGACGGCCACCACCAGCATCGTCAGCGCGATGAGGACCAGCAGAAAATCTCGCGCGATCGACGCGCCGCTCGCCAAGGCGACGGCCTCCAGCCCCGAGGCAAGCAAAAGGATCACCAGCGACGCCGCCTGCACCCGCTGGCGCCGTCGTTGACGGGCAGGCGCATTCATCTCTGGCCCCCGATCAGCGCCAACGCGGTCAGCAGGCCCAGGCCCAGCAGCAAGGGCGCGGCATAGCGCAGGACGCCGCGGATGATGAGGGCCTCCTGATCGGAGGCCGGTCCTTCCGCTTCGCTACGGGATGCTCCGCGAGCGCTCGTCGCCCCCACCGACACCTTGGTCGGCGAGAGCACCGAGCCGATGGCGCCGCCGACGGTCTGCGCCGCCAGGATCCACGCCACCCCGATCCCCAGAACCTCGGCCGTCCGGCGCTGCAGCATCCCGAAGAGCAGGTTGGAACTGGTGTTCGAACCGCTGACGAAAGCGCCGAGGGCGCCGATCCACGGCGCCATGAGCGGGAACGCCGCGCCCGACGCCTGAGCCAGGCCGCGCGCCAAGACATCGGTCATGCCGGCGTGCGCCATGATCGTCACCATGGCCGTCATCGAGACGATCGCCACGCTCGAGCCCAGCACGCCGCGGGCGGTATCGCCCGCGATCCGCCCCGCCGCGCGCGGCGGCATGGCGCCCGCCCGGCGCAGGATGAGAAAGGTGAGAGCGGCGGCGTAGACCAGGATCGCGCCCGCATGCCGGAAGAGGACCAGGCTCTTACCCGGCTCGGCCGGAGTCTGAACGCCCAGAGCCGTCGTCACCGCCGGGAAGTGGGCCTGCAGGACCACGCTGCTCAGGGTTTCCCTCAACGGGGCGACGAACTGGACAGCCAGCGTGATGACGATCAGAAGGATGTAGCCCGTGAGGGCCAGGCCAACCAGCCGCAGGGGCACGGCCTCCGCCGTTGGGCTCGCCGGGCCGGCGCGAACCACGCGGGCGAGACCGAATCCGACCGCCAACCCCGCCAGGCCGCCGCCAAATCCAGCGATGTGCCAGACGCCGGCGACAGCCAGCGCGTATTGAGTCCCGGCCATCGCCAGACCCATCACCACGACCGGCAGGAGGAGCCGCCGGCTCCCACGGGCTACGTGCAGCACCAACCCGCCGCAGACCAGGCACGCCGCTCCCAGAAGCGCCGCGCTCTGGGCCGCCATGACCTGGCCCGGGACCCCGCTGGCGGCGATCAGCGCCTGGAAGGAGGATCCCAGCGATCCGAAAGTGACGGACCAGGCATGCCCTAGCAACGGCGCGACGACGGCTGTGACGGGGTCGAAGCCAAGGCTCATCAGGATCGGCGCGGTCACAACGACCGGCACCCCAAACCCTCCGACTCCCTGCAGGAAAGAGGCGAAGGCCCAAGCGACGAGCAGCGCCTGCATGCCGCGGTCCGGAGTCAGGCGCGGCAGGGCCGCCGCCAGCGTCGCTATGCCTCCGGCCTCATCGACGACGCGGTAGAGCAGGTAGGCGGCCCACACGATGAGTAGAACATCGATGGCCAGGAAGAACGCCTTGGACTGGGCGACGGCCAGGACCCCAGCGCCCGCGCCGAAGCTGACCCATGCAATGAAGGCAGCGGCGAGCCAGCCGGCCGGCCCGGCCCGCGCTGCCGACCAGCCAAAGCCCAGGATCAGGACGACCAACAGCAGAATGGGGAGAGCGGCCAGGAGCCAGGAAGTGGGCATCACACGCCGGCCGGAAGCCGGGCCATTCTAGCATGCGAGTCTAAGCTTCCCGGAAGCTCCAAGCTTCCGGGAAGCTCCCACTCTCAGGACCGGGGTACTGGTCCGTGCCATCCAACACGCCCAGCGTAGGGATTCCGTAGGAGGGGCGTCGGGCGCCCGCCGAGCACTGCCCAGGTCTGGCGGGTATCCTAGCCTCCGGAAGGGCAGAATCTCTTCTTCTCCTCCTTAGCAGAGAGCCGGGGTCGGCGTCCCCGGCTCTCACGATTCTAGGAGAGGACCCCCGCCAAGAATTCCGTCGCCCCCGCGGATCGCGCTTCGTCGCGCTTCGCACCCCGAAGGGGGCATCCCGTAGGGGATCGCGCTTCGTCGCGCTTCGCACCCCGAAGGGGGCATCCCGGAGGGGATCCCGAAGGGGAAGCGAGGGCCCAGAACCTTGTTGGTTCTGGATTCCCGCACCACTCCGCTCCGCTTCGGGTGTCTTCGACTTTCGCGGGAATGACGTTCTGTAGACAAGACGCCGCCCCCGCGAAGACAGGGGGGCAGGTTTCGCTCTATCGATTCCCGCGTTCGGCGGCCAGAGAGCCATGCCCGAAAGCGACTTGCCACTCCGGGGACCACAGCGAATCGGAACTGCGCTGGGACGACGCCCGACAACTCGCTCGAGCCCATACAGGTTCCAATGAGATCGACCTGTCCAGCCCACGATTAGCGATTGCGCGAGACTGGTCTTGGCCCGGCCAGGCAGGCCGCCCATCCAGGCCGCCTCGCGCAAGCGTGAGGCGCTGGCTGCAGGCGTCGCGATTACATGCAGGCAATGCCCGCTCTCCCCGCGCCTGATCCAACGATGGTCTGCGCCTGGTCGCGTCCGGGCGCCGGGCGCAGCGAGACCCCTGAGACTCTCCCCAGGCCGATCAGTGCGGTGGTGGTAGAGATGCACGATGTGATCACCGCCCTCGAGATAGAGCCGCCCTACTTCCCGATAGGTCAATCCGCCGGTGGAGCTGTCGTGTTCATGTTCGCGCAGGCCTATCCGGACGAGGTGGCCGGCTTCGTCTCGATGAACCCGGTCCCGTCGTACACGAGGTGGATCGAGGCGGCCGCCCAGGTCGAGACGCCGGAGGAGCTGCAGGAGCTCGAGTATCCCGATTTCCGCGGCGAGAACCCGGAACGCATCGTCTTTACCGGCAACGACGGGATGCTGGAAGACCCGTTGCCTGACACGATGCCCTACGCCGTCATGTTCGACGAGGACTGCGGCGGCGCGTCGTTCTGTGATCGCATCCTCGACCCGCTGGCCTCGGTCCAGTCCTTACTGGCCGATGTCGGCGACGGAGGCCGATTCGTGTGGGCCAAGGGCGCCGGCCATGAGATCTACCGGTCGGCGCAGTTTCAACTCGTCTATGACACCATTGACGAGGTCTGGAACGAGGCTGTCGGCGGGAAGTAGCAAGCACCGGATCGCGTTCCCAGCAAGGTTTCGCCGGCGGCTCGGCACCAACGCCGGGGACCGGCTGGAGGTCGAGGTGCGTGACGCCGAGATCGTCCTGCGGGCGCGCCCGGGCCTGGCTGCCGATCGGCTGCTGGGCACGGGGAGCGGCGAGTGTCGGACGGCTAACAACTCGATGGAGCCCTGGAAAGACACCAGGACCTTCGGCCGACCCGGCTGGCCGGGTCGGCTCCTTTTGCGCGATACTTGTCTTCGGCTGGCCAGGCGGATCAGCTCGAGGCCGTTAGGGCGGCCCATACTTCTCAGGGAGATAGTCATGGCCGATCGGGGTACCTGGAGGTCGTTTGCCATCAGACGGTGCTACCCAAAAACGGGTTGCAACCGTCGTATCTGAACTGAAATGCCAATTATTATCAAATGGAGACTATCCCATGAAACTCGATACTCGGTTCACCATCACTTTGCTTGCTGCCGCAATAGCCTTGATTCTGGCCGCCTGCGGTGCACCGACTCCAACCCCGGCCTCGGCTAGTGAGGCACCTGCTGCCACCGAGGCGCCCACCGAGGCCCCGCCGCCGGCTCCGCTCGAAGGCCAAATCCTCTTCACCAGGGCCGGTGGCGCATTCGGGGATGAGACGATCTTCGTCGCCAACGCTGATGGCACGGATGAACGGCAGCTCACCGAACTTGGCGTCGCCTGCTGCCCCCGCCTGGCACCCAACGGCCGCGACGTCATGGTCATGACCGAGAGCCAACCAGAGGGTGGGCCCCTCACCGGAGCGACCATCCCGCTTGATGGCTCCGACCTCACAAGGCTGCCGCTCACCGACCCCACCCTGAACTTAGTGCCACAGGCCTGGTCCCCCGATGCCACCAGGATCGCCTTCGAAGGCTGGGACGACTCGGATCCCTCTCGTACAGGCGTGTACACAGCTCTCGCCGCGGACGGCACCGACCTGATCCGGCTCACATCCGTGGACGCCGTGCATGACATCCCCGCTGACTACTCCCCTGACGGCACGCGGCTGGTCTTCTACCGTGCGGTGGTCGCGGAGCCCGCGCCATGGGATATCGGCGGCGCGCTTTGGGTGGTCAACGCCGACGGCACCGATGCGCGAATAATCGACACGCCTGGGACGGTGCCGAGCTGGTGGGCCCGATGGTCGCCGAATGGCATCAAGATCCTCTTCGCCACCGCACGCAACCAGCAGGATGCTGCCCTGTGGACGGTCGATGCCGATGGCTCCAACCTCACCAAGCTCTTCGAGGACGCAGAGGGCCGCTACCCGATCACTCCTGCCTGGTCGCCGGATGGGACGAAGATCATCTTCGCCCTCAACCCAATTGCCGACGAGTTCCAGCACCCGGAGAACGGTATCTATGTCATCAACGCGGACGGCAGTGGACTGGCGCTCGTGATCGGGGGATCGGACTTCAAGCGCCGCATCGAATGGATGCCATAGGACCGATCCAAACCAATATCCTCGACTACGCCGACAACCTCGGCTTCCTGCGCCGCTGCCCGCCCGACGCCGTCTGGGCCATCCAACTCCTGACGAGCGCAAGTCTTCGGAGACTGTTCTTGGGGCGCAATCACGGCGGCGCCAAACAACTCGCTGAAGTCCTTCCAGGGTGCTTCGCGACTGGACCGGCCAGCCGGGTGTTGGCTTTGGCGCGATACTAGCCTTGGCGGGGCGGGCGGCTTATGTCGAGGCCGTCAGCCCGACCTGCCATTCTCGTCGCTCCACATCCCTTGCCGGTAGAGGAAAACATGCTGAAACCCACTACGGACCCCAGCGTCACAACCGGTCTATCCGAAGCCATTGAGTCTTTGCTTCCCGCGCTTGAGGAGTTCATGCGCTTCGAGGATCAGGATCTCGCGGCAAGCGAGTACGCAAAATGGTCCTCTTCGCTCGATGAGCCATTGCCCGAGCGCGGGAGGGGTGCAGAACCGACCCTCCGTATCTTGAAGGATGTCGTCATCCCTCGCGGCCTGCGCACCGGCGCCCCGGGCTTCGCTGGCTGGGTAACCACGATGCCAACCGTCGTACCCGTCGCGGCCGCTCTCAGTGCAAGCATCGCCGGCGCCCAACGCTGGTGGGTCCAACCCTTCAACCTGCTGGAGCACCTGGCGCTCGAATGGCTCAAGGAGCTCTTGAGCCTTCCCGCCTCCTATCAGGGCACCTTCAACAGCGGGGGCTCCGCCGCGAATCTGATCGCCCTTGCCGCTGCCCGACAGTGGGCCTGCGAACAGCACGGCCTGGACGCATCGCGGGACGGTCTCGAAGCGCTCGTCAAGCCGCGCCTCTATGCCTCCAATCAGGTTCATCACGTGGTCAGCCGCGCCGCAGCAGTTCTGGGCTTGGGCCGCCGTGCCATGATCCAGCTGCCCACCGACAGCGGCCTGCGCCTGGACCTTGGCGCACTGCGCGATCGGCTTCGCCAGGACAAGGCGGACGGGTGCACCCCCATCGCCGTGATTGCCAGCGCCGGCACAGTCAACACCGGGGCGATTGATCCGCTCGGCGACATCCTGCAGGTCTGCCGGGATGAGAGCGTCTGGCTGCACGTCGATGGCGCGTACGGCGGATTCGGCATACTCGATCCCGAAGTCGCGCCACTATTCCAAGGCCTCGCCGAGGCCGACTCGCTAGCCGTCGATCCACACAAGTGGCTCGCCGTGCCCCTGGGCTGCGGCGCCACATTTGTAAAAGACCGGGCATTGCTTGGCCGCGCGCTCACGCTCGAGCCAGCCGAGTACCTGGAAGGCGCGGCGAGTCAGGAGGAGACGGTCAACTCGCAGTTCGACGGACTGGGGTATCCGTTTCACGACTTTAACATCGAGCAATCCGCGCGCTCACGGGGCGTGACGGTGTGGGCGGCGCTCCACGAAATAGGCGCGGAAGGAATGCGCGCCAGGGTAACACGCCACAATTCGTATGCCCGCCGCTTGGCCCAGCTCGTTCAGTCCTCGCCCGTACTGGAGCTCCTCGCCCCAGTAACCCTCTCCATTTGCTGCTTCCGGTACGTGCCCGCCGACCTCCAAACGGGATCTGCCAACGGCAAGACTCTGAACAATCTGAATCGCGAGATTCTGAGGCGACTTCATCAGGAGCACCATCACATCCCGTCGAGCACAGAGATCAATGGGCAGTTCGCCATTCGCCCCTGCTATATCAACCCCCGCACGACGCCGAGTGATGTCGCCGGGCTTGCCAGCGCGGTGGAGCGGATCGGCGCAGAGACGTGGGCCCGCTTCGCGCCGGGCGAATAGCCACGTGGACTGCGTTGCGCCAACAGATGCCAGCCATCTGTGAACGGCGGCGGGCCGCATAACAACTCGATGGAGGCCTTCCAGGGTGCTTCACGACCGACCCGGCCGGCCGGGTGTTTGCCATCGGCGGGGATACTGGCCCTGGCTGGCCGGGTGCCTCCCCGATAGGGGTGCTCCGCCAATCTCGAGGCCGTTCGGCCGCTCTGGAGACTCGCTCTGGCAGACGAGGCCAACCTCCACCAAAGGGGCCTCAACCAATCCCTCGGCGTTGCAGGGCTTCGTGAGTCATTGGCCTCAGGTCCAAGCCGTAT
>CAYUWF010000081.1:0-10736 GCA_964448245.1 uncultured Anaerolineaceae bacterium | reverse complement strand
CGCCCAACATGTGATTCGATGGCCGCCAGGACGCCGAAGCCGGCGACGGTCGCGCCGGACACACCGAGGGCCCAACCTTGGAAGCCTCGCGCCGATGAAACAATCGCCGCGCTGGGCCCTTCGATATCATCCCGAGCGGAGCAAGGGACTACGCTCAGCGAGAAGACCGGATCGATCTGCTGGTTGAATCCGTCGGACAGGGGCGATCGGCTGAAGAGCGCCATGAAGACACCGAACGCGGCCATCTCGACAGCCACCTACGGGAGCCAGGCGTCCCACCAGCCGAACGGCTTCATTCAATCCCCCTCTCTTGTCGGAGGATCAGGGTTGGGGCTTGAGCGGGCCCTTCCACTCCCCCGGGAAGAGCTGCAGGGATTTCTCGGCCGCTCGGACCATGTGCGAATCGCGGTCGAAGCGCAGCTGCTGAATCGCCCGCTGGGCGTCCGGCGTGTGCCACTCGACCAGGCGCAGCATCGCCACCATGCGCGACTTGGAGTTGTCGCCCTCGATCATCCCATTCTCGCCGTTGATGTAGCCCGAGCGGAACTCTGAGGCGACCTCGATCAGAGGGGTAACCGCCGCCCGATGGTCGAGCGCCGCCAGTCTCAGCACGGCCTCGTGAGCGTCGTCGAGCTCGGCCAGGCGCAGGGCGCGGAATCGATAGATCTGGATACAGGACAGGATGGCGACCTCTCGCACCAGCGGGTCGCCGTCGGAGATCCCGGCTTCCATCTCTTCCAGGGCTTTGGCGTCCTGCGCCATGCCGCGCCGGTTGGCGAACTCGACCGCCGCCCGCTGCCGCGGGGCGTCGTCGCTGCCGCGCAGGTCATACTCCTTGCGCGCCCGCTGCAGCAAGCGCGTCGCCGGCGTCAGCGACGAGGAATCCTGGTCGGCCTGCATGCGCGCCAGAGCCTCCTCCGGCGCGTCCAGCGACTCTATGGCCTGCTGGGCGGAGAAGGTGACCACCGGGTCGCCCAGCCCCTTCAGCTCTTCCATGTACGCACGCAGTCCGGTTTCGCCGCGCTGCTGCGTTACGGCACGGGCCCGCTCGCGCCAGAGGTTGACCTCGTCGGCGAGCTGCGCCTGCTTCGCCCGCAGGCTCTCTTGCTCGGCGCGCAGCGGTGGACGATCCTCGTTGCGCACCTCGAGGAGTTTGCGGCCCACCACCTCGAGCTCGTCGCTGATGGCGACGAACTCGTGCTGCACTTCATCCGCCTTCTTGTTGATGGCCTCTTGTACCTGCCGCAGTCCCAGGCCGAGCACAGCAACCTTCCTCCCCGCCGTTCCGGCGCGTTTCCGCCGCGCCCACGCGATAAAGCCGCCTCCAACGATGTCGGGTTGCTGGCAGGGTGACCCGTGCGGTAGGCAGTGCCCTCCTTCCCCGCGGCAGGAAGTATAGTGGCGCCACTTGGAGCCGTCAACTCCACGTGCGGTCCCGTGAGACGCAAAACCACTGGAGGGGGTCCCGGCACACTGGGTTGTCCCTTGCCTCACCCCCCTTCCCCTCTCTCCGCATGGGAGTCCCGTGCTCGAGATCGAGAAGAGCGGAGAGGGGAGAGAATTACTTTGGGGAAAAGGGGTCGGCTCCGCCGCTCCTTTTCCCCCATGAGCCCCCATCCCCGGGATGCGAGCACTTGAAATCACTATGGCTCAAGGGTCCTGCCGCCGCGGATTTCGGTGCGTCGAAGACTCGCCCGTTCCTCTCGGGACCCTTCGCAGTCCCGGTCGGGATGCTACGCGATCGCCCAACGTGCCACCCAGATGCCGGGCCTGGCTTCAAGTCCCCGGCAGGGCCATGAACCCGGCAGAGCCTTGGTATTGATTGGCATCAGTCGGCGCCGAGCGGCATACCAGTTTGACCCTCCACCAGCCGGGGGCTAGAATGCACACGCTTACTCATCTAGTTGGCTACGCGCAAAGGGAGGCGCCCGTGCAGATCGCGATGGTCGGACTCGGAAAGATGGGCGCCAACATGGCCGCGCGGCTCGTCGAAGGCGGACACACGGTTTTCGTCTGGAACCGGACCCCACAGAAGGTCCAGGAGCTCGTCGATCAGGGCGCCCGGGCCCTGTCGTCGATGGAGGCGGCGGGGAAGGAGATCACCGCCCGGCGGGCGATCTGGATCATGCTGCCGGCCGGTGAGCCGACCGAGTCCGCGCTGGGGCACATTGCTCCCGGCCTCGAGCCGGGCGATATCCTCGTCGACGGCGGCAACTCCAACTACCACGATACCCAGCGCCGCGCGGCGAGTCTGCACGAGAAGGGGATCCATCTGGTCGACGTCGGGACCAGCGGCGGAATCTGGGGACGGACGGAGGGCTATTGCCTGATGGCCGGCGGCGACGAAGACGCGGTGGCCTTCCTGAGCCCCGCTCTCCAGACGCTGGCTCCTTCGGCCGAACAGGGGTGGGGGCGCGTCGGACCTTGCGGCGCCGGTCATTTCGTCAAGATGGTCCACAACGGCATCGAGTACGGGATGATGCAGGCCTATGCCGAAGGCTTCGAGATTCTGCGGGCCAAGAAGGAATTCGGGCTGGACGCGCACCAGATCGCCGAGATGTGGCGTTACGGATCCGTCGTGCGCTCGTGGCTGCTCGACCTGACCGCCTCGGCTTTGGCGGACGACCCGTCGCTGAGCGCCATCCAGGGCTGGGTGGCCGACAGCGGCGAGGGGCGTTGGACCGTGCAGGAAGCGATCGACCTGGACGTCCCGGCGCCGGTCATCAGCCTGGCGCTGTGGATGCGCTTCCGCAGCCGTCAGGACCAGAGCTACGCCGCGCGCCTGCTGGCGGCGATGCGCCAGAAATTCGGCGGCCACGCCGTAAAGGCGGCGGGCGAGTCGTCTTCTGGGTCTTGAGCCAGGCACGAGCCTCTTGCCGTTTCACCCCCTCCCTGCCTCCCCCTGCAGTCGGGAGTCTCCGATGTGGGGTCCCGGGCCAGGGGGAGGGGAGGTTTCTTCAGGGAAGGGGGCGGCGAAGCCGCCCCCTATCCCTTGAAATCCAGTCCCCCTCTCCGCCGAGATCCTTCATCGGGTCATCCGCTGTCGGAGGAGAGGGGGATAGGGGGTCAGGTGGAGGTGGCCTTTTCTCAGCAGCCTTCTGACCGCCTGTATAATCGCCGCATGACCGAGGTCGCTTCGCGCGTCGTCTCCTCCGAGCACCGGCCGGATGATTGGAACGATTCCCGCCTCCGTCCGCGGCGCCTGGACGAAGTTATCGGGCAGGAGCGTGTGCGAGAGAACCTGGCGATCCTCGTGGCCGCGGCGCAGAATCGCGGCGAACCGCTCGACCACGTCCTTTTCTACGGCCCCCCCGGTTTGGGCAAGACCACCCTGGCGCACGTGCTGGCCAACGAGATGGGCGCCCGTCTGCGCCAAACGTCGGGACCGGCGATCGAGCGCGCCGGCGACCTGGCGGCGATCCTGACCAACCTCGAAGCCGGTGATGTGCTCTTCATCGACGAGATCCATCGGCTCGGCCGCGCCGTCGAAGAGATCCTGTACCCGGCGATGGAAGACTTTGCCCTGGACATCGTCATCGGCAAAGGCCCGGCGGCGCGTTCACTGCGCCTGCCCCTGCCGCGCTTCACCGCCATCGGCGCTACGACGCGCCTGGCCCTGCTGACGGCGCCGCTGCGCTCCCGCTTCGGCGCCGTCCACCGCCTCGATTTCTACGATCTGGCATCGATGGAAGCCATCGTCCGGCGCGGCGCGGACTTGCTGAACGTGACCGCCGAGCCCGGCGGCGTGCGCGAGATCGCCGGCCGGGCACGCGGGACGCCCCGGGTAGCGCTCCGGCTGCTGCGGCGCGTGCGGGACTTCGCCCAGGTACGGGCCGAAGGCCGCATCACTCAGGTGGTGGCGGCCGAGGCGCTGGCCCTACTCGAGATCGATCCGCTCGGCCTGGACGAGGCCGACCGCCGCGTCCTGCGGACCATTGCCGAGAAGTACGGCGGCGGCCCAGTGGGATTGCAGACGATCGCCGCCTCGGTGAGCGAGGAGCCGGACACGATCATGGACGTGGTCGAACCCTACCTGCTCCAGCTCGGTTTCATCGAGCGTTCCAGCCAGGGCCGCACGGCGACTCCCAGCGCCTATGCTCACCTGGGTCTGGCGCCGCCGGATTCCCCGCAGCCTCGCCTGCCGGAGATCTAGCGGGGAGGAACCACGCGGATTCCCCCACCCCCCCACCCCCTCCCCCGCCGGGCATGACCTCCACCCTGAAATGGCCTCGGGGTAGGGGATGAGGCCGAGGGGCGCCAATGCAGGCGAGCGCGAGAGGTGTACGTGGATTTCGAAGGTCAACCGTGGAGCGCCGATGAGTGACCTCGGGAACATCGGCCGAATCCTGATCTTCGCCGGGCTGGGCCTGGCGGGCGTCGGCGTGCTGGTCCTCGTGCTCGGGCGGGCCGGCATTCCCCTGTTCCAACTCCCCGGTGACATCAAAATCCAGGGTCAGGCCCTGACCTGCTTTATCCCCCTGGCTACGATGATTCTGCTCAGCCTGATTCTGACGGTCGTGGTCAACCTCGTCCTGCGCGCCCTGAACAAATAGCTCGTGCGCACGAGCGATTTCGACTACGACCTCCCCCCGGTGTTCATCGCGCAGCACCCGGCGCAGCCGCGCGATTCTTCCCGGCTGATGATCCTCAACCGACGCGCCGGCTCGGTCTCGCACGCCGTTTTCCATGACCTGCCGGATTACCTGAGGCCCGGGGACGTCCTCGTCCTGAACGAAACGCGGGTCTTCCCGGCTCGCCTGAGCGCGCGCAAGGAGCCCCACGGGGGACGAGTCGAGATCCTGCTCCTGCGTCGGGTCGAGGCGCGGGTATGGGAGGTAATCGTCGGGGGGCGAGGCCTGGGCGAGGGAGCCGTCGTTCAGGTGGAAGGCGGGCCGCGGGCCGTGGTCGAAGCGGTGGGCGAAGGCGCGCTGCGCCGGGTCCGTTTCGAGGCGGCGATCTCTCCGCTGCTCGAGACGATCGGCGCCATGCCGCTGCCGCCCTACATCCACGAACCGCTCCGAACCCCCGGCGACTACCAGACGGTGTTCGCCTGCCGGCCCGGATCGGCCGCCGCGCCCACCGCCGGGCTGCACTTCACCCCGGCCTTGCTCGAAGCGATCGAGGCCTCCGGCGTGATCCTGGCGCGCCTCCTGCTCCACGTCGGCCTCGACACGTTCGCCCCGGTCGACGTCGAGGATCCGCAGGCGCACCCGATCCACCGCGAGTACTGTGAAATGAACGCGGCCGCGGCCGAAACGATCAACCGCGCCCGGCGGTCGGGCGCCCGGGTGATCGCCGTCGGCACGACGACCGTCCGGACCTTGGAGACGGCCGCCCGCGCCTCCGATCCCGACGCGACCGTCGCTCCGTTCGCCGGCGAGACCGATCTCCTGATCCTGCCCGGCCATCCCTTCCGCGCCGTCGACGCAATGGTGACCAATTTCCATTTGCCGCGCAGCACGCTTCTCATGCTGGTCTCCGCCTTCGCCGGGCGTGAGCGCATCCTGGCCGCCTATGAGACGGCCAAGACCGAAGGTTACCGCTTCTACTCCTTCGGCGACGCGATGCTGATCCTGTAGGGGCAGCGGACATCATCATCTGGCGGCGACTCCGCCGTTCCCCGTCATTGTGAGGCGCCCCACCCTCGAATGTCATTGCGAGGCCCCCGGACTACAGTCCCCGAAGCGAAGCGGAGTGGGAGGGGGCCGCCTGCCCAGAGTCCTTCGGCTTCGCTCAGGACAGGCGGAGCGTGGGGTGGCAATCGCCCCGATGATGAGATTGCCACGTCGCCCTTCGCTCCGCTCAGGGCGCCTCGCAATGACGATTATTGGGATGGGGTCCCGCCGCATCCCCTACCGGTAGTTGACAGCCCCCCGCCGATGTGCGATACTCCTGCCGCGCTCGAAGGAGCGCCCTCAGCCTCGCTATCCCATGCGAAGAGGAGGTGATGCCGATGAGTAGTGGCTTAGACCGTTTTGGCGCCGCGGCATCCCTCCTCACCCTCGGGTGAAGATGCCGCGGCGCCGCAGAGAGCCGTCCCTCGTGGGCGGCTCTTTGTCTTTTCTGCGATCGAGGTCTGCGTCGGCCGGACGCGGCGAAACGGGTCCCGGCCGATTATCCGGCATAGAGAGATAGGAATCCGACCAACGCGAAGAAGGCCGTCGCCAACGCTTCCAGGACGAGGAACGCCGGCATGGCGCGGCGTGCCGGCAGAAACCCCAGCAAGGCCGCAACCACCCCCATCAGGGCCGCCATCGTTACGACCCCCAAAGCTGCCGGGAGGTCCGGACGCAGGGCGCCCACGGCCCCATGCGCCAGGCCTTGCAGGAGGAAGCGGACGGATTCCGGCTGGCATCCCCGCGGGTTGAAGGCCCGGTTGCTAGCGCGGGTTTCCTGACAGATCCGATCGCTGCGAAGGACAAGCTCCGCCACTCCTGCCTGGACTAGGAAGACGGCCGCGCCGAGCATCCCCGCGGCGAGCATCCGCCGCAGGAGAGGCTTGGAGAGGTGCCAGGTCCTCTCTCCGGGATCCGAGGCTTGGCTGGCCGGGCTCTGCATCGTCGCGATGGTCTGCCTCCCGCTTGCCAAGTCTATTCGCTCTTGCGTCGAACGGGAATGGGAACTCGGCTCGCCGACTTACAACTACCCATCGGGACCTTTTACCCGGCCACCGTTTCCAGGCGGCGCCTTATATTCGGGGCGAACCGTACCAACCGGCGCCGAACCATGGCAGGCCGCGCACCCCGGGGGCCGGCCGGGCGCGACTGACACGACCCGCCGCGGGGGGCGTCGAGGAGAGTAGGGAGCATGTCGTCGAACTCTCGATTGCTAACAGCCCGTGAGGCCTCCGCTTACCTGGGCGTCAGCCTCAACACCCTCAACCGCATCGAGAAGCGCGGCTTGATTCTGCCCTTCCGCACGCCCGGGTGGCATCGGCGGTACGACGTCCGCATGTTGGATAATTACCTGGAAGCCTCCCGTCAGCCGGCCCCCAGGCAGGCAGCCTGAGGCGCCGTAGAATAAGCCGTGGACACAGGCTGTGGAGGGGGAAATGAGTGAGCAGCCTCGCCCCAGCCCTGGAGCGGCTTCCCCGTCCGCCAAGCCGTCGGCAACGGTGTTGCTAGTCGAGGACGAACCGGACAGCGCCGAGTTGATGGCACAGATCCTCGAGCTCGATGGTTTTCGAGTGGTTGAGGCTCGCAACGGTGACGAGGCGCTGGAACGCGCCTTCGACCCCGAGATCAGCGTCGTGCTGTTGGACGTCATGCTGCCGGGAATCGACGGCTTCGAAATCTGCCGCCGGTTGGGGCAGAACGAGCGGACAGCGCGCCTGCCGGTGGCCTTCATCTCTGCCCGATCGCGGGCCGAAGACCGGGCGGCTGGCCTAAAGGTCGGCGCCGAGGTCTACCTGACCAAGCCGATCTCGCGAGCGGCACTCGTCTCGGCCGTCAAATGGCTGCTTGACCCGACGCGCGAGCCCGGGGCCGCGGCGACTCGGGTCCCCTGATCGGACCCGGCGCGCACGACTCCATCATGAACCGCTGGTGACGGATTCCCCTCCGAAAATCACACCGGCCGGGCTCCGAGCCCGGCCGGTGTGAACTTGGTGCCCCCAGGGAGTTTCGAACCCCCGTTTTGGCCTTGAGAGGGCCACGTCCTAGGCCACTAGACGATGGGGGCAGGCCCGCAGCATCCTACCACATGCTCATCTTCGGGTCATGTGAATTATTAGCGGCCCGACCATCGAGAGACCCTGCCGGCGATCCCGGCAGAATCTCGTAGGGGGCTTGGAGCCAGGGCGTTGCTGCACAGCCTAGCCATTGGGCGGCGAACCGGTCTTGCGGATGTCATTGCGAGGCCCCCGAGCCCGCACGATCGAAGGCGGCCCGAGCTCGCTGAGGCAAGGGGGCCGTCGCAATCTCACCTGGTGGAGATTGCCGCGCCGTCCCTCGGTCCCCTCAGGACGGCTCGCAATGACGATGCCTGAGCATGATAATATAGGTCCGATCGGAGAAATTCGCCGGATGACCCAAGCGGTGACTCCCGCCGAAATCGAACGCGAGCTAGACCGGATCCTCCCCGGAGTACAGAAGCCGGGGCGGTACACCGGCGGCGAGCTCAACCAAGTCGTCAAGGATTGGCAGGCCGTCCCCACCCGGGTGGCCCTGGCCTTCCCCGACGTATATGACCTCGGCATGTCGAACCTGGGACTGGCCGTGCTCTATGACATCCTCAACCGCCGGGCCGATGTCCTGGCCGAGCGAGTCTTCTCCCCCTGGCCCGACATGGAGACTGCGCTGCGCCGCGCCGGCATCCCGCTCTATTCGCTCGAGACGAAGCACCCGCTGAAGGACTTCGACCTCATCGGCATCTCCCTTCCGTATGAGACTCTCTACACGAATACGCTGAACCTGCTCGACCTAGCCGGCGTCCCCTTGCGCACGGCCGAACGTGGGCGCCACGATCCGGTCATCCTGGGTGGCGGCCACGCCACCTACAACCCGGAGCCGATGGCCGAGTTCTTCGATGCCTTCGCCATCGGCGAGGGCGAAGAGTCGATCCTCGAGGTCGTCGAGGCAGTCCAGCGCTGGCGGGCCTCCGACCGGCCGCGCGCCGAACTCCACCGGGACCTGGCGCGCCTGTGGGGCGTGTACGTTCCGGCGCTCTATCAGGCCCGGCATGCGCCGGATGGGACGCTGGAACGCATGGAAGTCCTGGCGCCTGAGGCCCCGCCGCGGGTGACCAAGCGCATCGTCGCTCGCCTGCCCCCGCCGCTGACCCGCTTCGTCGTCCCCTACATCGACGTGACGCACAATCGGGTGGCGGTCGAGATCATGCGTGGCTGCACGCGCGGCTGCCGCTTCTGCCAGGCGGGGATGATCACGCGGCCGGTGCGCGAGCGCAGCGTGGACGAGATCGTCGAGGCCATCGACGAAGCGCTGCGCCACACCGGCTACGAGGAAGTCGCCCTGCTCTCCTTGTCCTCCTCGGATTACGACGAAGTCTTGCCCTTGGTCCGGGCCCTCCGCCAGCGTTTCGCCGGGCGTCACCTGAACCTGTCGCTCCCGTCGCTGCGCATCGAGTCGTTTTCGGTCGAGCTGATGGACCTGCTGCAAGGGCAGGCCCATCGCAGCGGCTTCACCCTGGCCCCCGAGGCGGCAACCGAGCGCATGCGCCAGATCATCAATAAACCGGTCTCGACGGCGCAGGTCCTCGAGACCGCCGGCGAGATCTACCGCCACGGCTGGCATACGATCAAACTCTATTTCATGATCGGCCACCCCCAGGAAACGTTGGAGGACGTGCAGGCCATCGCCGACCTGTGCCGCCGCGTGCTGGCCGTCGGGCGGGAGATCATCGGACCCAGGGCCAAGGTCACGGCCGGGGTAAGCACCTTCGTGCCGAAACCGCACACCCCGTTCCAGTGGGTGCCGTGCGATACCGTGGAACAGATTCAGGCCAAGCAGTCCTTGCTCAAGCAGGCCTTGCGCGGCCCGGGCCTCAAGCTCAACTGGAACAACCCGGAAGAGACAATGCTCGAGGCTTGGCTGTCGCGCGGCGACCGGCGCCTGGGCGAGGTGATCTACCGCGCCTGGCGCAACGGTGCCCGCTTCGACGCCTGGCAGGAACATTTCCGCATGGAATCCTGGCAGGCTGCCTTCGATGAGACCGGCCTTGATCCGGCCTTCTACACCCACCGCGAGCGGCCGATCGACGAGCCTTTGCCCTGGGACCACATCGATGCCGCCGTGCGCAAGGAGTTCCTGACCGAGGACTACCTGATGAGCCTGCGCGGCGAGACGCGCGTCGACTGCCGCGAGCGGTGCTTCGCCTGCGGCATCCTCCCTCGCTTCGCCGACCTGCGCCGTCTGAATCCGGGTGATCTGTGGGAATGCCCGGAGGTCCGCTCGCCGAAGCGCATCCCGGAAAGATCGCAAATGGCCGGCGCGTGGCCGGCGATGGCGGTCCCGATGGAAGCCGGAAACAGGGCCCGGCCCCCTGCCGAAGAGCTCTCCGTGGCGGCACCCTGATCTCGTCACCTGATGACCGGGACGACGTCCGCCCGTTATCGCATCACCTTCGCCAAGACAGAAGCCATGCGCTTCACCGGCCACCTGGACCTGCACCGGACCTGGGAGCGCACTTTACGGCGGGCCGGCCTGCCGCTCGCCTACAGCGAGGGTTTCAATCCTCATCCGAAGATCAACATCGGCGCGGCGCTGCCGCTCGGTTGCCTGAGCCGGGGCGATTTGATCGACGCCTGGCTGGAGCGCGAGTTGGATCCGGCCGACGTCGAGGCCCGTCTGAGAGAGGCCGCCCCTCCCGGCCTGCGGATCGAGGTTGTGGCCCGCATCGACCTGTCGGAGCCGGTGCTGCAGAGCCAGATCGAGGCTTCGCTGTATGAGGTCTCGTCCAGCCTCTTCGCCGAGCCGGCCGGGATGGCCGAGAGAATCGGGCAGCTTCTGGAGGCGGACCATCTGACACGGACCCGCCGCGGCAAGACCTACGATCTCCGTCCGTTGGTCGAAGCCCTCGAGTACGATCCGAGTCGATCGGTCTTACGCATGCGGTTGTCGGCACGCGAAGGGGCCGCGGGACGCCCCGAGGAGGTCTTGCAGGCGCTGGGGCTCGAGCCGGAGCAGGCCGTGGCCGTTCGGACCGAGTTAGTGCTGGTGGCTCGGAGCGAGAGCGCTTCTCCCTCCTGAGCTGGGTCCCTGTAGTCACCAACCTCATTT
>CAYUWF010000080.1:0-10941 GCA_964448245.1 uncultured Anaerolineaceae bacterium | reverse complement strand
GCGATATCGTCGGCGGGGAGTGTGGCTTCACCCGCACCGGCTTCCTGCAGATCGTCGCGCCGGACCACAACGAACGGCTGCGGGCGAACGTCGCCATGCACCAGCGGCTCGGCATCCCCAGCCTGGTCATCGGCGCCGATGACGTGCACCGATTGGCACCGTCCTTCCGCACCGACGACTTTGACCTGGCGGCCTATGAGCCCGAGTCGGGCTATGCCGACCCCACGGGTTCGACGGCGGCCCTCCTGGCTGCCGCTCGCACCGGCGGAGCCCGCCTGGTCCAGGGGGCGCAGGTCACTCGCCTCTCGACGAACGGCGGGCGCGTTCAGGGAGTGGAGACGACGCGCGGCGCGTTCGACGCCCCGATCGTGGTCAACGCAGCCGGACCCTGGGCCCGGGAGGTCGCCCTCCTGGCCGGCCTCGACCTGCCGATCACGACATGGAAGCACGACACGGCCTTCTTGCGCCGCCCGGTGGACCTCGGCCTGAGCCATCCGACGGTCATCGACTTCATCAACCTGATGTACTTCCGCCCCGAGACCGGCGGGCTGACCCTCGTCGGACTGGAGGACGACAACCCCCTCGGCGTCTCGCCCGACAGCGGCGGCGACCAGCCGCAGCCGGACTTCGTCGAGCGGGCTGTCGACCGCATCTGCCGACGGATTCCGGGGATGGACGGTGGTTCACTGCAAAGCGCCAGCGCCGGCTACGACGGCCTGACGCCCGATCAGCGCGCCATCCTGGATCAGGCGGGGCCGCAGGGGTTCTTCCTGGTTTGCGGTTTCAGTGGAACGGGATTCAAGATCGCACCAGCGGTCGGCGCCTGCATGGCGGAGTGGATGATCGACGGCCGACCAGCGACGGTTGATATCTCGGCCTTCACCGCGACTCGCTTCTCCGAAGGCCGCCGCCTCAAGGGCGACCACGCCTACGGGGAGATCTGGAGATAGGGGTCAGTGTCCTGTCGCCGGCGGCAGGGGTTAGCTCACTTCACATGTCATTCCGAGGAATCCCCGAGGCGCGGTCACCGAGGGAACGCTTGGTGAGTGCATCACGCCCGGAGAAAGCGGACCGGGAGCGATCATGGGGATTCCCACCTGCACTTGGCAGCTGCGCTGCCAGCGCACACCTGCCCTCCCGGCAGGACACCGGGACGGTGTGGCGGGCGGTGCCAGGGGGTGCAAGTGTCGGTCGGCGGCTTCCGCCTCCCTCGGAATGACATGGGAGCGGGAGCCGCCCCGCTGACCACCGACCACTGGTCACTGAATCATTCCGGCGCCGCCACCGTCTCCGTGCGCGTCAACGTCGTCGTGAAACCTCGCCGCGCCAGCTCGGCGAAGAACGGCTCCGGCTCAATCGCCTGCTCCGGCGGCGAAACCCCTGGCCGGGCCAGCCTGTTCGATCCCAGCCAGCGCGCCACGATGGCCGGAGGCACGGCGACGAGCAGCGTCCCGCCTGAGACTCCCCACTCGGGATAAGGCCCGCCGCTGGTATCCGCCCGCAGCGTGACCCGGTCGCCGTCCAGGCTCCCTTCCACGACCGTAGCGACATCCTTGAAGCCCTTGCTCTTCGGTTTCTCCTTCGTCTGCGGTATTTTCCGAAGCTGCGCCAGCAGGACGTCGCGCGGGCGCACCGTCCCGCCGTCGACCGTCACCGGTTCCGTCTCGGCCAGGCCCAGCTGCGCCACGAAGGCCATCTTGCGCAGCACGGCCTCCGAGTAACCGAAGAACGTGATCTTGAAGAAACATTCCTCGATGCCCTTCATCGCCAGGCTCAGCGGGATCGTGGCGACCTCCGAATGCAGGCTGAGATGGGTCTTGGCCCAGCCGATCGGTTCCGGGAACAGGAAATACTCCTCCTCGCCCAAGGGCGGAGCCTCCACGAAGGTCTTGCCCCGGAAAACCATCGCCGGTTTGCTGATCTCGTCCAGGATGGTCTCGATGGCATACGGCCAGGCGAGCGACTCGCCCTCGTCCAGGGTGGAGCCGTTGTAGATGCGGACCGAGCGCACCTGATCGAGCATGCCGCCCAACCAGCCGGCCTGGACATTGGCGACGCCCGGGCACGACCCGAGGCCGAGGACCGCCGTCAGGCCGGCGTCGCGGAAGGCGGTATCGAGCTCCAGCTGTTTGCGCGTCACGTGGAACAGCCCGCCCAGGTCCAGGTAGTGGACTTTGGCCTTCAGGCAAGCGCGCATGACGTCGAGGTTGAAGTAGTACAGCGTGCTGTTGACGCAGATCTCGGCGCCGTGCAGCACCCCGGCTAGCGCATCCAGATCGGTGACGTCGACCCGGACGGCGCGCGCCCGTTTCCCCACCTGTTGCGCCGTACGCTCGGCGCCGGCCAGGTCCCGATCGGCGATGAGCAGGTCCAGGTCATCTCGCGCCAGGTCGAGGGCGATCACCCGGCCGATGATGCCCGCCCCTCCCAGAACGACGATCCGCATGGCAGTCCTCCCGTGGTTGCGGCGAAGGTTGGCGTGCGAGGAGGAGAGTCTTAAGCCTCGAGCAGGTCCGCCACCCAGGTCAATTCGAGTTCATCCAGCTTGGCGCGGGTCGGGTTGCCCGTCGCCACATCCCATCCCGCCATCGCGTAGTAGACGTCCTTGGCTTGCTCCAATTCCTCGGCCGTCACGAAAACACCGTCGCTCTTCCCGCCGATGAGCGCCTTCTGCAGTTTCTTGGGGAGTGTGTCGGCGGCGCGGTCGATGCCCTCGCGGGCGTTGTAGGCCCGCAGCATGTTGAGACGCCGCTCCCCGACGCGCATCAGCTCCTCGACCGTCACCGGCCAGCCGGTGACGGCCTGGACGACCTCCGCCAGTTGCCCCATGCCATATAGGTGCCAGGCCGGGCCGAAGACGAACTGGCAGACGTTGACCGAATCCAAGCAGGAGTAGGCGTACTGCGTCTGCAAGGCGAAGCGCACCTTGCCTTCGTTGAGCACCTTGTTCGGCTGCGGCTCGTCGGTCAGGCCGATCTCCGCCATGCGCGCCGGATGGGCCTTCCACGACGGGTCGTGCTCGTGCGACTGGTGGTCGGCGCCGAAGGGGTTGACGGCATAGATCAAAGCCATGCTGCGTTTGACCTGCGGCATATGCGCCGGCAGCTCCTGGCCTTTGACGGCCACCACCAGATCTTCGCTGCCGCGCCCCAATCGGCCGGCCGCTCGCGCCGAGCCTTCGGCCAGCAGGTCGCCGATCCCTTCCCGCGTGGCGATCATCTCGGTCACCTTCACCATGACCGCGGCGTCGCCGAAACGCAACGCCAGCCCGCCGGTGTCGGCCTCCGTCAGAAGACCATGCTCGAAGCAGTCCATCGCCCAGGCGATCGTGGCGCCGCACGAGATCGTGTCCATCCCGTACTGGTTGCAGAGCTGGTTGGCAGTCGAGATCGCCTTCAGGTCGTCGATGCCGCAATAAGATCCGAACGTGGCCAGCGTCTCGTATTCCGGGCCGCCGTAGCGCGGGTCGGCGCGAAACGGGCCATCGGTGACCTCGACCACCCGCTTGCAGCGCACAGTGCAGGCGTAGCAGGTGTCGCGTTTCTTGAGGATCGTCTCGGCCATCGTCTTACCGTCGATGGACAGGTAATTGTCGAACGCGCCGCTCTCCCAGTTGCGCGTCGGCAGGCCTCCGGCCTTGTGCTGTCCGGCCAGCACCTCGGCCGTGCCGAACAGTCCCAGGCCGTAGACGTCCGACTCTTCGAAGTGACTGGCCCCCCAGCGGGCCAGCTCAATGACCTTGGCCCGGTCGGCGAGGGACGGCTTGGCCGTGCCGCGCACCACGACCGCCTTGAGGTTCTTGCTCCCCATCACGGCGCCCATCCCGGTGCGGCCGTTGGCGCGGTTGGCCATGTTCATCAAGGCGGCGAAGCGCACGCCGCGTTCGCCCGCCGGGCCGCACTGCAGCACCTCGATCTTGTCGTCCCCGAGCTCGGCGCGCAGGATGTCTTCCACCTCCCCGGTGATCTTTCCCCACAGGTGCGCCGCCGGGCGTAGTTCGGGCTTGCCTTCGTGAATCCACAGGTAGAGGGGCTCGTCGGCGCGACCGCGCAGGACGAGGGCGTCGAACCCGGCGAATTTCATCTCGGCCGGGAAGAAGCCGCCGCATTGCGAGTCGCCCACGGCGCCGGTCAGCGGCGATTTGGCGACGGCCGTCATCCGGCTTTGTCCGGAGACCGGCGCTCCGGTCAGCACCCCGAGCGCCAGCGTCAGGACGTTGTCCGGGCCGAGCGGGTCGACTCCCGGGGAGGTCTCGCGCAGCAGGTAGTGGGCCCCGACGGCGCTCCCACCCAGGTAGGTCCGGTAGAAGGCTTCCGGCGGCTCCTCCACCTCGAGGCTGCGCCGGTTCAGATCGACGTGCAGGATGCGGCCGGTGTATCCGTGGGGCATAGGAACTCTCCCTCCTTGGCTATCTGCGGATATCTGCGACTCGGGGCCTTGACGACCCCCACCCCTCTCCCCTCCCCCTGCATCAGCTTCCTTGTGGAAGCTCGCTCCTTGCAGGGGGAGGGGTGGGTCTTCTTTGAGGGGGTGGGGGAGCAAAGCTCCCCCACCCCCTCATGATTCTCTCCCCCTCTCCGCCACGTGCCTGCTCCATCGAGGTCCCAGTCCCGGAGAGGGGATAGGGGGTGAGGCGGAAAGCGCGCGGTCACCAGTTAGCCCTTGGCCTCTTTGACGGCCTCTTCAAACATCCCCAGCGTATCGGCGATGTCCTTTTCGGTGTGACTGTAGGACAAGAACCACGGCTCGCGGCCGTCGAGCTCGGGCATGGCGCCGCGCGGCACGAGGGCGGTCATGATCCGCTCGTAGAGGTGCATGTCGGACTCGGTGTAGCCGCGGTAGTCCGTCGGCCTGGCCTCGACACCCAGCGCCATCCCGAACATCGAGGGGTGCCCCAAGAGATGATTGGCGATGCCGGCGTCGTGCAGGATCTCGCTCAATCCGCTCATCAGGATCTTGCCGCGGGCGTGGATCGTCTCCAGGACCGGCTCCTTCTCAAGCAATTCCAGCGTCGCCAGGGCTGCCGAGACTCCCACCAGGTTCCCGGTGTACGTCCCCCCGTGCGCCACCGAACCGGGCTCGAGCGTTTGCATGAACTCGTCTCGTCCGGCGAAGGCGGCGATCGGGTAGCCGTTGGCCATCGCCTTGGCGTAAGTCGCCAGGTCGGCGCGGACCTTGAAGTGCTCCTGGGCGCCGCCGCGCGCCAGGCGGAACCCGGTCTTGACCTCGTCCATGATCATCACGATCCCGTACTCGTCGCACAATCGGCGGATCGTCCCCAGCCAGCCCTCCTCCGGCAGGATGCCGGCCGAATTCCCCATCGTCGGTTCGACGATGATCGCCGCCAGATCGCCCCACTTGGCCCGGACGGTCGCTTCGAGAATCTCCGGCCGGTTGTACGGCAGGTTAATGACGTACTCGGCGATCCCCTTGGGGATGCCCGACGAGGCCTGGGCATTGATCGGATGGGTCGGCGCGCCCAGCCCACCACGGGGGGAGGAGGCCGTCGAATACAGGAAGTAGTCGCTCATCCCGTGGTACTGGCCTTCGAACTTGATGAACTTCTCGCGACCGGTGTGGGCCCGCGCCAGCCGCAGCGCGTGCATCGTGGCCTCGGTGCCGCTGTTGGCCAGGCGGACCTTGTCCAACCCGGTCATGCGGGTGAAGCGCTCGGCCAACTCGATCTCCATCACCGTCGTGAAGGCGAAGACCGTCCCGGTGTGGCGGATCGTCTCGGCCACCTTCTCGGCCACCGCCGGGTAGCCGTGGCCCAGGATGACCGGGCCGAACCCCATACGATAGTCGATGTAGCGCTTGCCGTCGCCGTCCCACAGGTAGGCGCCTTCTCCGCGGGTGACGACCATCGTGTCGTCCGGCCCCCAATAGCGAAAGTTCGAGTTGACCCCGTAGGGCATGACCTTCAGGGCTCGCTGGTAGAGCTGGCGTGTCTTGGGCTGCTGCAGTGGCATCGTCCTCTCCTGGTTGGGTTGACGCGCTTCCGACGGTCTGGCAAGGGATCGAACGTTTTCGCGCCGACCTGCAATGACGATGATACTCGCGGCCCGCCGGGTGGGAAGGAAAGCCCGGAAAACCGGGACGGTGACGTGCTAATGGGGCTTCCTCTGTTCCGCAAGGTCCTCTTCCAGGACGATGCCGCGGCGCGCCAGGGCCTCGAAAAACAGCTGCTGCGGGAATGCCCGCTCCGGGGGAAGGACGCCCCGCCCCAGCGTCTCGCCGCGGGCGATCATCGCCGCGCCAATGGCCAGCGGAATCCCGACGTTCTTGAAGTAGGCGGCTTCGCCTCCCCAGTCGCCCATCGGCGGGTGGCGGGTTCGCGCCTGGTACACCAGCGAACCACCTTCGCGCCGGCCCCGGACCGTCACGCTCAGTCCATAGCCCCAGGTGTCGTTCTGGCGCGAAGCCGGGCTGCTCATCAGGAGCGCGTGGACCACGTCCAGCGACGGCACCTCGGTGGTCCCGAGGCGCACGACGCGCCCCGAGAGAGCTCCCGACTCGAGCAGCGCCGACATGATTCGCATCACCTGCGGCGCGAAACATCCCTGCACGGCCACGCGACGGAGGGCGGGATACGAGCGCGGCAAGGTGGTCGTCTCGGGATGCGGCACCAGGTAGGCCGTCTGGCGCCCGATCTCGCCGCCGAAATCGACCTCCCGGCCGCCGGTCATTGGAGGCGCCGGGCGCAACGCACCGTCCTCGAAGTACACCCTCTGGCGGGCCGGCTCCTCGGGGTTGAACTCCCAGAGCGTCGTGGTCAGCAATCCCGGCGCCGGAGCTAGGCAGCGAAACGCGGCGAAGGCGATGTCCACTTCCTCGATCCGGTCGATCCCTTCGCTCGCCCTTTGCGCCATCAGGTTGGTGACGCCGGGCGTTGCCCCCATTCCCGGTACAAAGACGATCTTTTTTTCCTGGGCCCGGTCGTGGAAGTCGAACTGCTCTTCGGTCGTCGACAGGTCGAGCCCGCTGACCCCGGCTTCGACGCAGGCCTTCGTTACCGCCATATCGTAGCGGTAGGGAAGCCCGTTGACGACCACATCGAAACCCCGCACGAGCTGCTCCAGGGAGGAGGTGTCGTCGGCATTCAAGGGCGCAAGCCGCAGGCGACGGTCGCCCAGCTCGGCCAGCAGGCGTTCCGCCGCGGCCAGGTCGCCTTCGGCGACGACGACTTCATCGAAGACGTCCTGGCGCGCCAGATCGCGGGTCGTCTCGCGGCAGACCGCGCCGGCGCCGCCCAGGACAAGGGCGCGCTTCATCGACGCTTCCCAGACAACGTGAGGCGCCGGCCGGCGGATCGTCGCCGAAGGCGGCGCAGGTTGGGTCGGTTCATCGGCTCAGCCGTCGACGCGGATGGCGACGAGTTGGATGTTGGTCATCTCTTCCATGGCGAAGCGCACGCCCTCCCGGCCCAGGCCGCTCTGGCGGTTGCCACCATAGGGCATGGAGTCGACGCGAAAGGCCGGGGTGTCATTGATGATGACCCCGCCGAAGTTCAGCCGCCGGACCGCCTGCAGGATACGGCCGATGTCGCGGGTGAAGACGCCCACCTGCAGGCCGAACTCGGTGGCGTCGGCCTGGCGCAAGGCCTCCTCGTAGTCGTCGCAGGCGATGACCGAGGCGATCGGGCCGAAGGCCTCTTCGGCAACCACTTTCATATCAGGGGAGACGTCGGTCAGCACCGTCGGCCAGTAGACGCCGCCCTCGCGCCGGCCCCCGGTGCGCACCTGCGCCCCGCCGGCCTCGGCCTCGCGCACCCAGCTCTCGATACGTTCGGCTTCGCGTATGTCGATCATCGGCCCGATGTCCACCCGCTCGTCGAGCGGATCGCCGACGACCATTGCCTCCGAGGCTCGAATGAAGGACTCGGTGAAGGGTTCGTAGACCGGACGCTGACTGTAGATGCGTTGGACGGAGATGCACACCTGGCCTGAGTTGTAGTAGGCCCCCACGGCGCAGCGCTTGGCGGCATAGGCCAGATCGGCGTCGGGGGCGACGATCACCGGCGAGGTGTTACCCAGCTCGAGGGTGATCTTCTTGATGCCGGCGATCTGGGTGATGCGCCGCCCGACGGCCGGCGATCCGGTGAAGGTGACCTTGTCGACGCGCGGGTCCGACACCATCCACTCGCCCACCGTCCCTCCGGAACCCACCACCAGGTTGATCGCCCCGGCCGGCAGTCCGGCCTCGAGCAGGATCTCGCACAACTTGACGGCGCTGATCGGGGTCGTCGTCGCCGGCTTGAGGACGACGCTGTTCCCGGCCGCCAGGGCCGGCGCCACCTTGTGCGCCACCAGATTGAGCGGAAAGTTGAACGGACTGATGGCGGCGATGACGCCCACCGGGCGGCGGGTGTAGAAACCGAAATACCCCTCCCCCGCCGGGAGACCGTCCAATGGGATCGTCTCGCCGTGCAGACGCCGCGCCTCCTCGGAGGCGGTCAGGAACGTCCACGTGGCGCGGTCCACTTCGGCCCGGGCATACTTCAAGGCCTTGCCCGCCTCCGCCGCCAGCGTGCGCGACAGGTCGTCGGACCGCTCCCGGATCAACTCGGAGGTGCGGGCGAGTATCGCCGCCCGCCGGTGGGCCGGCATCTCCGCCATGACGGCGGCGCCGCGCTGCGCCGCGGCGATGGCGGCATCGACCTGCTCCCGCCCGGCAGCGGCAATGGCGCCGAGGCTCGCCCCGCTGTACTTGTTCGTGACCTCGATCCACTCGCCGGTGGTCACCCACTGGCCGTCGATCAGCAGGCGGTATTCCATCCGATGCCTCCGCCGTTCTCATTCCGGTCGCCCGGTTCCCGGGAGAACATGGAATCCGGAGGCCCCCACCCCCGACCCCCTCCCCCGGCATGGTCGCACTCCCCTCCCACGAACCACATCGCCGGGGGAGGGGGAGGAAAGTTCGAGAGGTTGGGGGCGGCAAAGCCGCCCCCTACCTCTCGGAAAACACCTCCCCCCTCTCCGCCAAGTTGGACTCCGGCTGCCATTGTGCCGCCATGCGGAGATGGGGGAAAGGGGGGTGAGGCCGAAGGGCGTCGCCGTCCACTTCGAGATACGAAACTCTCTCCCGAGCGGGCGGCTGAGGTCCACACGATGATTACTCGTGACCCTTGAGTCCGTGGACAGCGGAGGAGAAGATCCCTAGGCCTTCCTTGATCTCCGCCTCGCTCACCGTCAACGGCGGGATGAGGCGAATCGTATTGTCCCACGGGCCGCAGGTCAGCAGCATCAGACCCTGGTCGAGGCTTTCGTGGACGACCTGCTTGGCGGCCGCCTGGTCCGGCTTGCCGTCGGCTGTGGTGAACTCGGCGCCGACCATCAGCCCGATCCCGCGCACGTCGCCGATGCGCGGCTGCTCCTCCTGCAGGTGCCGCAGCCCCGTCATCAGCTCCACGCCGCGCGCCCGGGCGTTGTCGAGCAGGTGCTCTTCCTGAATGACGGCAATCGTCGCCACGCCGGCGGCGCACGCCACGACGTTCCCGCCGAAGGTGCCGCCGTGCGTCCCCGGCTTCCAGCGCTCCATCAAGCCTCGCCGGGTGATCACACCCGAGAGCGGCAGTCCGGAAGCGATCCCTTTGGCCAGCGTCAGGATGTCGGGCACGATGCCGAAGTGTTCGCAACCCCACCAGCGGCCCGTCCGGCCCATCCCTGTCTGGATTTCGTCGACGATCAAGAGCATCCCGTGCTCGTCGCACAGCGCCCGTACCCCCTCGAGGAAGCCCGGCGGCGGCACGACGTAGCCGCCTTCCCCCAGGATCGGCTCGATCAACATCGCCGCCGTTTCTTCCGGCGCGGTCTGCGTCGTGAGCAGGAAGCGCAGCTCGTCCAGACACCAGTCCACGGTCGTCTTGGGGTGCCAGCCGTAGCGATAAGCATAGGGGAACGGCGCCACGTAGACGCCGGGCATCAACGGCTGATAGCCGGCCCGGTAGACGGTCTTGCTCGTCGTCAGCGACATCGTCCCAATGGTCCGGCCGTGGAACGAGCCTTGAAAGACGATGACGTTGGGACGGCCGGTGGCGACGCGCGCCAGTTTCAGGGCGCCCTCGATCGCCTCGGCGCCGCTGTTGCTAAAAAAGAAGCTGTCGAGCGACGGGTGGACCACCCCGCGCAGCGACTCGATCAGCGCCAGCATCGGCTCGTGCATCGCCAGGTTGGCCTGGCCGTGAATCAGCTTGCCGGCCTGCTGGCGGATGGCGGCCACGACGCGCGGATGGGCGTGACCGGTGTTGGTGACGGCGATGCCGCAGGTGAAGTCCAGATAGCGGCGGCCGTCGCGCGCGTACAGGTAGCTACCTTCGCCGTGAGTCACGACGAAGTCGGTGTAGCGCGTCCAGACCGGTGACACGTGCTCGAAGTTGGCTTCGGTCATGCGACTCCCTCGCCGTAGGGGTATCCGTAGGGCTTCTTCGCCCCGACCCTATCCCAGTGGACATGCTTGAGCTGGAGGAACTCGTCCAGGCCTTCCTGACGCCAGCCGAGGAGCGTCCGGGTTTCCTCGGTGGCCGGGTTGAGAACCGCCATTGGTTCGGCGGCGTCGCCTCGGGTCTGCGTTCCGTCGATCAACATCGGGATCATGATGACCTGTTCACGGGTGCGGGGAACCCACGGCATCGGAGACCGGACAGACGATCCGCAGGCGGGGCCTCCGCGAGTCTTCTCCCTAAATCGTATCCGGCTCGGAGGTCGGCGTCAACTACGAGCGCCCTGAGCACCCTTGGCGGTGGGATGCGTCACTCGTCGGCTAGTAGCAGGTAGCTGAAAAACCCTCTTCCCACCTCACCCCCCGACTCCCTCTCCGCGGACAGAGCCCGGGTGCGCAGGCAATCGTGGCGGAGAGGCCCTCCGCCCCGCTACGGGCGGCTCCGCGCCGGGCGGAGGTCTGGGGGGTGAACTTCGGGTCGCTGCGGGCGAGATTCCGCGCCTA
>CAYUWF010000079.1:6263-10968 GCA_964448245.1 uncultured Anaerolineaceae bacterium | reverse complement strand
AAGTCGATCGTCGAGCGGCGGCCGATGGATTTGCTGCGGTTTCTGCGCCAGTTCGAGCGTCCCGTCGGGCGCACTTTGCCCGAGGCGATCGGCGTTCGCATCGAGGCGGCCGACTCCGAACGCATCGTCAATGCCGATCCCGGCCGGATGAAGCAGGCCCTGCTCAATCTGACCCTGAATGCCCGGCACGCCTTGCCGGAGGGCGGGATGATCACCTTCCGCCTCTCCCGGCCCCAGGTCCGCGAAGACATCCCGCCCTATCCCGACATGCGTCCCGGCTCGTGGATCCGGCTTTCGGTCGGCGACACGGGGACGGGGAGAGCGGCGGAGATCCTCCCTCACATCTTCGTGCCTCTCTACGCCACCAAGCCCGTCGGGGAAGGCACCGGCCGGCCCTTCGCAGGCGTACGACATCGTCAAGCAGCACGACGGCTACATCGACGTGCAGAGCTCGCTCGGCCAGGGCACGCCCTTCTGATCTACTTCCCGGTGACCTCGGCGCTGCGGGGGGCGACCATCGCCCGATTCCCAACTGGGTGCTCATCGGCCGCCAGCTTGATAGGCAGATGTAAGCCGGGGTTGACGGGCCAGGCCATACAATCGCCTCGCTTGTGGAGTCTCTCTTGGCTGGGGCGTCTGGATGAACCGCTCTGCTGTTCTGGTCGTCGACGACGAGGTCCCCTACACCGGGGTGCTTCAGGAGATTCTCAACTCGTACGGCTTGAACGCCGTCATCTCGCACCGGGCGAGCCACGCGCTGGCGATCCTCGACAGTCTGCAGCCGAGGTTGATTCTGCTCGACATGAAGATGCCCGAGATGGACGGGCTGACGATGCTGCGCCACATTCGTGGACGGCCGGCGTTCAAGGCAACGCCGGTGATCATGGTCTCGGCCAAGGTCCTGTCGGACGAAAAGCAATCGGCCTTCAAGGCCGGCGCCACAGCCTTCCTGGCGAAGCCATTCGGCGCCCGCGAGCTGCGCGCCGCCATCCGTCCCTTCGTCCAAATCCCCGACACCGGCATCCTCTACGCCGACACCCGGCCGACCTAGCCTAACCCTTCAACTGTCCTCGGACCCAGCCGACTGTCGAAGATCGAGGCTCCGCTTGCCGATGGGGCCGTCCGGGGATTACCCTCAGGCTATGGACCCCTTGCCGGTGCAGCCGCCGTTGGGAGGACGTTGGATCCCGCCCTTCGGCGACGCCGTGATCCGCTTCCTGGCGACCTATCTCCTCTTCCTCAGCGCCTGTTCGTGGCGGCCGCCGCCCTGGGCCCGCTCGACCCCGAAGGCGCCGGCGATCCGCGGCAAGTGTGGCGACCAGGCGTGGGGGCTCTCCTCGCCGCCCCGTTGGGCGCGGTCTTGCGCGGCGCGTGGCGGTTTTCGGCCCCGTCATGGGGGCGATGTCGACCGTTGGCTCCTTTCTCTGGCGGGCGGCCTACCTTCTCCTTCGCCGGCGCGCCTCCTTCTAGGAGGCTGCTGAAAAAGCCCGTTCCTACCTCACTCCCAGACCCCTTGCGGACACCGTCCCGGCGCTCTCCCGGGAGAAGCCTGTAATGCCTCTCCGCCGACAGTGCCCGAGCACAAGCGGTTTCGTTCGTGGCGGAGAGGCCCTCCGCTTCGCTGCGGGCGGCTCCGCGCGAGGCAGAAGCTCTGGGGGAGAGGGGAGCTCACCTGCACCGCACCTGCGGTGCGCCGCACACCTGCCCTCCCGGCAGGACACCGGGACGGTGTGGCGGGCGGTGCCAGGGGGTGCAGGTGTCGCTCCCCCTCCCCCCAGGAATACCCTCCCCTCCTCCTGCAGGAATCTCCGGGTCGGGAGCCCAAGCGGGTGCCGAAGGAGCCCCTTGGGGATGCTTCGCGAGGGTCAGGGGTGGGGGTTTGACGACGGCCGACTTTTTTCAACCACCTTCTAGCCAACGGCTTGCCTCCCCTCGGCCGGCGCGCTATCATGCGCCCATGGATGAGGCCGCGCTCATCGCCGAGGCCCGCCACGGGGACCTCGACGCCTTCAACCTCCTCGTGCTCGAGCATCAGACCAGAGCCTTCAACCTCGCCTGGCGCATCACCGGCGACGGCGCAACGGCCGGCGACGCGACCCAGGAAGCCTTCCTCTCGGCCTACCGCAACCTGGCCAGTTATCGCGGCGGCTCCTTTCGCGCCTGGCTCCTGCGCATCGTCACGAACGCCTGCTACGACGAGCTGAGACGCCGCAAGCGGCGCCCGGCCGAATCCCTCGACGCCTTGGAAGATGCCTCGCTGTCCGGCGACGGGGTCCGTTCCGTCGATCCCTTTTCGTCGAGCGCAGAAGACCCGGAGAAGGCGGCCGAGCGCGCCGAAGTCACCCGGGCAATCGAACGCTGCTTGCACGGCCTGCCGGAGGAGTTCCGGACGGTGGTCATCCTGGCGGATGTGCTGGGGCTCGATTACAAAGAAGTGGCAACCACGATGGGGTCTCCCGTGGGCACCGTGCGCAGCCGCCTGGCCCGGGCGCGCGCCCGCCTGCGCCAATGCTTGGAATCCAGCCGGGAACTCTTCGGCGCGGAGAAGCGTCTCGCGGAGGAGAGACCCGCATGACCACCCTGGGCCGCCTTTTACCGCGTGACCTGGAACGCCTCTCGGCCTACGTCGATGGCGCTCTCCCGCCGCGGGAACAGGCCGCCATCGAGGCCCGGCTGAAGACCGTCGTCGGTCTTCAAGAAGCATTGGACGAACTGCGATACGTCAAGGCGGCAGTGGGCTCCCTGCCACAACGCCGCGCGCCAAGGAATTTCACGTTGCGCGAGGCCCAGGTCTCGCGCCGTGCCGCCCGGCCGGCGTTCCCTTATCTGCGATTCGCCACGGTCCTGGCGACCGGCCTTTTCGTCATCACGACGGTCGCGCGCACGATCCCTTTGCCGATCGTGATGGGCGCCTCCGCCCCGCAGTTTCAGCAGGCTGCGGAAGTCCAGGGCCTGCTCGACGCGGCCATCGCCGGGACGGCGGAGGTGGGAGAGGAGCTCAGCCTTGAGGCTCCGGCAGCGGCCGCGCCGCCGGAAGGAGTCCCCTCCGAAGCGATGGCGCCGGCGCCCACAACGACAGCCGCCGGGACGGCCTGCCCCGGGTGCCCGAACTCCCTCCCTACGGCCAAGTCCGAGACAGGACTGGCCGAAGACGATGCCGCCGGCCGGGCGGCTTCGGTGGCTCCACCGCTCTTGCTCTCGCCCTTGCTGGCGGCCCAGTGGCTGCTCGCCATGGCAGCCGTTGTGTTCGGACTCCTGAGCGTGCGTGCTCGCCGCGGCCGCTGAGGATGGCCGACCGCACCGTCCGCTTCTGCGCCTCCTGCGGCCACGCCGTCGAGGAGCGCCTCGCCTTCGGCCGGTCGCGGCCCGTCTGTCCCCAATGCGGTTGGATCCACTTCGAAGACCCAAAAGTTGCCGCCGGTGTGCTCGTCACTCGGGATGGAAAAGTGTTGCTCGTCCGGCGCGCCGTCGAGCCGCAGCAGGGGCAGTGGTCGCTGCCGGCGGGGTTCGTCGACGCCGGTGAAGACCCACGCCTCGCCGCGCAGCGCGAGTGCCGCGAGGAGACCGGCCTGGAGGTGGAGACGACGGGCGTCCTCGACGTGTTCTCCGGCCGCGAGCATCCGGGTGGCGCCGACATCGTCCTGGTCTTCACCGCTCGACCGCTCGGCGGCGAGCTGCGACCCGGGGACGACGCCGACGCCGTGGCCTTCTTCGGCCTCGATGAGCTCCCGGCGCTGGCCTTCCTCGCGACGCGTCGCTCGATCGAGGCCTGGCAGCAGCACCTCGACCGGTCCTGATGCTATAATCCTCCCGCCGACCCGCACCTGGGTCGCTTTGTTTCGCGACGCGCTCCCGGCATGCTCCGCTTCGATGTTTTCACCGTTTTCCCCGATCTGCTTGCGCCGTACCTGGCGGCTAGCGTGCTCGGACGGGCGCGCCAAACGGGTTTGCTCGAGGTGCGGCTGCACGACCCGCGCGACTTCACGACCGATCGGCACCGCACGACGGACGACACTCCCTACGGAGGAGGCGGCGGGATGGTGATGAAGCCCGAGCCGCTCTTCGCCGCCGTTCGTGCCGTCTTGGGAGAGGCGCTCGCCACCACCCCGATCATCCTGCTGACCCCGCAGGGCCGCCTCTTCGACCAGGCCGTGGCCCAGAAATTGGCCGGCCAGCCGCGGCTGGCGCTCCTGAGCGGGCGCTACGAAGGGGTCGACGAACGGGTCCGCCAAGATCTGGCCACCGACGAAATCTCGATTGGGGACTTTGTCCTCACCGGCGGGGAACTGCCGGCGCTGGTCGTGATCGATGCGGTGGCGCGCTGCCTGCCGGGCGTGCTGGGGAATGAGAACGGCGCCCTCGACGACTCCCACGCTTCCGGACTGCTCGAATACCCGCACTACACGCGGCCTCCGGACTTCGAAGGGCGGAAAGTCCCCGAGGTCCTCCTCTCCGGCGATCACCCGCGCATCGCCGCCTGGCGGCGTCGTCAGGCGTTGGCGCGCACGCTGAGGCGACGGCCGGACCTGCTCGAGCACGCCGACCTCTCGGAGGAGGATCGGAGAATCCTTGAAGACATTCAACGCAGATCCAGAGAGGGCGGATCCGATCCCAATGAATAGATTCGGCGTGCCGGCCTCACCCCCTACCCCCTCTCCGCGGAGAGAGCCTCAATCCCTGTGCTCTCGTGGCGGAGAGGGGGAAG
>CAYUWF010000079.1:3276-6163 GCA_964448245.1 uncultured Anaerolineaceae bacterium | reverse complement strand
CAACCGGCCGCAAGGCGGGCCACTGGTGTTGGCCGCGCTCGGCGCCTGCCTGCTGGCCGTGGCTGCCTGCACCGCCCCCGCCATCGACGTCCCCTTCCCGCAGGGGGCGGCCGATACGCCGACGCCACGACCGATCGTGCCGACCGCGCCTCCGGCGCCGAAAGTGCTCGTCGTGTGTCTGGCCGAAGAGCCGGACACACTCTATCTCTACGATTCCCCCAACCCATCGGCGCAGACGTTATTGCCCGCGCTCTATGACGGGCCGTTCGACGTCCTTGGCTACGAGTACCGTCCGGTCATCATGGATGCGACGCCTTCCATCGAAGCGGGCTCGGTCCGGCTCGAGACGATCTCCCTCGCCAGCGGCGACCTCTATCTCAATCCCGAGTCGATGCTCCCGGAGCAGCTGGCGCCGGGAAAGCCCTACCTCCCATCGGGTTGCACCTCGCCCGACTGCGTGCGGAAATTCGAGGGCGGCCAGGCCCAGCTGGACCGCCAGGTCGTCGACTTCACGCTGCTCCCCGATCTGGTGTGGTCCGACGGTGAGCCGCTCACATCGCACGACTCGGTCTTCTCCTTCAAGCTCGACGCCGATCCCGACACCCCCAGCCTGAAGGATCAGGTCTATCGCACCGCTTCATACGAAGCGGTGGACGAGCGCACCGTCCGTTGGACCGGGATCCCCGGCTACTTCGATCCCGAATTCGCCGGCGACTTCTGGACGCCGCTCCCCGAACACATGTTGGACGGGCTGGCGCCGGCCGAGCTCCTCCAGGCGGAGGCAGCCCGGGCAGTGCCCCTCGGCTGGGGGCCGTACATGCTCGACGTTTGGACTCCGGGCGAATCGATCGAGTTCGTTCCCAATCCGAACTACCATCGCCGGGCCGAGGGCCTGCCGGCCTTCGACCGTCTGCAGGTTCGATTCCTCGGCGAAGGGGGGGAGGCGGCGCTGCAGCAGGTGCTGACGGGAGAGTGCGACGTCCTGGAAGAGTCGCTGCTGGACGAGTCCCTGCTCGCCACGCTGGTGCAGCTCTCCGTGGATGGGCGGATTCAGTTCCTTTCGACGCCGGGTGTGCTGATGGAGCGGCTGGACTTCGGCGGGGCCCCGGTCGACGGGCGGCCGGCCATCCTGGCCGAGATCAAGGCGAGGCGGGCGCTGGCCTCCTGCATCGATCGGCAGGGGCTGATCGACCTTGCCGCCGCGGGCCTCGTCCCCGTCCCTTCCGGGATGACCCCGGCGGGTCATCCGCTGTCATCGTCCTCGGCTGCCTCCAGCTACAGCGTGGCGAGCGGGAACGAGGCGTTGACGTCCCTGGGCTGGGTCGACGATGATGCCGATCCCGGCACGCCGCGCGTCGCGCAGGCCGTCGTCGGAATCGACGGCGGTACAGCGCTGAGTCTTTCCCTGCTGACCGCGCCCGGCGCGGCCGAGGAATCGCTGGCGCGGGCGGTCGCTGCGGATCTGACCCAATGCGGTGTGGAGATCGCCATCGAGGTCCTCCCGGCCGAGACGCTGTATGCGCCCTGGCCGGACGGCCCGGCCTTCGGCCGCGCCTTCGATCTCATTGTCTGGCCGTGGCTGCAGTGGGTGGGCCCGACCTGCGAGCTGTTCACCAGCGCCGAGATCCCTTCGGCGGAGAATCCCGAGGGCAGCAATGCCAGCGGCTTCCGCAACCCGGCTTATGACGCGGCCTGCGCGCAGGCAAGACTCGGGCCGGTGGCGGGCGCCGCCTACTTGCCATCGGTGGCCGAAACGCAATCGATCCTGTCTGAAGCCGTGCCATCGTTGCCTCTGCTGCAATGGCCGAGAATGCTGATTGCGAGCCCGCTGGTCTGCGGGTTGCAAGCCGATCCGACCGCCAGCAGCCTGTTGTGGAACGTTGAGGCGTTCACGCCGGGGCCTGGGTGTGAGGGTTAAGAGCGACGCCGTATTGGTTGGATTCGTCGCGTGAGCCCTCAACCCTTGGCGCAGCACCCCGTAGCGACACTTGCGCCGCGCTGCGCGCAGTGCAGCTGAGCAGAGGCGATGAGGCGGACGGCCGACTCGACCTCCGGGCCATAGGACCCTCCCCGTAGGCGCCGACGGGGCCTGCGCCGGAGGTCGCCCGCCACGAGCCTGATCAGACTCTTGCGGTGCAGCTGCGTGAGCCGCTCGGCCCCCGTCAGTATGGAATTTTCTTGCCGCTGGGTCGCCGCCCGGTAGTCAGGCTGGAGCAAGCGCAGGAACTTGCGACGTTCTGCCAGGTTCATCTTCTCGCCTCCGGCCATAGTTAGGTGAGGGAACGCGTCACCTTGCGGCTGCCAGGAAAATGCGATAACCTCAAGGTTCAGGTGCCTCTATCAGGGGCCAAGGAGGGATTAATGCTCGCTCACTTCATTCGAAAACACTCCGCCTACGGCGCTGCGCTTGCGATTTTCGCCGTCCTAATCGCCGCGTGCGGTGCGTCAAAGCCACAGGTGACGCCACCAGCCGCAACGACAACCAGCGGCGCCGCGACCCAGGCGCAAGACATCCCAGCGACCGAGCCGTCGGGCCCCGCGCCTACGGAACCGGCATCTGCGGCCGGTTCCTCGATTTCCGATCCTGCCCCCGTCGGATCGGAGGTGGCCGTCGACGACATGACTATCAGCGTCATAGAGGTCGTCGCACCCGCGGATGACATCGTCGGTCAGGCGAACTCGTCCAACCCCACACCGGCGCCGTCGACCCATTACGTCATGCCCAAGATATCCGTCACATGCAACTTGGCAACCGCCTCCTCGTGCAGCCTGACGGGCTTCGAGTTCAGCCTAGTTGACTCAACTGGCGTTGGTCATAGTCCCGAGATCTTCCTCACCGGCGTCCCCGGACTTTTCGAGAGTGGCCGCTTCTCCGGCGGCGCCACGA
>CAYUWF010000079.1:0-3176 GCA_964448245.1 uncultured Anaerolineaceae bacterium | reverse complement strand
GGTCGAAGGCGGCCTTGGGGGTGGTCCGAGGAGCGGGCCAGCGTGCCGTCAGCTCGGTGGCGCTTGTTCAGCAGGCGCATGACTGGGTGGGGGAAGTTGTGCAGGAGCCACACGCGGTCGTGAATTCGGTGAGCAGGTTGGTCTGAGCAACGGTGTCGAGACGGGCAAAGCCGAAGTAGCCCCGGACCAGGGAGCCGTTCTTCTCTTCCGCCAGCGGGTTGTCGTTCCTGCGGAAGGGACGGGTGCGGGAGATGGTCAGTTGGGGGACAGCCTGCTTCCAGCAGATGAGCAGCCCCCGTTGGTGCCGACGGGGCCTGCACCGGAGGTCGCCCGCCACGAGCCTGATCAGACCCTTGCCGTGCAGCTGCGTGAGCCGCTCGGCCCCCGTCAGCATGGCAATTTTCTGCCGCCGGGTCGCCGTCCGGTAGTCAGGCTGGGGCAAGGCAGGTACTTCCGACGTTCTGGCAGGGTGATCTTCTCGCCTTCGGCCACGGTTCCCTCTCGGGAGCATTCTAGGTGAGGGAACGCTCAGAATTGACGCGGGTGGGCTTTACGGTATAATTCCGCCGCGAGCCCGCTCGGCCCGGCCGTGGGGAATGCGGCTCCGCCTCTGGCATGCTGGTTCCGGGGCCCGGCGTTCCCACCGGCATCGGCGCTTAGCTGGCTCGACTCACTCGATGGCAACCCTCCAACAGGAGAGCGGTCCCCGGATGCTCCGCGACCTCAACACCTCGCCGCGCGTTCTCGACGTCATCGGTCTGGCAACCCAATTCAAGACCACCGACGGTATGGTGCACGCCGTCAACGGTGTGTCATTTCATCTGGACTCGGGAGAAACCCTGGGCATCGTCGGTGAGAGCGGATGCGGCAAGACGGTAACCGTTCTCTCCATGTTGCGTCTGATTCCCGAGCCCCCCGGCGAAATCACCCGGGGCCAGGCGAACTTCCTCGGCATCGATCTGCTCAAGATGACCCCCGACGAAATTCGTCAGATACGCGGGGCGCAGATCGCTATGGTTTTCCAGGACCCGATGACCTCCTTCAATCCGGTGCTGACCATCGGCCGCCAGCTGACCGAGCCACTCGAGATCCACCTGGGGATGAACAAGAAGCACGCAGCCGAGCGGGCGGCGGAGCTGCTCGAGATGGTGGGCATCCCTAAGGCCGCCGAGCGGCTGGGCGACTATCCTCACCAATTCTCGGGCGGGATGCGGCAGCGGGTGATGATCGCCATGGCGATTTCCTGCTCCCCGCAGATCCTGATCGCCGACGAGCCGACGACGGCGCTCGACGTCACGATCCAGGCCCAGATCGTCGAGTTGGTCAAGCGCTTGCGGGACGAGATCGGGATGGCGATCATTTGGATCACCCACGACCTGGGGATCATCGCCGGCCTGGCGCAGCGCGTGGCGGTGATGTACGGAGGGTACATCATCGAACACGCGCCGGTGAAGGAGCTCTTCGCTAACCCGCTTCATCCCTACACCCTCGGACTGATCGGGAGCCTGCCGCGCCTCGACCAACGGAAGGAACGGCTGGATTCGATCGACGGATTGCCTCCCGTGCTCTATGAGGAGCCCGGCTACTGCCCGTTCGCCCCGCGCTGCGCCTTCGTCAAAGACCGCTGCCGGCAGGAGAATCCCCCGCTGATGCAGGTGGCGCCGCACCACGAGTTGGCCTGCTGGGTGGACGTGCGCACCGGAGCGTTGCGGGCATGACCGAAGCTGCGATGCATGTCGAGATGAAGGCCCCGGCCGCCTCGAGCGACGGCGTCTTGCTGCGAGTCGAGCATTTGGTCAAGCATTTCCCGATCACCCGCGGCATCATCATTCAGAAGACCATCGGCACCGTGCGCGCCGTCGACGACATCTCTTTCGACATCAAACGCGGCGAAACCTTCGGCCTGGTCGGCGAGTCTGGCTGCGGCAAGTCGACTACCGGGCGGACCATCCTGCAGCTCTATCCCCCGACCTCCGGCCATGTCTACTTTGATGGCCGCGACCTGGTGGGTCTGCCGGCCAACGAAATGCGGCGCATGCGGCGCAAGATGCAAATGATCTTCCAGGACCCTTACGCCAGCCTCAACCCGCGCATGCCGGTGGGCGAGATCATCGGCGAGCCGCTCGTCGTCCACGGCACGGTCAAGGGTCCGGCCATCCAGCAGCGGGTGGATGAGCTGCTCGAACTGGTCGGTCTGAATCCGGCCTTCGCCAACCGCTACCCCCACGAGTTCTCGGGGGGTCAACGCCAGCGCATCGGCGTGGCGCGGGCCCTGGCCCTGAACCCCCTGTTCATCGTCTGCGATGAGCCGATCTCGGCGCTGGACGTCTCGATCCAGGCCCAGGTCGTCAATCTGCTGGAGGACCTGCAGAACCAGTTCGGCCTGACATATCTCTTTATCGCCCACGACCTGTCGATGGTGCGCCATCTCTGCGATCGGGTGGGGGTGATGTACCTGGGCGTCCTGGTGGAGCAGGCCGAGCGCGATGAGCTCTACACCCAGCCGCTGCATCCCTACACCCAGGCACTGCTCTCGGCCGTGCCGGTCGCCGACCCGGCGGTTGAGGAAAGCCGAAAACGTATTATCCTTGAAGGGGATGTCCCCAGCCCGGCCAATCCGCCGTCGGGCTGCCGCTTCCGCACGCGCTGCTGGTTGGCCGAGAAGATTTGCGCCGAACAGGTTCCGGCCTGGAGGGAGATCACGCCGGAACATTACGTCGCTTGCCACATGGTGTGATCGCCTGGGACGTCTGCCAGGCGTGAGATTCGAAAGGAGGTGAGGCTCGGGGCACAGGCACAAGGTCACGGTATCGGCAGGCACGCGCACTTCAGATCTTGCGAATCCCTATAAGGAGGGGAAGCATGCGCACCAAGTTCGTTGTTCTATTCTCGTTGCTGGTTGTCGCCGGACTGATCCTGGCGGCCTGCACGACGCCGGAGCCAGCGGTCGTCACCGTGATCGTCGGCGGCGAGGTCCAGGTCGTGACGGTCACCCCCGGCGCCGAGCCGGCGGGGCCTAAGGTCCTGACTGTGGCCATCGGCATCCCAGGCGACCTGGCGACGACCGATCCGGGCCTGGCCAGCGACACCTATTCCACGACCATCGTCAACGCCACGTCGGTCGGCCTGACCTGGATGGACGAAACCGACGCCACGCTCCACCCGGGGATGGCCGA
>CAYUWF010000078.1:0-10969 GCA_964448245.1 uncultured Anaerolineaceae bacterium | reverse complement strand
GAGGGGATTGAATGGCGAGGCTTCAACCCCCACCCCAACCCTCCCCGGTCCGCCCCAAGACGATCCTGGTCGCGGCGCGATAGCGGCGGAAAGGCTCCATCGACACAGGCCGAGCTCTGCCCCGGCCTGTGTCTTTCCCGCAGGGCCGAAGTAGAATGGGGAGCGTTGGACCCGCCATGGAGTGTGGCTCTGCCCGGGAGCGCCGATGAGCCCGATGCCTACTACCGGAACCGCCAGGCCGCGCTGGAAAGGCTGCCTTACCCGCGGCTTGTACCTCACCGCGGCGGCAGCCGTCCTCTTTCTGCTCGGGGCGGGCACGGTCTACTTTCTCTCTAATAGAGCGCTGGCCGAGGAAATCAAGGCAATGACCTCCGCGCTCGAGTCGGCGCAGGACGAGCTCGGCCGTCTGCGCCCGCTGGTCGCGGATAATGAGCAGTTGCAGGCGGAGGCCGAGCAGGCCGGTTTGCAGGGACTCGCGTTTCAGGCGCTGGTCCAGGTCAACGACGCTCGGGTGGCGATGGCGCTTGGCGACTCGACGAGGGCCCGGCTGCCAATCCTCCTGGCCGACGGGTCGCTGGCCAGGCTCGAGTCGCTGGTTGAGGGCGGGCAGGCGGACGAGGTGGGGGCGATGCGCGCCCGCGTGGCTCTGGCACGCAGCGAGATCGAAACCGACTCCTTTGCCGCCCAGCGCGACCTAGAAGTCCTGGCGAACGACCTGACTCAGCTGGCCAAGCGGCTCGGTCAGAGATAGCCCCACCAAACAGCCAGAATCAGCCCGCCCCCGGGTTCCCGGGGACGGGCTGATTCTCAATACCGGAGACGCGCGACGATCGAGCGGGCAGGGCAGGCTCATCCAGCGCCGCCGCCTCCCACAGGCCGCATCAGGGCCGGGGCCCGATGGTGACGGGCAGGTCGACCTCCTGCCCGTCCCGCAGGACGGTAAGTACGATCTCCTGGCCCACCTCGGTCTCTTTGAGCAAATAGGAGAGCAGATCGGAGAAAGTCCGGACGGGAGAGCCGTCGATGGCGACGATCAGATCGCCGCCGGCTTCCAAGTTCGCCCCATTGCAGCGCCCGGCGCCGAGGACGCCGGCGTGCGCCGCCGGACCGCCGGGCGCGACGCAGGTGACGTACGCCCCGGTGGCATGCGACGGCAGGCCCAGGGCCTCCACCGTCCGCAGGTTCCAGTTCTCCTCGTTGAGGCTGGTGACGCCCAAGTAGGGGTAGTCCACCGAACCGTCGGCGATGAGGTCCGGCGCCACACGGCGGACGATGTTGATCGGGATGGCGAAACCGACGCCGCTGTTGGCCGCGTCGCCGGCGACAGTAAAGGACTCGGTGCGGATGGCGCGATTGACGCCGATAACCTCGCCCTGCAAATTGAGCAGCGGGCCGCCCGAGTTACCCGGGTTGAGCGCGGCGTCGGTTTGCAGGATGTCGCCGGCGGCGTAGAACCCGTCGCCGCCGGGTGTCGCCCGCTGCGAATCGAGCGTTCGGCCGATGGCCGAGACGACGCCCAGTGTCAGCGTCCCGGTCAGGCCGAACGGATTGCCGATGGCCACGACCAGATCGCCGACGCGCACGTTGTCGGAATCGCCGAGGGGCAGCGGGGTCAGCTCCGCCCCGGGGAGGTCCACCCGCAGCAGCGCCAGGTCGGAGTCCAGATCGGTGCCGAGCAGCTCGGCCCACGCCTTGCGGCCGTCGGTGAAGTCGACCTCGATGGCGGCCGCGCCCTCGACGACGTGATCGTTGGTGACGATGTGCCCGTCGTGGTCGATGACGAACCCCGAGCCCTGGGCGATCGGGGTCGACGGATCGTTTGGCCCGCTGTCGCTCCCGTAGATCCAGATTGTGACCACGCCCGGGCTGACGCGCTCGTATAGATCCGCCAGGCTCGTCAGCCCCAGGTCGATCGGGGTCGAGGCGCTCGGCGGCGGCACCGAGATGGCCGCCGTGCTCGGCGCGACGGGAGCCAGGGTCGGTACGAAGGTGGGCACGGCACAGGCGACCGTTCCCGCCAGCAAACTGCACACGGCCAGGACCGCCCAAGCCGGCTTGGTTCGGGTCTTGATCATTGGGTCACCCTCGCTTCTTCTGCAACGCGGCGAGCTGTTGGAAGAGCGCTTTCTCTTCGGCGGAGAGATTCTGCGGGACGGGAACCTTGAGGTGGGCGAACAGATCACCCTTTTGGGACGGCTTCTGCAGGCCAGGCATGCCGCGGCCCTTGAGGCGGAAGGTCTGCCCGGGTTGGCTCCCCGCCGGAATCTTGAGCACGACCGGACCAGCCGGGGTCGGGACGCGCGTTTCTCCGCCCAGCACGGCCGTAAGCAGATCGACCTCGACCTCGGCGTGCAGGTCGTTGCCTTCGCGGGTGAAGCGTGCGTCGTCGGCCACGTCGATGAGAAGGTACAGGTCGCCGGCCTCGGCGCGCCCGGATTCCCCCTGACCGGCGACGCGAATGCGCGTCCCGCTGCGGGCCCCGGCCGGGATCTTCACTTCGAGATTGCGGTCGTTGCGGCGCACCTGGCGCCGCGTGCCGTGGAAGGACTCCTCCAGCGAGATCCCCACCTGCAGCTCGAGGTCGCGTCCGCGCAAGGACGTGCCTCGGCCCGCGCCGGCCGCCCCGGCTGCCGCCATCCCGCTAAAGATCGTCTGAAAGAAGTCAGAGAATCCGCCGCCGAAGAGCCCTTCCAGGTCGCCCATCTCGACGCGCACGCCGCCGGGCGCGGCTCCCCTCCACTGCCCCCAGTCGAAGCCGCCCGGGGCGCCTCGTTGTTGCCAGGCCTGGTAGGAGGCGCCGAGCTGGTTGTACTTGGCGCGCTTCGTCGCATCACCGAGCACCTCGTAGGCCTCGTTGATCTCCTTGAAGCGTTCCTCCGCCTTCGGGTCGCCGAGATTCTTGTCGGGGTGGAACTGGACGGCCAACCGCCGATAGGCACGCTTGATCGTCTTCCCATCCGCCTTGCGATCGACACCCAGGATGCTGTAGTAGTCCTTGTATTCCACTCGCCCTCAAGACGTTCATTGTAAAGGGCGGCGATAGAGAGCGTCAAGGCGACTGCCCAAGGCACGGAGCGAACGCGGGCCCCGAGGGGGGACCGGGATTCCCGCACCCCTCCGCTTCCCTAGGCTTCGCTACGGGATGCTTCGCGATCGCTTCGGGTGTCTTCGACCTCCGCGGGAATGACGAACCTTTGCGGTTCTTGTCCTGCCATGTCGGGGATCCAGGCATTGGACGGCGAACGCGAGCCACATCCATCCGGCCACCGGTCCAATCCGGAAATGTTTTCCATGCTATGATTCGCCCATGGCCAGCCCCTCGCCGCGTGAGAAAGTCCTGGTCGTGGACGAGGATCCGGACGTGCTCGACCTGCTCGAGCGGCAGGTGCTCGAACCGCTGGGGTATGTGGTGGCCACGGCCGACGACGCCGGCGCCGCCATCGAGCAGGCGCTGAACTTCTCCCCCGACCTGATCATCGCCAGTCTGATACTCCCCGGCCTGTCCGGCAAGGACCTACTGGTGGCGTTGCGTTCCCAGGGGATGGATGTGCCGATGCTGGTGACGGCGCCGGAGGGCATGGAGGCCGATGCGATCCAGGCCTTCCGCCTCGGGGCGCGCGACTACCTGGTGAAGCCTCTGCGCGAGGCCGAGGTGGTGGCGGCGGTCGAGCGCTCGCTCACCGATGTCCGCATGCGCCGCGAGCGCACGCAGCTCGCCGACGAATTGGCCGAGAGCAACCGCCAGCTCGAAAGGCGAGTGCGCGAGTTGACGACGCTCTACGGCATCGGCAAGACCGTCACCTCTACGACCAACCAGGCCCAGCTCTTCGCGAAGTTGATGGAAGGCAGCCAGTACGTCACCGAGGCAGACCTGGGGTGGGTTCTGCTCCAGGAGGAGAGCTCCGACCCACTCGTCCTGCGGGCGCAGAAGAACCTTCCCCCGGCCCTGGCGGCCAAGCTGCATCAGCCATGGGACGACGGGGTCAGTTCGCTGGTCATGCTCTCGGGCGAATCGCTCAGCATCCACGGCGAAGGTCTCAGCCAGTTCAAGTTGGCACGCATCGGCAAGGCGGCCTTGCTGGCCCCGATCAAGGTTCGCGACCAGGCCATCGGCGTGATCTGCGTGGCCCGCCAGGAGTCGCGGCCTTTCGGCGGGCGCGAACAGGCGATGCTCGAAGCCGTCGCCGACTACGCCTCGATTTCGCTGGTCAACGCCCGGCTGTTCCAGATGCTGGAGGCGCGCGCCAGCCACCTGCAGCAGGCCCTGGAGCAGGCTGGAGGGGGGACCGGCGCGGCCCAGGCGGCCGACCTGCATCAGGCCCTGCTGTCGCTGGACGAGGTGTTGGCGCGGGCCGCCGACGAGGGGGATCCGGCCCGGGTGCGCGTCGTGCTGACCACCGCCCGCCGCAAGGTGGCCGATCTCACCCGCCGGCTGTCCGAAAGCGTCAGCGAGCCCGGCCCGGGCCTGGAGACCTAGTCCACGGTTCCCTCCGCCTGCGTGCCATGGCGCCTCCGCTGATTCTCATCGCCGACGACAATCGTGACATCCGCGAATTCCTGGAACAGGCGGTCCTGACCCCCGCCGGCTACCGCGTACGCAGTGTTGGCGACGGGCTGTCGGCGCTGACGCTGGCGCGCGAGCTCCTTCCCGACCTGGTCATCACCGATCTGCAGATGCCCGGCCTGCAGGGCCTGGATCTCGTGCGGCGCCTGCGGCAGGACCAGCCCACGCTGCCTGTCATCCTGATGACCAGCGAAGGCTCGGAGCAGGTGGCGATCGAATCGTTGCGCGCCGGTGCCGCCGACTACCTGGCCAAGCCGTTTGAAGCCGAGCACCTGCTAGCCGCCGTCGGCCGGGCGCTGGCGGAAGGCCGGCGCTGGCGCATGCTGGAAGAGGAACAGGCCGGCGCGCGCGACTCGGCGGCTTCGCTGGAGCGGCGGCTGCGGGAACTCGAAGCGCTGTCGCTCATCGGGCGCACGGTGACGGCCGTCCTCGATCTCGACACCGTCCTGACGACGGTCGTCGAGGCGGCCGTTCGCCTGACGGGGGCCGAGGAAGGTAGCCTGCTCCTGCTCGATCCGAATAGCGGCGAGCTCTACATGCGGGCCTCGAAGAACTTCGACGAGGAGTTCGCCCGCACCTTCCGCCTGCCTGTGCAGGACTCGCTGGCCGGCCAGGTCGTCGCCAGCGGGGAGCCGGTCGTCCTCGACGAGCAGTCGCCGCAGAAGATCAAAACCTCCTACCTGGTCCACTCGCTGCTGTACGTGCCGCTGCGGGTGCGGGCCAAGACGATCGGCGTGCTGGGGGTCGACAACCGCAAGGCCGGCCGGGCGCTGACGGCGGAGGATCGTACGGTGATGATGGCGATGGCCGAATACGCCGCCATCGCCATCGACAACGCCCAGCTCTACCAGGCGAGCGAGGCGGAGCGGGTCAAGCTCGAGACGATCCTGACCCAAAGCGAAAGCGGCGTCATCGTCCTCGACCCGGACAACCGGGTGCTGCTCATCAATCGGGCGGCGCGCCTGGTCTATCGCGTCGAGGGCGAAGTCCTCGGCCGCTCACTGGCCGAGGTGGTGGAGAACCCGCGCCTGCTGGCGCTAGCGCGCGTCGGCGGCGACGCCCCCCGCCGGGAAGAGCTGGAAGCCCCCGACGGGCGTGTCTTCAGCGCCCAGCGGACCCTGATCCCCGACGTCGGCCAGGCGATCGTGATGCACGACATCACCCAGCTCAAAGACCTCGACCGCATCAAGTCGGAGTTCGTGACGACCGTCTCGCACGACTTGCGCTCGCCGCTGACGGCGATCCTGGGCTACGTCGAGCTGATCGAGCGGGCCGGCAGCGTCAACGATCAACAGCGCGAATTCATCCGGCGGGTGCGCCTATCGGTGGGACACATGACGCGGCTGATGGCTGATCTGCTCGATCTCGGGCGCATCGAGGCCGGCCTGGACGCTTCCCTGGAGGTCACGCCGATCTCGGTGCTGGCGCGCTACGCGCTGGATGGGCTGCGCAGCGCCGGCGAAGTGAAGCAGCAGACGATCGAGACCGTGCTCTCGGACGACCTGCCCATGGTGCGCGGCGATCCCTACCGCCTGCGTCAGATGATCGGCAACCTTCTCGAGAACGCCATCAAGTACACCCCCGCCGGCGGCCACATCGTCGTGGCGGCCGTGGTCGAGGACGATCAAGTGATCCTGCGCGTCAGCGATACCGGGCCGGGGATCCCCGCCGCCGATCAGCCCTACATCTTCGACAAGTTCTTCCGCGCCAGCAACGTCCCGGACGACACCAGCGGCACCGGGCTGGGCCTGTCGATCGTCAAGTCGATCGTCGACAGCCATCAAGGTCGCATCTGGGTCGACTCGCAGCTCGGACGAGGCACCACCTTCACCGTCGTTCTGCCGCGCGCCGACGCGTGAGGGAACCGGGGCGGCAAGTTCACCGGCCCCTTCACCATCCTAATCGAGTCCCTATCCGTGGACCATCGTCCCTGCATTCACACGAACTGCCCCCACCCCTCCCCCCGGATGCTGATTCTCTTGGGTAGTGTGACCATCGGGGGAGGGGTCAGGGGTGGGGGGCCGAGAGGCCTGAGCCGTTTCATGTCGGAGTCATAGAGTCTCAGACTCGCGAAGGCAGAGTTGCCGGTCGCGAGGGTCGCGCGTAATGATGACCCGCCATCCATGCTCATGCGCAGGCGCCATGCTTGGGGATTAAAAGGAGCCTCCGCCGGGGCGGTGAGGGGGTAACCCGGCGGAGGCCTTCGCCAAAGGAGAAGACAGGAATTGGCAATGGGGTGCCCGTATCTTGTCTCCGCTGGCTATAATACGCCCGGCGTCGGCTCCTCCCAACGATGAAGGTCATCCCCTGCGCGTGACGTTCCTCCGAGGCTAGCCGCCGCCTGGCTTCCTGATGAGCAACTCCGAGGAACTTCGGCGGCGCTTCCAGCGCGTCGGGCGACAACGTCCACCGGCGGCGGCCCGCGCCGAGACGGTCGAGGGCCCCGCAACAGGCCTTCCTCCGGGCGAGGAGATCGCGACCCCGAGCGGGGTCGCCTACCGCCTGGAAACCCTCTATCCGCTCCGGCATGAGCATGGACGCTGGCCGCTGCACGCCGTGCTCAGTTATGAGCCCGGCCTGGCGGCGGAGGTGGCCCAGCAGACCGGGCTGATGTCGATCGCCTCCGATCAGCTGGCCTACCTGGATACCGAGACGACCGGGCTGGCAGGCGGCGCCGGGACTCTCGTCTTCCTCATCGGCATTGGACGCTTCGTCGAGGACGGCTTTCGGCTGCGGCAATACTTCCTGCGCGACCCGGCCGAGGAGCCGGCTATGCTGATGGCCCTCCAGGAGGACCTGGAGGCGGCGCGCGGCTTCGTCACATTCAACGGCCAGCGGTTCGATATGCCGCTGCTCGAGATGCGCTACGTCACCGGCCTGCGGCGCCGCTGGCGCCTCACCAACGTGCCACAACTCGATTTGCTTTTCCCGGCACGCCGGCTGTGGCGGCACCGGCTGCCCGATTGCTCGCTCGCCACCTTGGAGGCGGAGCTGCTCGGTGTGCGTCGGCAAGAGCTGGACATCTCCGGCGCGGAGATCCCCGGCATCTACCTCGACTATCTCCGCTCAGGGCGGACGCAGGGCATCCGTCGTATCGTGTACCACAATGCCCAGGACGTCCTTTCGCTGGTGGGGCTAACGGCGCACGTGCTCGACCGGCACGCAGCCGATACCGCCGGCCTGGCCGACGACGAAGCGCTGGCGCTGGCACGCTGGCACGATCGCCTCGGCCGGTCGGCGGAGGCCGAGCGCTACTACCTGGCGGCGCTGGAAACGGCCGACCCCTGGACGCGGCGGGAAGCCCTGAGCGGATACACGATGCTGCTCAAGAGCGCCGGCCGGCGGGCGGAGGCGATCCCCGGGTGGGGCGAATGGGGATCGCTCGCGCCGGAAGATCCCACACCGGCCATCGAGCTGGCCAAACACTACGAATGGCAAGAGCGGGATTACGGCCTGGCGTTGATTTGGGCCGAGCGGGCGCAGAACAGCCTCGAGACCTGGCCGCTCGACTGGCGTCGCAACGCGATGCAGGAGGCCATCCAGCATCGGCTGGCCCGCTTGAGGAGAAAAAGCGTGATCGGCTGAGCACGGGCGTTGTGCGTATGCTCTTGGTAGGAAAACCCTTCGCCCTCACCCCCTTACCCCCTCTCCGCGGACGGCGCCAGGATCCTCGCGGGGACGTGGCGGAGAGGGGGCCCAGATCTAGGGGGATGGGGGGAGCAAGGCTCCCCCCATCCCCCTAGAAGAACCCTCCCCTCCCCCTGCGAGAATCTCTGGGCCACGCAGTCACGCGTTGGCAGGGGGAGGGGTTGGGGTGGGGGTTAGACCAAAGTGGTCGCTGATCCGCTGCCGGCTATCGCCGCAGCAGGCCCCAGCGGTCGCGCACCCGGCGCTCGAGTACGCCGAACACCAACTGGTCGGTCAGCAGGCCGAGAGCGATGATGACGACCATCACGGCCATCACCTGGGCCATGTCGTTGAGTTCGCGCCCCATCAGCAGCAGATTCCCCAGACCGGGGAGGGCATACAGCAACTCCCCGGCCAGGAGTGAGCGCCAGGCGAACGACCATCCCAACTTCATACCGGTGATGATCGATGGCAGCGCCGACGGCAGGATGACGTAGGGGTAGAGCTGCCACCCGCGCGCGCCCAGGTTGCGGGCGGCGCGCAGATAGATCGGCGAGGTGTTGCGCACGCCGTCTTCGGTTGCCTGGGCGATCGCCAGCACCGATCCCATCACCACGACGAACAGGATCGCCTCCGGATTAAGCCCGAACCACAGCAGCGCCAGGGGCAGCCAGCAGATGCTGGGCAGGGCCTGCAGGCCCGTCACCAGCATGCCTAGGGTCTCCTTCAGCCAGCGCTGTTGGGCCATCAGCAGGCCCAGGGTGAGCCCAACGACGGTCGCGATCAGGTAGCCCTCGACCAGGCGGACCAAGGAACCGATGATGGCGACGGAGTAGGTCCCCCGGCGGAAGCCGTCGAGGAGCGCCGCCAGGACTTCCGAGGGCGCCGGGACGATGTAGTCGGGCCACAGGCCCACGCTCGCCAGCCCCTCCCATAGGATCAACACCGCCAGCAGGAACGTGGCGCGGCGCAGCAAGACGCGCGGCGGGCGACGAGGCGGTCGGGCCGGAGCCCGGGGGGTTTCGTCAGGTCTGCTCGACATCCTGGCTCAATTGCAGGCCGCCGGAGATGTGCCGGGCGAGTTCGGCCGTGGACGGGTCGTCGATGTGGCGCGGGCGGGGCAGGTCGACGCGGTGATCGGCCGTGATGCGGCCGGGCCGCGGGGAGAAAACGAGCACCCGATCACCGAGGACGACCGCCTCCCGCACGTTGTGGGTGACGAAGACGATCGTCTTCCCCATCCGCATCCACAGCTCCTGCAGCTCGTCGTGCAGCAGCTCGCGGGTGATGGCGTCCAGTGCCCCGAAGGGCTCGTCCAGGAGCATGATCGCCGGGTCCACCGCCAGGGCGCGGGCCAGCGCCACGCGCTGCTTCATCCCGCCGGAAAGTTCGTGCACCCAGGCGGCGGCGAACGGCTCAAGGTGGACCATCTGCAGCAGGCGCTGCGTGGTGGCGCGGCGGGTCGAGCGCGGGGCGCCCTTCATCTTTAGGCCGAACTCGATGTTGTCTTCCACCGTCAGCCAGGGGAAGAGGGCGGCCTCCTGGAAGAGCAGCACGCGGCTCGGCCCTGTCCCCTCCACCGGTCGGCCGTCGACGAGGACCTCCCCGTGCGTCGGCGCCTCGAGCCCGGCCAGGATATAGAGCAGCGACGTCTTGCCGCAGCCCGAGGGTCCGATGACACAAACGAATTCGCCGGGGGGCACGCTCAGGCTGATCTGTGCCAGAGCCTGCAGGTTCCCGCCGCGCGTCGGGTAGACCTTGTCGACGTCGACCACCTGCAATCCGAGAGGTCGCGGCACGGCTCCTCCCTCGTCTCCCGGCCTAGCGGACGGCGGGATCGCCCCGCGCCAGCAGGACTTCGTTCAACGGCGCCAGATCGTAAATGCCCGAGAGATCGGGCTCTTCCTTCAAGAAGCCGGCATGATAGGCGGCCTCGGCCGAGGCGAGCAGCGACGACGAGATGGGATCCCACGTCGGCCGCAAGCGCGACCAGGCGAGCACGAGCACCTGCGGATCGAGTCGCTTTCCGGTCCGCCTCTCGATCTCGGTATTCAGCAGCGCCTGGGCCTCCTCCGGGTGGGCCAATGCCCACTCGGTCACCTCGACGTGGGCCGCCAGCCAGGCACGCACGAGGTCGGGATGGTCTCGGAGCACGGCCGGGCTGGCGACGAGATGAGCGGTAACGAAGTCCCTATTCGGCCATAGATCGCGCTCATCCAGGAACAACTCCCCGCCGCCTTCGACGATCAAGCGGCTGGCCCAGGGCTCGGGCACCCAGGCGCCGTCGATTTGCCCCATCCGGAACAAGTTGAGGATCAGAGAGTTGTCGGTTGGAACGATCTCGACGTCGCCGCCTCGTTCGGCGCTGTCCAATCCTTGAGAAAGCAGGTAGTTGCGCAGTGCGACATCCTGCGTGTTTCCGAGCTGCGGCGTGGCCAGCTTGCGGCCGTGCAGGTCCGACGGCGCGTGGATCCCGGCCTCGGGGCGGACGATGAAAGCCGCCCCGCCGCTGGTCGCACCGGCGATGATGCGCAGCGCTTCTCCCTGCGATCGAACGAAGCCGTTGATCGCCGGGTTCGGCCCGACGTAGGACAGGTCGATCTCGCCGGCGAAGAGCGCCTCGATCACCGAGGGTCCGGCGTTGAACTGGATCGCATCGATCCGGACCTGCGGCCCGAGGGCGTCTTGAAAATCGCCCCGCGCCAGGCCGATCAAGGCCTGGGCGTGCGTAATGTTGGGAGAATAGCCCACCCGCAGGACGGTCTCGCCCGCCTGCCC
>CAYUWF010000077.1:1638-11037 GCA_964448245.1 uncultured Anaerolineaceae bacterium | reverse complement strand
CCTCCAGGCCGGGGCACAACGCGGTCTCAAACGGTCCTCTTCTCTCTCACCCCCTATAGTCCCTCGCGAAGCATCCCGAGGCGTAGCCGAGGGACCGCAATGGCCGCCCTGAGCGGAGGCCACGCTCCATCTTGGGCTGCGGCGTTACTCCTGTGGCCGTAGCCGAAGGGTCCGCCGCCGAGGTGGGTTGTCGTGTTGCGGTAGAAGTAGTCTTGCGTTTGACGATGCTGCAAGAAGTCTTGTGCCGCTGGGGCGAGAACGCGGCTGGGGTTTGTCTGCGCGCCCGGAGAGCTCCGTTACCCGGAGTCTGTTCCCGTCGTCACCGCGTCCCTCCGCAAGAGCTACCCCCTTCGCTCCGCTCCGGGGACCTTCGGCGGGACGCTCCGCTCGGGAAGTGGCTAGTTTTGCCTACGAAGGGAGTTCGGTAAGCGGGCTCAGTCGCCCGCCCTCAACGCGTCAATGCCTTCCAGCGGGCGATCGTTCCCTGTCCGCTCACGGCGGCGCGCTGGATCGAGCGGGCCGAAGGCTTGGCCCAGTCCGGCATCGGGACGTCGTAGTCGAAGCCCGGCAGACGCAGGCGCTCGATCTTCTCACCCAGCAGGTACTCGATGGCGGCGATGTCGCCCTCGTCCTCTGGCGTCACCAGCGTCCAGGCCACGCCCTCGGCCTGCACCCGCGCCGTGCGTCCGATGCGGTGGACGTAGTCCTCCGCCTCCTCCGGCACGTCGTAGTTAATGACGTGCGATATACCCTCGATATCGAGCCCACGGGCGGCGATGTTGGTCGCCACCAGAATGCTGAACTTGCCGGAGCGGAAGCCTTCCAGCGCCTGCTCGCGCTCCTTCTGGCGGAAGTCGCCGTGCATCACCGCCACCGATAGGCCGGCTTCGCGCAGCTTACGCGCCACGACGTCGGCGTCCTGCTTGGTGCGAGTGAAGACCAGCGTGCTCTCCACCGCCGCCTCGCGCAGGAGCGCCACGAGGAGTTGCACCTTGAGGTGCTTCGGCACCGGGTAGAGCTGTTGGTGCAGAGCCTCCGGCGGGCGGGCGTTGTCGATCTCGACCCGCACCGGCTTGCGCATGAAGCGCATCGTCAAGGACAGAATCGGGGCGGGCATCGTCGCCGAGAAGAGCATCGTCTGACGCTCGGCGGGCATGCGCCGCACGATGGTCTCGATGTCGGGCAGGAAGCCCATGTCGAGCATGCGGTCGGCTTCGTCCAGCACCAGGATCTGCAAGGCGTCGAAGCGCACGTTGCCGCGGTCCATGTGATCCATCAGCCGGCCGGGCGTGGCGACGACCATATCGACACCCTTACGGAGTTGCTCGGACTGGCGGCCCAGTGGGGCACCGCCGTAGACGGCGCAGACGCGCACGTCGGTGTACTGCGCCAGTTGGCGGGTGTCTTCGGTGATCTGCATCGCCAGCTCGCGGGTGGGGGCCAGCACGACCATGCGCAGGCTTCGTTTGCGCTCGGGCGTGCGCCCCCGGGCCACCCCGGCCTGGCCGGGCTCGGCACCTGCCATCAGGCGTTGAAGCGAAGGCAGGATAAACGCGGCCGTCTTGCCGGTTCCGGTGCGGGCAATGCCCAAAACATCCTGTCCTTCTAACGCCGGTGGAATGGCCTGCGCCTGGATCGGTGTCGGGGCCTCGTAGCCCAGCCGGTGCACGGCGCGCTTCAGCGACTCATCTATCTTGAACTGCTCAAAACTCATTCTTCTTGTTTTCCTATCCTTTTCGTATGGACCGCCCACAAGAAAATACCGCTCCGGATACTGGAGCGGTGGTGGGGCCGATCCTGTTTCGCTGGCCGCCAGTATACCACACTTCTCTGGCCTGTCGGGAGACGTGAATCCTCCCTGGGTGGCGCCGAGCCTGGGCCCCTTGGCGCCCTGGACAGATCTGGCGAAAACTGGTAGTATGAATGGCAAGGTAGCATTGCAGTTCTGACGGGAGTTCGAAGGACTTCGGCCTGAGCCAATGCGGCTCGGGCCGTCTGCTTTAATCCGGAATGCCGGAAAAGTCGACCTCCAGGGGAACAAGCAACTACCACTCTCTTGCCCAAGGAGGCAACGACATGTCCGATCGAATTCAAGGTACGGTCAAGTGGTTCAATGGCGGGAAGGGCTACGGCTTCATCTCCCGCGAGGGCGGTGACGACGTTTTTGTCCATCACTCCGCCATTGAAGGCACGGGCTACAAGAACCTGGAAGAAGGCCAGCGGGTGGAATTTTCGATCACCCAGGGGGCCAAGGGCCCCGCGGCCGCCAGCGTCGTGGTCCTGTAAGACCCACGGCGACCAGAACCAGAAGCCCCCGGAACTCCGGGGGCTTCTTCTTTTGTGCGGCGTCGCCGGTCGGGCGCGCCTCGCCGAATGTGGAGGCCTCCCGTGCCAGGCTGGGCAGTGAGATGGCGCCGGGCTAGAACGGGCGCGACCAACCCTTCGGCCATCGCTCGAAGGTCTCAACGCCCTTATCGTCCCCCTCCAAAGGGGGGACGGCAGGGGGCCAATCCCTCCGCTTCGCTTCGGGAGGCTGCGCGATAGCTGGCCCTCGCGCAGCACCCCGAGCGGAGCGAGGGGCGCGCACTCCCCTCGCAATGGCCGCCCTCCCGGAAGGACACCGGGACGGTGTGAGCGGAGGCCACCCTCCATCTTGGGCTCCGGCGTTACTCCCGTGGCCGTAGCCGAAGTGTCCGCGGCCGAGGAGGGCGCGCACTTTGCGCAAGCGGGAGTCTTACGCCCGTCAGCGATGAGGGCGGGGACTAACCCCGAATCGAGCGCCGGACTGCCGCTAGAAGACGCGCGACCAACGCTTCGGCCAGCGCTGGATGACCACCTTGGTCTGGGAGAAGAACTCCACGGCGTGACGGCCCTGGCCGTGAAGTGTGCCGAAGAAGGGGCCTCCAGCCGCTGAAGGGGAAGAAGGCCATCGGCGCCGTCACGCCCAGGTTGATGCCGATGTTCCCCGCTTCGACCCGATGGCGGAAAACCCGCGCCGCCTCGCCGATGCGCGTGAACAGGCAGGCCATGTTGCCGTATCGGCCACGGTTTGAACAGCTCGATCGCCTGCTCGACGGCGCGCTGCAGCGCGCCTCGGCCAGGGTCTTGCCGTTTTCCTGCGGGATCGACGCCGCCAACTCCTCGAGGCGCGCTTCGAGCAGATCTTTGAGGCGCAACAGCGGTTGACCACGCGCGGTCGGGGGGACGCGGCGCCATTCGGCGAACGCGGCCCCGACGGCCGCCGCGGCCGCCTCGACCTCGGCCGCTCCCGAGAGCGGCACGTGCGCCAGCACTTCATCCGTGGCCGGGTTGCGCACCTCGACCGCTTTCAACGCTGGCGACCGGCGATGAGGTACGGGATTCGTCCCGCTGTGCTCATCGATGGATCCCGTAGGGCTTCTTTGGGCAAGTCCCCAGCCAAGGGCTGGCCCACCGTCCTGCCCCGTGCCGAGAGTTCATTGGCACAGCAGGCGGATCAGGTCGGCGTGCTCTTCGGGAGACATCCCTGGCGATGGGACATCGGCGACCTCATCACAAATCCCGTGGCGGATCGCCCCCACATAGCCGATGCGTGAGGCGAGTTCGGCCGCTAGATCGAGCTGGCCGGCGGCCACGTACCCCTCCAGGAAGGGCATCCACTCCGAGCGGTCAAAAGGGCGATAGCGCTTCTCTTCGACGGCCTGGCCGAGGCGGAGGACCTCGTCCCAGTCCCCGCGCTGGCGCGCCAGGGAGGCGCGCTGATAGTAGAAGCACCAGCCGTGGGTGGGTTCCGGCCCGAAAAGGGCCGGGAGCTCCCGCGCCGGCAATTCTGTGATGTCGATCAGACCCTGATCGGAATGCGAAGCGATGTTGCGGACAAGGCCGTCGGCCCCGACCGGGAACTCGGGACGGCGCCCGTCGAGGACGTGGACACAGGAAGCTTCGGTGGGACGGCTGGCGACGAGCACCCGATTGTAGTCGCGCGGGAAGCCGATGATCTCGCGCATCCCGCGGAGGTCGCGGACTCCCAGGCGCACCTTCTCGGCCGTCGCCTGGGTGAAGATCTCGGCGGCGATGGGGATCTCGGGGGACGTCGGATAGTAGATGAGATTGGCCGGCGCCCACACCTCATAGTCCTCGAAGTAGCCGTCGACCGGGAGCTCGGCCAGAAGCACCGTGCCCGGCTCCATCTGCGGAGCGCGCCAGGAAAGCTGCCACCAGAGTTGTTGCTGGGCTTCCCAGAAGTTCGCCCAGTGCCTGCCGTTCAGGTAGTGTGTGGTAAGCGCCAACGCCACGAGTCCCATCAGAATCCATCGACGCAGCGCCGGACGGGTGAAGGCCCATAGCAGACCAACCGTAACCATGGAAGCGGCCAGAGTGGCCTGGAGGGTGTAGCGGTCGTAGCCGTTGCCCCAGCGGACGTCGCGGAAGGCGAAGACCAAAGGGACCTGACCGAGCAAGAGCAGCACGCCGCCGGCGAGGGCCATCTGTCGTCCGTCCCCCTCTGGGTTTTCCGGGGGCGATATTGCTTCCGAGGAAGGGTACCGGCGCACCCACCACGCGTATCCGAGGCCGGCCGCCACACCGACCGCGGCGAGGAGCAGGGCCATGACCATCGGCCGAAGTTCGGCGCTGCTGGAGCGTTGATAGTAAGGAAGACCCCACCCGACCACCAGGATGTCGGCCATGTCCTTGAAGAGCTCCATCGCTTGTTGCACGAGAAGCCGGAGCGGCTCGCCGAGATAGGCCTGAGATATTCCCGCCAAGTCGGTGGCGCCACGCTCGCTGTGAAAGACGGACGAGCGCCAAAGCAGCTGAAGGAGCGTGAGGACGGCGTACGGCAGCCAGCGGAGCAGTGCCCAGCGCACCCGACGGGCGGTCGGCTGTCTGGCCGGGGCCATCAGCCAAAGGAAAAGGAGGCGCCCGACCTCGAGTCCGATCATGTACTCGTAGAGCAGTTGATAGAACAGGGCCGTCAGGAGCGCCGCCGCCGTCAGGGCGATTTGGACCCACACGCGTCTCGACCGCGCCGCCTGCACGGTCAACGTGATCGAGAGGATGGCCGCCGTGTAGGTGGTCAGTTGATTCGAAAAGGTCATGGCATTGGGTTGCTGCAGGAACCCCGGATAGAGCAGCATCAGGGCGGCGGCCGCCGTCGTGGCCAGCTTGCGAGCGGGCCACACGCTGCGCAACAGAACCAGGGTGAGCACCGCGCCCAACCAGCGGAGGCTGAGAGAGTAGATCTGCCAGGCGAGAGGCCGGTCGCCGAACCAGGCATAGGTCTGGGCGAAGACTTGCCCCACGATCGGCCGGTCGATCGAGAAGAGCTCGATGATACTCTGCGTTCCGTGAACGGCACCCGCCCAGAGGACGTACCAGTCGTCGCGGTAGAAGCCCAGCTGCCGGAGGAAGGGCGCGTAGGCGAGGAGGGCAAGTGCGGCCAGCAACATCACGGCCACCAGCCACTCCCATCGTTGGAAGGATCTCCAGCGACTGTTCGAAGGATCCTGGTCGATACTCATCGCGGGAAGGCCACGAAACCAGCGCCAACCCGGGAATTGTACACACAGAACAGCCGGTGGATGCCCACCGGACGTGGGCTCAACGACCGGCCCGAGTCTCTGGTCGCAGATCATCGCTTGGCCGGTTGGGGAGAGGCTAGCGACACCGCCGCGGTATAATCCGCGGTCCTCGGCCGCCGTCCGCCGCGGCCGATGTCTTTCCCGCGACGAATCGCGCTTGCCTTCCCCAGGGGGAGAGCAGTCTCCGGCGGGGACGTCCGTCAGCGGGAGCAGCGGCAGCGGATTCCCACAATCATGATCGACCGCCTGCGGTCCACCTATCACGACTACCCGCGGAACTTCTGGGTGCTGGTCGGGGCGTCGTTCATCGACACCATCGGATCCACGGCTTTCCGGCCGTTCTTCGCGCTCTACATCACCCAGCGGTTTGGCGTAGGGATGACCGAGGCCGGCCTTCTCTTTGCCGTGTTCGCCCTGTCGTCCTTCGTCGGCAGCATCCTGGGCGGCGCTTTGGCGGACCGCTTCGGCCGGAAGTCGATCATGGTCTTCGGCCTGGTCGTGAGCGCCCTGAGCAGTCTGCTCTTGGGGTTGGCCTCCACGCTGGCGAGTGTCCTGCTCCTGGTGATCTTTGTGGGCCTCCTCTCCGATATCGCCGGGCCGGCTCGGGAGGCGGCGGTCGTCGACATTCTCCCCGAGAGAAAGCGCACGGAGGGCTTTGGCGTCCTGCGCGTCGCCGCCAATCTAGCCTGGATTGTGGGTCCGTCGCTGGGGGGGATCCTGGCGGCGCAGTCCTTTTTCTGGATCTTCGTCGTCGACTGCATCACGAGCCTCATCGCCGCGATCATTGTCGTTCGGTTGATTCCCGAGACTCGGCCGAGTACCCTCCAGATGGAAGACCACGAGTCGATCGTCCAAACGTTCCGAGGGTACGGAACCGTCCTCCACGATAAGGTCTACGTGGCCTTCCTCGCCGTCTCGGCCTTGATGAACTTGGTCTACATCCAGATGTACACCACGCTCTCCGTCTACCTTTTCGATGTGCACGACGTGCCGGCCAATGGGTACGGCTATCTGATGAGCATGAACGCGGTCATCGTCGTCATGTATCAGATCTGGCTGACGCGTCGCCTGCGCCCCTATCGTGCGCTGCCGCTCATGGCGGCGGGCACGGTGCTCTACGCCATCGGCTTCACGATGTACGGCTTTGTCAGCGCGTATGTTCTCTTCGCCATCGCCATGGTGGCCATCACCTTTGGCGAGATGATCGTGATCCCCACGTCGAGTGCGCTGGTGGCACGGCTGGCCCCCGAGGATATGCGCGGCCGGTACATGGCGATCTTCGGGGCGTCGTGGGTGATCTCGGCCATGCTTGGGCCTTCGGGCGGAGGCTACCTGCTCGACAACTACAACCCGAACTTGGTATGGTACCTATGCGGGATCCTCTCGGCCGTCGCCATCGCCGGGTTCCTGGTGCTCGACTCGCGGACCCGGCAGCGGCTGGCGGCCGAGCCGGTGGGCGAGGCCGAGCCCGCGGCCGCCTAAAGGGCCGGCGAGAAACCTCTCCCGCGGGCTCCGGTGGGACAAAGTGTGCGTTTCTAGCCCTCGCTGGACCGTCCGATCCCGCGGAACTGCCCCTGTCCGAGGCGCCTTGACAGGTGCCATCCCTAGGCTTTGGTCCGGAAGGGACTTCCCACCCGGGCCTCTAGTCCGCCGCGCTCCGGGTCAGGCCGCGGCCCCGTCCACGCTGCCCAGATGCGCCATCCGCCGTTGTGCCACGCGGCCCAAGGCCAGGTAGCCGAAAAAAAGCAGAATGCCCGCCAGCAGACAGGTCATCCACAGTGCCGGCGCTCCGCGAGTCTGATAGATCCACCCGCCGAGCACCGGGCCGGTGAGGAACGCCAGGCCCCAGGCCGCGCCGAACACGCCCTGGTACAACCCTCGCTTGTCGACCGGCGCCAGGTCGGCAACCACCGCCGGCGCCACCGTCGCACCCAAGATCTCCCCCAGCGTCCAGATCGCCACGCTCACGGCATAGCCGGTGAAGGTCGTCACGATCGCCGGCAGGCCGAAGCCGATCCCCAACAGCAGGCCGGCCACCGCCAAAGCGCGGAACCGCGGCCAGCGCGGGGCGGCGTTGCTAGCCGGGATGCCGAGCACGACGATCAGCGCACCATTGAGCGCCACCGCCAGGCCGTATTGCTCCGGGGTCAGTCCATGGGCGCTCATGTCGACCGGCAGCGTGACGTGCCCCTGCGCGTAGATCGTCCCGAAAACCAGGGCCAGACCGGTGAAGGCCAGCAGAACCGGCTCGGCCCACAGCGCCCGCACCCGTTCGCCCACCGGCAAGGAGGCACGCCCTTCCAATTCCGCCGGCCGCGTTTCGCGCACGCCCCATAGCACGATCAGGCCGAAGAGGAACGTCGTCAGGGCGTCGCCCAGGAAGAGCAGCAGGTAGTTCGTCCGCGCCAGAAGCCCGGCGGCCACGGGGGCGATGGCGGCGCCGACATTGATCGCCCAGTAGAGGTAGCCGTAGGCGCGCGGGAGGTCGGGCGACGGGACGATATCGGCGATGGCGGCGCTGACCGCCGGCCGGTAGAGATCGGTGAAGAAACCCAGGACGAGCGTGGCGACTCCGATCAGCGGCAGGCTGCGCGCCAATCCGACGGTCATCATCGCCAGAGGCGCCACCAGGAAGCTGAGCAGCATCACCGGGCGGCGGCCCAGCCGGTCGGCCAGGTCGCCTCCGACCAGGCTGGCAATAAACGACCCGCCTCCGAAGAAGGACACGATCAATGCCGCCTGGCCAATGGGCAGCCCGCGCGGCCCCGTCAGGTACAGGGTCAGGAACGGAATGACGAATCCACCGAGACGGTTGACGATCGTCCCGACCCACAGCAGCCAGAACGTCCCGGGCAGGCCGGTCTTGCGCAGGAAACCGGGTTGGGAGGGCATGATCGGGCTCGCGGATTCCGTGTTGGCCGAGTATCAGATCGGACCGAGTCTATCCGATTGACCGCAGGCGAGATGGCAGGGAACTGCAGGGGTGCGGTTGCCCGAGGGTCGGCGAGCCGCTATGGTTGCTTCTCTTTGGCTGAGCAGAAAGCAGGAACGCAGCGGTCTGTCTGCGTGGAACGACGGGAGGGCTGTGATGGCGACCCGACGCGGAATGATGGTTCTTGTGACGATGGCCGTCGGCCTGGCGGTCTTGGCCTGCAGCCTCGGAGGGACCCTGCCGGCCTCGGGGCTGCCGCCAAATTCGGTGCCGTCGACGGAGATGGCGCCGACCGCCCCCTCCTCGACCGTTCCGCCGCCTGAACCCCTCGTCCTCACATATCGCGAGCCCGTGTTCCTTCTCTACAGACTCGACGGGACGCTGGCGGGCACCCGCTCCGCCGAAGGATTGTCGTGGGCGCGGCCAAACACGGCCCAGGTCGTCGGCAACGCTATCTACTACGTCGCCGGCGGCGGAGCCGAACCCGGCCAGGTCGTGCGTCGCGTCACGGCTTCGGAGGTCGTCGACTTGGACTTCACCCGGTCGAGCGAGCCGAGCTCTCTGGCTTTTTCCGTGTCCGACGACGACTGGCGCATTGCATGGACACAGACGTCGTGGGCCGGCGGTCCGCCCTTCAGCCAGCATTGGATCGCCGCTGTCGACGGTACGGCCCCCGCGTTGATCGCCCAGACCAACGCCCAGGACGACACCCTGAGTACCACGTCCTCGAACCGGTCACGTGGCTGCCGGATGGGGATCTGGTGTTTTCCTGGCAGGTGACGGGGATCGGCGGCTACATTCTGTTCTTTGGCTGGTCGAACCTGTACCGCTACGATGCGGAAACCGGCGCCATCACGCCTCTTGCTCCCGTCGTGCCGGAAGTCTCGGCGCCCTGCTGGACCGACC
>CAYUWF010000077.1:0-1538 GCA_964448245.1 uncultured Anaerolineaceae bacterium | reverse complement strand
ATCACGCCTCTTGCTCCCGTCGTGCCGGAAGTCTCGGCGCCCTGCTGGACCGACCTGACGCTGGACGGCGCCTTCGCGGTCGGTGCTTGCGGCGAGTTTGTCGGGGTGATTGAACGAAACAAGCGACCAGCGCCGAAACGGGGTTCCCCGCCTTCGCCGAGTAAGGCCAGGCAGGGGCGGGCGCCTATGCGCCTTCGGGGAGTCGACTGGCCTATGGCATCGCCCGCGGCGATCCCGACAACGAGGCGGGCCAGCTGGTCCTGGTTCCGGCGCGAGGCGAGGGACCCGCGCCCATCGCCTCCAATGCACCCGGCGCCTTCGATGTGATCCTGTCGATCGATGAGGGCCGCCTGGCGGCCGGCTACGGGCAGGACAGCGAGAGCTTCGTCGACGAGGTCACTGTCGATGGTTTGCGCCACGCCATCCGCCAGGGACGCCTCATCGGACTGATGCAGCCCTGAGCGACCGCGTGGGGCCGCCGCGCGCCTCCGACGCCTCCCAAGGAAAGAAGAAGCCCCCGCACGCGGGGGCTTCTCGGTTTCGGGTCTCGGGGATGGGTTAGAGGAGTGTGACCGAGGCGGCCTGCAGCCCCTTCGGGCCCTGAACGATGTTGAACTCCACGCGCTGGCCCTCCTCCAGGTTGCGGAAACCGTCACCCTGGATGGAGGAATAGTGCACGAAGACATCCTCGCCACCTTCGCGAGCGATGAACCCGTACCCCTTTCCGCTGTTGAACCACTTGACCGTTCCCTCAATCCGATCCGACATTGCTTTTGCCTCCCAGGCAAATACAGATTAGGTGCCTGCTTGTTCTTCGGAGGTCGGGAGCCCAGGCAACGCCGGCGGTGTAACAAACCGGCCCGAGCTAGCTTCAGCCCAGGCCTTGGTCCTTCGACTTCCTGACTGAACTTACATGCTACCTTGCCGAAATCCTACCATGGCCGAAGCCATCCTTCAAGACCCATTTTGGCCGCGGTGCGGCCCGGCCTCGTCAGGCTCCCAGCGCTCCAGAGCGACCTCCTGCTCGGACGGGAGGAAGCCCACCGACCGATAGAGACGCTCCGCCGGCGAGCCGGCGTCGGCTACCAGGACTAGGGTCCCCACCCCCATGTACGCCAAGGCATGGCGGGCCGCCCGGTAGACCGGGGTTCCAGCGGAGCCGCGGCGTCGATGGGCCGAATAGGTCTCGACCGACTGGAATCGGCCGAGATCGCCGGTGTGAAAGATGCCGAGATCGGCGACGCACGGTCCCGAGGAAGGCCCCGAACCAGGCGCCCCTCCCGGCCTGCGCCATTCTTCGGTAACGCGCCATCTCGGCTTCCTTGAAGAAACGGTTGCCGGCTTCCGCGCGCCCTTGCTCGCGGCAAAGGATCTGGTTCTCCGTTACGGTACTGCGAAGCAGACGGAATCCGTGCGCCACAAACGTTTCCGCCGCGCTGGGATCGCCTTCCGGGGAATCCCAACCGAAGGTCTGATGACAGACAAGCGGAGGCGTACCGATCTCTCCGGCGAAGAGGCGCGGCCATCGCTCGACGTCG
>CAYUWF010000076.1:0-11138 GCA_964448245.1 uncultured Anaerolineaceae bacterium | reverse complement strand
GCCGTCGGCAAGGACGTGACGTCGTTCGCGCCGGGCGACCGGGTCTTTGGGACGACCGGGATCGGCCTTGGCGCGCATGCCGAGTACATCTGCCTGCGCGAACAGCCAGAGGGCGGCGCGCTGGCAAAGATTCCTGCCGATATGACGTACACGGAGGCGGCCCCCGTCCCCTACGGAGGAAGCGAGGCCCTGAGGTTCCTTCGCAAAGGGAACATCCAGCGCGGACAGGAGGTCCTCATCATCGGCGCGGGAGGCAGCTTCGGCACCTTTGCCGTGCAGCTGGCCAAGGTCTTCGGGGCCGAGGTCACAGCCGTGGACCGCGCGGGAAAATTGGACATGCTGAGCTCGATCGGCGCAGATCACGTCATCGACTACGCCAAGAAGGACTTCACCTCGGGCGGCGAGGCCTATGACCTGATCTTCGACGTCGTTTGCCGAGTCCCGCTCTCCCGCCACCTTCAAGCGCTTCGCCCCAAGGGGCGCTGTCTCCTCGCCAACCCTCAGACGTCCCACCTCATCCGCGGCTTGTGGACTTCGATGACGAGCAGCAAGAAGGTCACTTTCGGGGTGGAGGGCGGATCGAAGGAAGACCTGCCCTTCCTCAGCGAGTTGATCGAGGCCGGGAAGCTGCGACCCGTCATCGACCGGCGGTTCTCGCTTAACGAGATCGTCGAGGCCCACCGCTACGCCGAGACAGAGCAGAAGAAGGGGAACATCGTCATCGAGGTCGTCCGCGAAGCCGGGTGACCGCCAGGGCAGGCCCTGAGCCTTTCCTGCGGATCGCGGCGGACGTGTGGGGCGACCTGAAGCACGAGCATCATATGCACGATAGTTTGTCACCCCCGCGAATCGCGCTTCGCATCCCGGAGGGGAGGCGGTGGCCCAGGCTTGGCGCCATCACTCTGGATTCCCGCCTCCGCGGGAATGACGAAATCTTGTTGTCCCGCTCGCCTGAGTCATGCTTGTGAGCGCTTCCAGGGCGGATCATTTCACCGCGGCATCGCATCCCCACGTTTCCTCCAACCTGAATCAAACCAAGGCAGGAATAGTAGACTCCTAGAGCAGCGCGCCATCCTGATCGCCCGTGGCCCTCGAAAGAGAGCGTGAATGACAAAACGACGCAGCTCCAAGACGCCTTCGCCACCTGCCGGGGGGAGCTTCGTCCGCCCGTATCCTCCGAGTTGGTTCGACCGATTCACCGATTTGGTCGACCGATTGCCCGGGCCGGCCTGGGGGTTCTACTTGCTCCTCGCCGTCGCCATGATCCTCGAAATCAGCGTCGTGCAGTGGCTCGAGGGAGCCTACCCACCGTGGACCTTCAATGGCCAGCACGCGTTTATCGCGTTCAGCCTGCCCTATTTCCTGGGCCTCATGCACTACCTCGACCGGGCCGCCGGTTCCGCCATTGCCTCGTTCCGACCTCTTCTGTCACTCGCCAAAGCAGGGGCCCGGTCTTCCGTCAAGGACCGATCGACATTCGACACACTTGCCTATCAAGTGACAACGCTCCCTCGGCGCCAGGCCCTGCTTGCCACGCTCGCCGGCGTCGTCTTCACCGCCGCCGCCCTGCTGGGCGACCCGGCCAGGGGGTCAACTGTGGGTTTCCTGGCTGGAACGGCCGGCACTCCCCTGTCCACTGCATCTGTGCTGATCGTATTCATCCCCGTCAATGTGCTCATTCCCCTGTTTCTCTATCACACCGTCCATCAGCTGGTGCAGGTCAGCCGGATCTATACGACGCACGCCCGCATCAACATCTACCAGCTGCAGTCGCTGTACGCGCTATCCCTCCCCGGCGCCTACACCGCTCTTGGCGTGATCGCTTTCGTCTATGGGCTATAGGCCATCACGGATCCCGCTAACCTGTCCAACGCCATCCAGATCGGCATTTCGCTGGTCTTCGTTGCCATCGCCGTGACGACGTTCGCCTGGCCGCTCTGGGGAGCCCACCGCCGTCTTGTGCAAGAGAAGGAGGCGCGGCTGGCGAACGCGTCGACACGCTTCGAGGGCGCCACCCGCGAACTGCATCGGCGAATGGACAGCGGCCGTCTGCTCCACATGGACGACCTCAACAAGGCGGTCGCCACGCTGGAGATCGAACAGAACGCGCTGCGCAGGATTCCGACCTGGCCCTGGCAGCCCGGTGCGTTACGGGCCGTGGTCGCCGCACTTCTTCTTCCCGTAACTGTCTGGGCAATCCAGACTCTCCTAGGGCGCTTCCTGGGGGCCTAGGGTTTCGCGTCAGTCCTAAGGCGAGTGCTGATCTGATGCCATGAACCACAAGGACCACGTGGACCTTCTGCGCGGGGGAGTCGGCTCGCCAAGTGGGGTCTGGGCCGACCTGGGTTGCGGCACAGGCGCCTTCACGCTGGCGCTGGCGGACCTGCTTGAACCGCAGTCCATCATTCACGCGGTCGACACGGACAGGCATGCCCTTTCGGAACTGCGCCGGCGCTGCCGCGCCCGGTTTCCAGGCCAGGAACTCCGAATCATGATCGCCGACTTCACCCAACCGCTCGACCTGCCGCCTCTCGACGGGGTCGTGATGGCCAACTCACTCCACTTCCACAAAGAGAAGGAGCCGATCGTCAGGGCAGTGCGGGATCTCCTGAAGCTAAACGGGCGCCTCATCCTGATCGAATACGCCGCCGATCGAGGCAACCCGTGGGTGCCCTTCCCGATCTCCTTCGGCAAGTGGCGCGAGCTCGCGCTTCGCTGCGGCTTCGCCTCGACCGAGAAGATCGCTGCCAAGCCCAGCTCCTTCTTGCGCGAAATCTACTCGGCGCTTAGTCAGTAGAGCGCGCTTGCCGCCCGGCTTAGACGACTTGGCGTGTGAGACAATGGCGAGGTCGCTTCCCCGGCGCGGTTGTGGGAGTTTCGCTGACCGAATATCCAGGATGAGCCGCGAGGGAACAACGCGTGTCTGAAACCTTCCTCGGCTTCCCCTTTCAGGCATGGGCCATCCTGTGCCTGGCTGTCGCCGTCGCCTACTACTTCAAGTGGCCCAAGCCCAAGCCGGACCGCACTGGTCCGCCCCGGTCGGCCGTCGTCCACATCATCCTGCGCTGGTTCCATTCGGCGGTCTGGCTGCTCCTGGCGCTGGCCTGTTATCTGTGGGCGTCCGGCCCCGCGGCCGTCGCCAACGCTCTGGCCCTGGCGGCGTTGGCCGTCTACGTCGTCTTCCTCGCCACGCTCCTCGCCGATCGAGGAAGAGGTTAGCCGAGGCTATGGAACGCCGGGGACGAACCGCCCCGAAAAGGTCTCGTCATCTGCCAGGAGCGGCTGTACGTCCCGTCCTTCGTACGACACGATCGTCTCGACATGCGAGTTTCTCAGTAGGCCGGCAACCGTGATCCAGCCCGGCTGCCGGGCTTCTCGGAGTGGGTCCACCGCTCCGGAGCCATCCGCGTCCCCCATGTATAATCCGGTCTCCAAATCACACCATGGAGACCCGAAATGCCCACAATGAAAGCGGTCCGTATCCATGCATACGGCGGGCCGGATGTGCTCCACTACGAGGACGCGCCGCGCCCGGAGCCGGGCCCCGACGAGGTTCTGGTCCGGGTACATGCCACCACCGTCAATCCGTTTGACTGTGCCCTGCGGGCGGGCTACCTGGCAGGCTACTTCCAGCCCAGCTTCCCTCTCGTTCTGGGGACCGATGTCGCCGGCACGATAGAGGCGCTGGGCCCCGGGGCGAACACGTTCGCGCTCGGCGCGTCCGTCTACGGTCGCGGAGGGGTAAGCCGGGACGGGACGAACGCCGAGTACGCCGTTCTTCCCGTCTCCGATGTAGCCGCCACGCCGGCCTCGCTAGACCACGCCCAGGCCGCCGCGCTGCCCCACGTTGCCCTGACGGCGTGGCAGGCCCTCTTCGAGCTTGCGGCTCTGGCTCCGGGCCAAACCGTCCTCATTCATGGCGCCGCCGGAGGCGTCGGCCACGTCGCGACTCAGTTGGCCAAGTGGCGCGGCGCCAAGGTGATCGGGACGGCCTCCAAGAACATCGACTTCCTGCGAGAGCTTCCGGTCGATCACATCATCAACTACGCCACCACCCCGTTCGAGTCCGAGGCGCACGACGTCGACGTTGTTCTCGACATCATAGGCGGCGACACGCAGGAGCGCTCCTGGAAGACCCTCAAGAAGGGCGGTATCCTCGTTTCGACCGTTCAACCCCCGTCGCAGGAGACGGCCGAGTCCTACGGTGTGCGGCAGGCGATGGTCTATGCCAACCCCCCTATTGGGAAGACGCTGACCGAACTCGGCGCGCTCGTGGACGCGGGGACCGTCAGGCCGCATGTGTCCGGCACCTTCCCGCTCTCCGAGGTCGGCAGAGTGCACAACATGATCGAAGGCAAGCACACACGGGGGAAACTCATTCTGCAGGCCATGGACTGACCTCGCCCCGGGTCGCACGACGGCGGACGGTCGGTCCAGTAGACCCGCCGCCCCGCCCGCACCCCGAATCTCCCACGAGATCACACAGACCGCCCGGTAAATCCGGGTCGGTCTTTTTCTTCCGGTTGACCGGATATGCCGGGAGCCACCCTCACCCCCGGCCCCTCGCCCGCAAAGCGGGAAAGGGTGAAGGGTGAGGGTCAGCCTTCTCCCTCAGACTCCCAAGTCCGGGTAATCCTGCGTCACTGGCGCCGCGCCATGAGCGCCGAGGGAGCGCAGGATTTCCAGGATGAGTCCGGCCTTGACCTCTGCATCGCGCCGCGACCAGGTGCGGCTCTTGACTTCCAGGTAGTCCCCGGCCAGCTCTGGCTGGATCACGCGGTCCAGATTGACGAAGAACTCGACGTCCTTGTACCGCACCAGCCATCGCTGGCGGTCTTTCTCCACCTCGGTCTCGTCGTCGGGGGCGAAGTACTCGCGGTAGAAGCGCAGGCTGTGCGTGGCGTTCGCCATGAAACGCGAGCGCGAGAGCAGAACGGAGTTGTCGTACTCGCGTTCGGCGGCCGGACCGGTGAGCGTCAGCCGAGTGCGCACGTGGCTGAGGCCGTCATCGGCGTCGATGAACTCGTCTTCCCGGTAGCGCAGGCGCCCTTGGGCCGGGTCGCCGAAGGTGAAGTAGGTATCGTACTCGTGGTAGTGCGCCCGGCGCACGACCGTGAACGGGGATCGTTCGAGCGCCGCCAGCGCGCGGGCGGGGTCGTCGAGGCGAACCTTCACCTGGACTTCGTACGACTCTTCCTGTTGGGCGCCTTCGATCGCCACCAGCTTGGAAAGCAGCGAGCCCTCGCGTTCGATCAAGAAGGTGTCGATACGCCGGGCGTAGTCCTGGGCCGCCTCGAGCAGCGGCTCGACCTCCACCGTCAGCAGCGCCCGCTCGCGCATCAGCCAGCGGCCGTTGACCATGACGTCCGTGACATCGGTCGGCTTGGCGGCGTACACCAGACGCGAATAGACCGCCTCCGGATCGCGCTCGAAGCGCGGCAGGTTGTGCAGGGTATCGAGCTCGATGCGCACCAGGTCGGCGCGCTTGCCGACCTCGATCGATCCAATCAGGTGGTCGAGGTGGACCGCCTTGGCGCCGATGCGTGTCGCCATCGCCAACGCCTGGCGCGCCGGCAGGGCCGTCGGATCGCCGCTGACCGCCTTGGCGACGAAGCTCGCCAGACGCATCTCCTCGAACATGTCGAGGTCGTTGTTGGAGGACGGACCGTCGGTCCCCAGGCCGACCGGCAGCCCGGCGGCGAGCATCGCCATCACCGGCGCGAAACCCGAGGCCAACTTCAGGTTGCTGGACGGGTTGTGCGCCACGCCGACGCCGGCGTGCGCCAGCGTGCGGATCTCGCCCTCATCGATGTGGACGCAGTGCGCCGCCAGGACCTTCGCCTCCAGCAGGCCGACCTTCTTGACCCACGGGATCACCGGCATGCCGTGCATTTCGCGCCACCCCTCGACCTCCAGCGCCGTCTCGGACAGGTGGATATGGAGCGGCACATCGAACTCGATCGCCAAGTCGGCGCAGGCGCGCAGGATTTCCGGCGTACAGGTGTAGGGAGCGTGCGGGGCGACCGCCGGCAGGATCAGGGGATGGCCGCGCCAGCGGCCGATGAAGTCCCGCGCGGAGGCCAGCGAGTCCTCGAAGGAGGCCGCGTCCGGGGAGGGGAACTTGAGGACGGTCTGGGCGCACAGCCCACGCAGCCCGGCGTCGGTCGTGGCCTGGGCCACGGAGTCCTCGAAGTAATACATGTCGGCGAAGCAGGTGACGCCGCCGCGGATCATCTCGGCACAGGCAAGCAGGGTTCCCAGGCGGCAGAAATCGGGCGAAACGAACTCGCGCTCGACCGGCATCATGTAGCCGAGCAGCCATACATCGAGGCGCAGGTCGTCGGCCAACCCGCGCAGCAGCGTCATCGGGACGTGGGTGTGGGCGTTGACCAGCCCGGGTATCAGCACCTGGCCGCGGCAGTCGAGGGTTTCGGCGGCTTCGAAGGCTGCCGCGATCTCCGATTGGGGGCCGACACCGACGATCGAATCCCCACGGACGGCGACGGCGCCGGATGGAAAGAGGCGATCTTCGCCGTCCATGGTGACGACGGTGGCGTTCTTGAGGATCCAGTCGGCTTTCGTCACGGCGGCCTCACGCGGCAAACGCGGATGGGGGCTGGTCTTCAACCCCCACCCTGTATCCCTCCCCCTGCATCAGCGGGTCGTGCTTCCGAACCTCAAGGGCAGGGGGAGGGAGGTGTCTTCTAGAGAGGGCGGGGGTGGCTTCGCCTCCCCCGCCCTCTCTAGAGTTCTCTCCCCTCCCGCAAGCGTGGCTATCAAACGCATTCCTCGTATGCGGGGAGGCCCACAGGGCTGCTTCGCGAGGGGCAGGGGGTGGGCATAGGTACGCATCTTCCAACTGCTCCTCAACGCCGGGCGATTATAGTGCAAGGTCCCGCAGGTATAATCCCCAACGCCGACCGATGCGCGCCGTCGAAGTCATCGCCCGCAAGCGTGACGGGTTCGAACTCTCCCGGGAAGAGATCGAGGGCTTCGTGACCGGTTTCGCGCTCGGCCAGGTCCCCGATTACCAGGTCTCGGCCTGGGCGATGGCCGTCGTTTTGCGCGGGATGTCGCCCCGCGAGACGTACGACCTGACGATGGCGATGGTCGCCTCGGGCGAGACGCTCGATCTCTCGCGGGTGGCGCCCCATTCCGTCGACAAGCATTCCACCGGTGGAGTCGGCGACAAGACGACTCTGGTGGTGTCGCCGGCCGTGGCGGCCTGCGGCGTGCCGGTGGCGAAAATGTCCGGCCGCGGGCTTAGCTACAGCGGGGGGACGCTCGACAAGCTCGAGTCGATCCCCGGCTTCCGTGTTGAATTGACCAGCGAGCAGTTCCTGCAGCAGCTGAAAGAGATCGGCCTGGTCCTGTGCGGCCAAACCGTCGACCTGGCGCCGGCGGACGGGAAGCTCTACGCCCTGCGCGACGTGACGGCCACCGTCCCCTCCATGGCACTGATCGCGGCTTCGGTGATGTCGAAGAAGATCGCCTGCGGGGCGCGCGGCATCGTGCTCGATGTCAAGGCTGGCTCCGGAGCGTTCATGGTGACGGTCGAGGAAGCGGCGGCGCTGGCGAGGCGGATGGTCGATATCGGGCGTCGCGCCGGACGGCGCGTCGTCGCCCTGATCTCCGACATGAATCAACCGCTGGGTTACGCCGTCGGCAACGCCCTCGAAGTGCGCGAGGCCTTGGCGACGCTGCAAGGCGGCGGCCCGCCCGACTTCCGGGAGCACTGCCTGAGGGTAGCGGCGCACATGCTCGTGCTGGCCGGCAAGGCCGAGGACCTGCGGCAGGGACGCCGACGTATCGCCGCCGCCCTGGGTGACGGCACCGCCTTCGCCAAGTTCCGGTCTCTGGTGCGCGCACAGGGCGGGAACCTGCGTGTCATCGACGACCCGAGTCTGCTGCCATGGGCGCCCACGATTGTCCAGGTCCATTCCCCTCGGAACGGAAACTTGAAACGGATCGATGCCAGGACCGTCGGCGAGGCCTCGGTCCGGCTCGGGGCGGGGCGGGCCCGCAAGGGAGACCCGATCGATCACGCCGTCGGGGTCGTGGTGCATGCCAAGGTCGGGGACCGCGTGAAAGCCGGTGATCCACTCTTCACGATTCACGCCAAGGACCCGAGGTCGGCTTCCGAAGCCGGGCAGTCCCTGCTCGAAGGAGTCGGCTACTCCAGACGACCGGTTTCGCCGCTGCCGCTGTTCTACCGTACGTTTCGTTCATAGGCCGCTCTGAGGCAGTTCCGACTCATCTTGGAGGCTTCTGAAGAATCCCGTTCCCACCTCACCCCTCGACTCCCTCTCCGCCGACGGGGTCCGGGTGCGCACAGAGGCGTGGCGGAGAGGCCCTCCGCTTCGCTACGGGCGGCTCCGCGCGGGGCATAAGCTCTGGGGGGTAGAGGGAGCTTCGCTCCCCCAGCCCCCAGGAATAACCTCCCCTCCCCCCGCAGTAGTCTCTGGGCCATGAAGCCAGGAGGGAGCAGGGGGAGCTCCTTCGGGAGGCTCCGCGAGGCCAGGGGTGGGGGTTCGACGGCGGTTTCCATTCTTCAGCAACATGGTAGGTGAACGAAGAATGCGAATTCTGATCGTTTCCCACGATCCTCTGGCGCGGCGCGCCATGGCGGATCTGATTGGGCGACTCCCGGCGGGCGAAGTCGCCGGAATGGTGGAACCCAGGGCGGCCGCCTCCCTGGCGCTCGACCGGGCGCGACCGGACGTTGTGCTCTGGGAGCCGGGCTGGGAGACGGCGGACCTGCGCGACCTGGCCGACGTTTCCAGCCTGGGCCTGGCGGTTGTCGCTCTGGTGACGACACGCGAGCAGGCCAGGCGCGCCCGCGCTTCGGGCGCGATGGCCGTGCTCCCGCGCGGCATCGACGCGGCGGCGCTGGGGGCGGCCGTATCCGGCGTCCTGGAAGGCCTGGCTGTCTCCGATCCGTCGCTCGAGCCCTTTCCGTCCGCGATGCCACGACGTGACGAGGCCGAGGAGAACCTCACGCCGCGCGAGCTCGAAGTTCTGGGTCTGGTCGCCGAAGGGTTGTCGAACAAGGCCGTCGCCGCCCGCCTCGGCATTCGCGAGTCGACCGTCAAGGACCACGTCAATTCCCTGCTGGAGAAGCTCGGCGCACAGAGCCGGACGGAGGCCGTCACCCTGGCGCTGCGGCGCGGCTTGATCGCCATCTGATCCTCAGTTGACTTGCACAACCCACCCCCACCCCTAACCCCTCCCCCTGCGTTATCGTCCCCGCGCTCACGGAGAGTCATGCAGGGGGAGGGGAAGATCTTTCTAGGGGACGGGGGAGCGGAGCTCCCCCGTCCCCTAGATTCCTCACCCCCTCTCCGCAGAGTTCCTTCACATCATCGGCCGCTGTCCGCGGAGAGGCCCACAGGGCTGCTTCGCGAGGGGAAGGGGGTGAGGTGGAAGATCGGCATTGCGGTATCCCTCCCAAGTGAGGAAGCCGATCCACCGAAAGATGGATGCGCCCAAGCCCCGCGCCGTCGTAGGCTGGAGTCGAAACCAGCCTTAGAGGAGCGATCATGAACGCACTCGAGCAACTTTCGGATTCCCTGGCGGCGGCGGTTCAACTCGCCGGAGAGAGCATCGTCCGCGTCGAAGGCCGCCGACGCCTGCCGTCGAGCGGGCTGTTGTGGCCCGACGGCGACCTGGTCGTGACGGCGCATCACACCATCGAGCGGCGGACCGACGTCCGCGTCGGCTTGCCCGGCGGAGAGACGGTCGACGCCAAAGTGCTCGGCCGCGACCCGGCGACCGACATCGCCGTTCTGCGCCTGCCGCGCAAGGCCGGGAAAACTCTGACGCTTGCGGAGAGCGCGCAGGTTCGCATCGGCCACCTGGCGCTGGCCGTCGGGCGGCCCGGCGAGGCGCTTCAGGCGACGATGGGCATCATCAGCGCCGTCGAAGGCGCGTGGCGCACGCCTTTCGGGGGACAGCTCGATCACTTCGTTCAGAGCGATGTCGTGATGTACCCCGGTTTCTCCGGCGGGGCCCTGGTCGACGCGTGGGGGCGCCTGGTGGGGATGAACACCTCGGCTCTGGTCCGAGGCGTGGCGCTGGCCGTTCCCGGCTCCTCGATTCAGCGAGTGTCCCAGGCCCTCGTGGAACATGGACGAGTGCGCCGCGGGTATCTGGGTGTCGGGGTACAGCCCGCCCGGCTGGCGAAGGCGGTGGAGGCTTCCGCTCAGACGACAGGCCTGCTGGTCGCCTCGGTGGAAGGCGGGAGTCCCGCCGAGAAGGCCGGGATCCTTCTTGGCGACGTTCTCCTCACGATGGCGGGTCAGCCCCTGACGAACATGGAGGACCTGCTGTCCACGCTGAGCGGCGAGGTCGTCGTCGGCAAGGCCTCTTCCATCGATCTTCTGCGCGGGGGAAAGTCCCTGTCGCTCCAGGTCACGATCGGGGAGCGGCCGGAGCCGGTGGAGGAGGAAGAGTGATGGAGGATTTCCTGGAGGCCCTGGCCGACAGCGCGGCGGATGTCGCCGGCCTGGCCCGCGCCTCGCTGGTGACGGTCGTTCATCGACGCCAGGGCGTCGGCTCCGGGATTCTGTGGGCCTCCGGGTGGGTCGTCACCAACGCGCACGTCGCTCGCTCAGACCGCCTGAGCGTGCGACTGCCCGATGGGAAGACGGCCGCCGCGCGACTGCGCCGTCATGACGCGCGGCTCGACCTGGCGCTGCTGGAGCTCGACGACGAATCGGGCCCGGCGGCGGTCATCGGCGATTCGACGGCTCTCCGCCCCGGCGAATGGGTTTTTGCCGTCGGGAATCCGTGGGGCGTCGCCGGCGGGGTCACCGGCGGGGTGGTGATCGATCCGTCCGCCGGCCCGCGGCAGGACCTGCTGGCGCTCGGGCTGCATCTTCGCCCGGGGCACTCGGGCGGTGCGGTCATCAACGCGCGCGGCGAGGTCGTCGGTGTGAACACGATGATGAACGGCCCGGACGTGGGCCTGGCGATCGCCTCGGCCGGTGTGAAACGATTTCTGGCCGCGTCCGGTCTCGGCAAGGCGATGTCATCGTTGCCGCGGGCGGCCTGAGCGGACAGTTCCCCTCGGCACATTCGAAGAAGGCGGCCGCTATCAGGTTGCGGAAGAATAGCTACGGTCGTCAAACCCCCACCCC
>CAYUWF010000075.1:0-11744 GCA_964448245.1 uncultured Anaerolineaceae bacterium | reverse complement strand
GATCCCGACCGGCGAGATGGTGCCGGTGCGCATCAGCGGGGCGATGGCCTACGATTTGACGGGAGTTGTCGAGCGCCACCCGGCGCGGATCGTTCTCGAGTCAATGGTTCCGAGGGAGGGGTAGCCCTCCACGGCCAACGGTCTACTACCCCTTCCCCTCCTCTGGAAAACCACCCCTCCCCCGGCTTCCTCGGGGAGGGTGATCCCTCCAGCACACTCGGGGGAGGGGAAGGGGTGGGGGATGAAGAAGCGCTCGCGGCGGACAGTATCAAGCAGCGATGCGTCGCCGCGAGCGTTTCGATATCATCTTGAGCTCTGGCAAAGGACTTCGGCCCCTTGCCCTGCTTGGGGCCTCCACTCAGCGCCGATTGGGAGCCTAGGCTTTCGGTTCGTGGAGTTCGGGAGGCGGCGGAGTCGACTCGTCGGCCTCGCGCCACTCGGCGTCGACGACCGAGTGCAGCGCGTCCATGTGCTCCTTGACGACCTCCGGCGGGCACAGCTCGACGAACAGGACGCTGCCCAGCCAGATCACGACGGCGTCGTCGATCGGACCGATGACTAGGTCGGGGACGATCAGGTAGGCCAGCGTCCCGACCGGGAGCAGTTTCAAGAGGGGACTGACGCGCCGGTCGCGCATCAGCCGTACGATGAGCTTCATGCGGAGGCCCAGCTCGCGGAGCATGCCGCCCCCCTGGCTGGGCACGACCTCTCGTTGCCGATCAGCCATCCTTGTCTCCTTGGCCGCATTATAACCGTCGACGACAGGGCTCGGCCCGACAGAACCCTCCATCTTCCCTAACAATACGAGAAGGCCAACTCCGGCAACGGGCCCCCCTGGGCGGCCGTTGGTTCGCCCAGGCCAGTGGGCCCCGACCACTCCGCCTTTACAGAAACTTCATTTCTCCTCACAGGGCTTTCAACGACGCAGCGTAGGATGAAAGCACGAATCCAACTAGGGAGTGAGGGTCATGAACAAGAGTCTGAGTGTTGTCCTGATCGTGATCGCCGTCATCGTCGCTGCCGGGGCCCTGCCCCTGGCGGGCATGGCCATCGATCGAAATACGTCGGCCTTCGAGGCAGGCTGGCCCGCCATGATGACCAACGGTTTCCTCGGTGGAAGCTTCGGCCAGGCCGGAAGGTTCGGCGGGATGGGCCCCGGGATGATGCAAGGGTATGCACTGGCGGCTTTACGGGCGGCATGACCCCGGCACCTGCGCCCGGGGCAGGTGTGGGGGGGTCGCGCGCAGGCTACAGCACCGGTGGCATAGTGGGCCGGTGGTGGGCCGGCAACGGCTCCGGCGGCATGATGGGCGGCGGGATGACCCCGGCACCTGCGCCCGGGGCAGGTGTGGGGTACGGCTTGCCCGGCACGTCGGGCCTCTCCAACGTCGAGCCCCTGTCCCTCGAAGAGGCCGAGGCTGCGGTGCAGGATTATCTGGCCTCCCTGGGTGATGACAAGCTGACCTTGGGTGAGATCATGGTCTTCGACAACCACGCTTACGCCCAGATCGTCGACACCACCACCGGCATCGGTGCGATGGAAGTGCTGGTGGACCCGGTCACGCTCGCCGTCTATCCCGAGCACGGGCCGAACATGATGTGGAACCTGAAATACAGCCCGATGGTCGGCATGGGTTTCCGCGGCGCGATGGGAGGGATGATGGGCGGGACGAGGGAATGGTCAGCCTACCGGTCGGCAGGCAACTTCTTCGGGACCGCCGAGCCAACTGCGCACATGCCGGTTACGGCTGAAGAGGCCGTCGAGACGGCTCAGGCCTATCTGGATCGCGAACTGGCGGGGACGGAGGTTGACAAGCACGCAGATCCCTTCTACGGCTACTACACGCTGGACATCCTGAGGGACGGCGAGCCTGTCGGCATGCTCAGCGTCAACGGCACCTCCGGCGAGGTCTTCCTGCACAGCTGGCACGGCGACTTCGTGGAAATGGCCGAAGCCCACGGAGAGTGACCTGGCCTGTCCCACCCGGCGGCAGGCTTGCGGCTGTTGACAGCGACCGTGGACTGTGGCAAGGATTAGTGGACGGGTGAGAGGTGGCCGATCTCAGCCTCGAGGGGTGACCGTGTCAGGTTGATCGGGCGCAGCAGGGGGCACGTAGGGGCGAAGCACCCCGTACGACGCTGGCACGTGCGAAGGCGTGGCAGGGTGCTTCGCCCGACAGCCTTGTTGGCGTAGGGGCGCTATGTTACGATGACGAGACGCCTATGACCGAGCACCCGCTCGACACCTTGCAGCGCCCCTTGCGGGACCTGCGCATCTCCGTCACCGACCGCTGCAACTTCCGCTGCGTCTACTGCATGCCGAAGGAAATCTTCGGCCGCGACCACGTCTTCCTGCCGCGCGGCGAGCTGCTGACCTTCGAAGAACTGGAGCGCGCCGCCCGCCTGTTCGCCGGGCTGGGCGTGGTCAAGATTCGCCTGACGGGAGGCGAGCCGTTACTACGCCGCGACCTGGAGCAGCTGGTGGCGATGCTGGCGCGCCTGCCGGGGATCGAGCTGACGCTGACGACCAACGGCTCGCTGCTGGCCGAGAAGGCTCGGGTCCTGCGCCAGGCCGGATTGCAGCGCGTCTCCGTCAGCCTGGATGCCATCGACGACGAGACGTTCATGAAGATGAACGACGTCGACTTCCCCGTGCGGCGCGTGCTCGACGGGATCGAGGCGGCCATCGCCGCCGGCCTGACGCCGCTCAAGGTCAACATGGTCGTCAAGCGCGGCCTGAATGAGCACAGCCTGCTGCCGATGGCCGAGCATTTCCGCGGGACCGGCATCATCCTGCGCTTCATCGAGTTCATGGACGTCGGCACCACCAACGGTTGGCGCCTCGACCAGGTCGTCCCGGCGGCCGAGATCCTGCGGCGCCTGGAGGCGGTCTATCCGCTGGAACCGGCCGAGCCCAACTACCGCGGCGAAGTCGCCAACCGCTATCGCTACCGCGACGGCGCCGGCGAGATCGGTCTGATCGCCTCCGTCTCGCAGCCTTTTTGCGGCGGCTGCACCCGGGCCCGCCTCTCGGCCGACGGGCAGATCTTCCTCTGTCTCTTCGCCGCCACCGGATTCGACTTGCGCGCCCGGCTGCGCTCCGGCGGCTCCGATGAAGCCCTGGCGGAACAGTTGGCGGCGTTGTGGCGCGGCCGCGATGACCGTTATTCCGAGATTCGCAGCGGCGCCACCGCTGGCCTGGAGCACGTCGAGATGTCCTATATCGGCGGGTAATCGAGCGCCGGGCGTCCGTAGGCCGGCCGTCCGTTGACACCCGGCTGCCCCCCGGATATACTCATCGCACGAGTAGGGAGGGCCCCGCCATGCGGGTGGCCGACCGAACATCGGACTTCGCCGGAGAGAGGCACGCAGCCTAACCGCTCGCGTGCCTTTTTGTTTGCCTGTCCACAGAAGGAGCCGCCATGGACTACGGAATGATCGGCAAGATCGAGAAGGCCAAGCGCTACGCCGAAGAGCGGACGCGCATCCACTTCGAGTCGTTCCGGGCCAAGTTCGACGGGGAGAACAACCCGCACAACGTCGAATTCCGCGACGGCGCGTGGAAATGTGACTGCGATTTCTTCCTGAGCCGCGGTGTGTGCAGTCACAGCATGGCCCTCGAGCGGATCCTGGAAGGGATGCTGCCGACCCTGGCCGCCGCCGGCTGATCATCGTTGGTTCCTGTCCCGCCGGGCACGGCCGCGCCTAGGGCCGCGCCCGGTTTCTCGTTTCTCGGGATGGTAGAATCGCATTCCGGCGGGGTGCACGAGCCCCGCCGATTGCTTGGAGAAGCCGTGCGCCGCTGGCAACTCTGGGTGGGCCTGGCCATCAGCCTCGTGTTCCTGGCCCTGACCATGCGCAACCTGCATTGGCCCGAGGTCGCCCAGGCCCTGCGTCAGGCCGATTACCGGTGGCTCATCCCTGGCGTCGCCGTCTACCTGGTGGGGGTCCTGGTCCGCTCCTGGCGCTGGCACTACCTGCTGCGGCCGATCAAAGCCGTTCCCTCCACCAAGCTTTTCCCCGTCATGGCCATCGGCTACTTCGGCAACAACGTCTTCCCAATCCGCGCCGGCGAGTTGCTGCGCATTTACCTGTTGAAGCAGTTCTTCGCCATCCCGATGTCGGCCGGGTTGGCGACGATTCTGGTGGAACGGGCCTTCGACGGCATCGTCATGCTGGGGTTCGTCTTCCTCAACCTGCCGCTGCTGGCGGGGATGAGCTCCGCCCCGCTGGCCGGGATGGCGATTCAGACCCTGGCCGTTGGAGGGGCGGTCGTCTTCCTCGGCGCCGCGCTGGTCCTCATCACGCTGGCGCTTTTCCCGAAGTGGGCGGCCGGGCTGGCGCAGGTCGGTATCGACCGACTGCTGCCGGGCCGCATGCGGCTGCGGGCGCGTGAGTTGTTTGACCAGTTCCTGCTCGGCCTCGGGGCGCTGCGGTCCCCCTTCGACGTCCTGATGATTCTGGGGACGTCGATCCTGATCTGGCTGCTGGAGACGCTCAAGTATTGGTTCGTGATGCACGCCTTCCCTTTCCAGGTCAGCTTTTTCGTCCTGATGTTGATGAACGGGATCGTCAATCTGGCGACCACCCTGCCTTCCGCGCCGGGCTACCTGGGTACGTTCGACGCGCCGGGGATCGCCGTCCTGGAGGCCTCGGGGGTGCGGGCCAGCCTCGCCGCCGGTTACACCTTCGTGCTGCACGCCGCGTTGTGGCTTCCGATCACCCTGCTCGGCGCGTATTACCTGCTGCGCACCGGCCTCAACCTGCGCACGATCCAAACCGACGCCCGCCGGGAGCGGGGGGGATGAAAGTCGCCATCGTCGGCGCCGGCGCCGGCGGGCTGGCGGCCGCCTACGACCTGGCGCGCCACGGCCACCAGGTGACCGTCTTCGAGGCCGACGACCACGTCGGTGGGCTGGCGGCCGGATTCCGCGATCCTCGCTGGGAATGGTCCGTCGAGCGCTACTACCACCACTGGTTCGCCAGTGACCGGGCGATCTTGGGGCTGATTGACGAGCTCGGCTGGCGCGACCGGGTACGTTTCCCATGGCCGTCGACCGCCGTCTATCATGAGGGAAAGTTCTACCGGCTCGATGCGCCTCTCTCTGACGCCATCCCCCGCTGGCCCTGGCTCGACAAACTCCCCGGCGCGGGGACGCTGGCCCGCGGCGTCCACCTGCTGCGTTTTCCGCCGCTCGGCCTATTCGACAAAGCGCGCTATGGCGCGGCGGCGCTCTATCTGCTCCTGGCGCCGCGCTGGCAGGGCTTCGAGCGGACGACGGCCGACGCGTGGCTCGAGCGCTGGATGGGGCCGCGCACCTATCGTCTGCTCTGGCAGCCGCTGCTGGAGGGCAAGTTCGGACCTCACTACAAAGAAGTCAACATGGCCTGGTTCTGGGCGCGGGTGAAAGCGCGTACGCCGCGCCTGGGGACCTTCGTCGGGGGCTTCCAGGCCTTCATGGACGCGCTGGCCGAGGAAGTCCGCCGGGGCGGCGCCGAGATTCGCCTGCGGACTCCCCTCGAGCGAATCGAGCCGGCACAGGAAGGGCTGCGGCTCGTCACGCGCGACGCCGCCGAAGCCTTCGATCAATGCCTGGTGACGACCTCGCCGGCCCTCCTGGCGAAACTGACTCCGTCGCTCCCGGCAACCTACCTGGAGGGCCTGCGCTCGCTGCGGGCCATGGGCGCCGTCGTCCTGGTGCTGGCCCTGCGCCATCGACTCTCCGAGCAAGGCATCTACTGGCACAACCTGCCCAAGGCGGCCGGTTTCCCGTTCCTGGCGCTCGTCGAGCACACGAACTTCATCCCGCCGGAGCACTTCGGCGGTGATCACATTGTCTATCTGGGCGACTATCTGGACCCCGACCACGAGTACTTCTCGCTGACGCAAGAGCAGTTGTTGGACCGGTTCCTGCCTTCGCTCAAGCGATTCAATCCGAGATTCGAGCCGTCCTGGGTGCGGCAGGCCTGGCTCTCTCGCACGACCTACGCGCAGCCCATTCCGCCGCTGAATCACTCGCGGTCGATCCCGCCCCTGCGGACCCCGGTGGCCGGACTGTGGTTCGCCAGCATGAGCCAGGTCTACCCGTGGGACCGCGGCACGAACTTCGCCGTCGAGGTGGCGCGGCGGGCGGTCGGCGAGATGCTGGCGGCCGCCCCGGCATGACGGGCGGGGGCAAAACCCAGGCCCTTCGGCTGCTAGACCGGCACGGCATCTCCTATGAAGAAGTCGTTTTCCCTGTAGAGATCCACAACGCGCGCGCCGTGGCCGAATTTGCCCGCCTGCTGCCGAGCGAGGTCTATAAGACTCTGGTCGTTCTGGCACCGGGACCTGGGACGCGGCCGGCGCTGATCCTGGAGCCGGCCGACGCCACCCTCGACCTCATACGGGCGGCGCAGGGAATGGGCGCCAAGCGACTCGAAATGGCCTCGCACGTGCAGGCCGAGCAATGGACTGGCCTCAAGGTGGGGGGCATCTCCGCCCTGGCCCTGACGCACAAGGGCTGGCTCGTCTTCCTCGATGGGCGCGCCGAACGCCTGGAGACGATCGTCGTCAGCGCCGGACAGCGCGGGCGGAATGTGCGCCTGCGCGTGGCCGATTTCATCGCCGTGACGGGCGCACGTTGGATCGACGCGGCGCGGGCGGAGGGCGAGCGTGACGACGCTCGACCATTTCACCCCACCCCTTGACCCCCTCCCCCTACAGGAATCGCAGAGAAGCCAACCGTCGCGCATGCAGGGGGAGGGGATGGGGTGGGGGTTGACACATAGGCATGGCGGGTTGACAGCGGTTCCATGAGAGGGCGCCCTCTCGCCCCCTTGCCTCCAAGCCTCTTGCCCCCTATGCGCCATTGGATTTGCTTGCGTTGGTGTGCCTCTCGCCTCCCCCTGGGAACCGCCAGGGCTTTAGGGGGTGTGTCCCTTCAGGGGGAGGGGAAGGGGTGGGGGTCCGCGAGTCCCAAAGCCATGGCCTATAATCCGCCTGATGGCGCAGGAGGTTCGCATGATCCAGATCCGTGAGTCGTACCAGGTCAAATTCGGCCGGATCGACCAGGCCGTCGAGTACTGGTCGCGGCTGCCGCGTGAAGTCGCCGCCTGGCCGAAGCGCCGAGACGAGTTTGAAGTGCTCACCGACCTCTCGGGGGAGATGTTCTCCCTGGTCGTGGCGCGCCATGTCGAGTCGGTCGAAGTCTGGCAGGATGGATTGACCACGGTGCAGAAGGACCCGGCCTACCAGGAGTGGTTCCGCATGTTCAAGCAGTTCGCCGAGGACGGGCAGCGCGAGTTCCTGCGGGTGGAGCAGGCCAACGGCGGGTGGTCCGGCCGCGGGGCGGTGGTCGTGCGGAGCTGCTTCCGGGCGCTGGAATGGCGCGCAGCGGAGGCGCTCGACCTGGTGCGCACCTACGGTGCGCTGCTCGTCGACCAGGGGGTGGGGCACCGCCCGCGGCTGCTGAGCGATCTGAGCGGGAAGATGTTCAACGTCATCATCGAGATCGAGACGCGCGACCTCAGGGATTGGGACGACCATCGGCGGACGATGTTCCTCGACGCGCAGTTTCAGGTCTGGTTCCGCCGCCTGACGACGTGCGTCTCCCACGGCTCGCACACGTTCTTCACCGTCGCCGGCCCCGGGGAAGGCGCCTGAGGCTGGGAGATTCAATCACAAGCCCATCGCCATGAGCGATCCACGAACAGAACGCCTGGCGTCCCTCCTGGTCCAGTATTCCACGGCGCTGCGCCCCGGGGACCGGGTGTTGATCGAGGCCGAGACCGCCGCCGAGCCTCTGGTGCGCGCCCTGTTCGAGCGCGCCCTGCAGGCGGGGGCGCATCCGCACCTGGCGCTCAGCCTGGCCGGCCAGGAAACCTATAGCGGCTTCGACGACAGCTTCCTGCGCCTGGCCTCCGACGATCAGCTCGACTACCCTCCGACGTTCTTCGAAACGGCCTACCGCGAGTTTGAGTCGCGCCTTCGCATCTACTCGTCGTCCAACACTCGGCTGTTGATGCGGGCCGACACCGCCCGCATGGCCCGCCGCCAGCGCGCCGTCCAGTCGCTGCTGCGGACCCAAATGGACCGGGGCGCACGCGGCGAGTTCCGTTGGGTCACGACGATCTTCCCCACCATCGGCCATGCCCATGATGCCGAGATGAGCCTGTCCGAATTCGAGGACTATGTTTTCGGCGCATGCCATGTCCAAGGCGAGGACGACCCCGTCGCCTATTGGCAGGCGGTGGAGAAGAAGCAGGCGCGTTGGGCGGAGGCGCTCGACGGGCACGACCGGGTGGAGATCCGCGGCCCGGATTGCGATCTGCGCCTCTCGATCCGCGACCGGCACTTCATCAGCTCCTGCGGCACGCACAACATGCCGGACGGCGAGATCTACACCGGGCCGGTCGAGCCCTCGGTGGAAGGCTGGGCGCGTTTCGCCTTCCCGCTCGTCTACAAGGGGCGGGAGGTCGAGGGCGTGGAGCTCACCTTCAAAGAAGGGCAGGTGCAGACCTGGAAGGCCAGCAAGAACCAGGACTTCCTCGAGTCGATGCTGCGCACCGATGAAGGGGCGCGCTACCTGGGGGAGTTCGGCATCGGGACCAACGCCGCCATGCAACAACTGACGCGCAACATCCTGCTCGACGAGAAGATCGGTGGGACAATCCACCTGGCGTTGGGGGCCGGCTACCCGGATACCGGCTCCCACAATCTTTCGGCCATCCACTGGGACATGCTTGTCGAAATGCGCCGCGACTCCGAGATCCGCGTCGACGGCGAGCTGGTCTACCAGAACGGCGAATTCCGCATCTGACCTGCACCTTTCTCCCATGCCTCGACGCGCGCTGACGATCGTTTTCCTGCTGCTGGCGGCCGGGTGCACGACTGCCGGCCCGTCCCCGACCTCCACCGAGGGTCCGGCCCGGCCGACGCGCACGCCTCCGCCGACGGCCACCCCGGCCCATACCCCGACGGCGGCAGCCTCCGAGACGGCCAACACCGGACAGCCGCTGCCGACGGACCGCGGGTTGTACTTCGCCGCCTCCGGGGCGTGCGCCGTGTGCCATGAGAACCTCACCGACGATGGCGGCGCCGACGTCTCGATCGGGTCCGAATGGCGCGGCACGATGATGGCCAACGCCGCCCGCGACCCGTATTGGCAGGCCACGCTGCGGGCCGAGGTCGAGGCCCATCCCGAGCAGCGTGAGATGATCGAGGAGCTGTGCGCCCGCTGCCACATGCCGATGGCGCACTTCACGGCCGGCGCCCGCCAGTCGAGCACGGCCATCCTCGACGGCGGATTCTCCGATCCGGCCAATGACCTGCACGTCTGGGCCATGGATGGGGTCTCGTGCAGCGTCTGCCATCAGATCCGCGAAGACGGTTTGGGACTTCGGACGAGCTACAACGGCGGCTACGTCATCGACCAGGAGCTCCCCGAGGGCGAACGCCTGGCCTTCGGGCCGTATTCGGTCGAGGAAGGACAGGCGGAGATCATGGTGGCCGGCTCGGGATATGTCCCGGTCGCCTCGCAGCACATCGCCACGTCGGAGGTGTGCGCCACGTGCCACACGCTTTATACGCCGTACCTCGACGCCAACGGGGCCGTCGCCGGCGAGTTCGCGATGCAGGTCCCTTATCTCGAGTGGTTCTACAGCAGCTATCGGCGCACCGCCACCTGCGCCGATTGCCACATGCCGGAAGCGCAGGGCGGGGTGAACATCGCCTCGTCGAGCACCAACCCGCGCAGCCCGTTCGCCCGTCACATCTTCGCCGGAGCCAACCCGTACATCCTGAAGATGCTTCAGACGTTCGGCGGGGAGCTGGGCGCCACCGCCTCCGCACAGCATTTCCAGGAAAGCATCGACACCAGCCTGGATTTCTTGGGGACGGAGGCAGCCGAGGTCAGCCTGGAGGACCTGGAGCTGGTCGGCGCCCGACTGTCGGGCCAGGTGGTAGTCGAAAACCTGGCCGGCCATAAGTTCCCGACGGCTTTTCCGTCACGGCGCGCCTGGCTGCACATCACCGTGCGCGACGCCGACGGCCAGCTCGTCTTCGAATCGGGCGCGGCGCTGCCCGACGGCTCGATCGCCGAGAACGACAACGACGCCGATCCGACCCACTTCGAACCCCACTACCGGGCCATCGTCAGCCCGAACCAGGTGCAGATCTACGAGGCCATCCTGCGCGACTCGGAAGGCGCCGTCACGACGTCGCTGCTGCGCGCCGCCGGCTACCTCAAGGACAACCGGCTGCTGGCGGACGGGTTCCAGAAGAGCGCGCCCTACGACGATATCGCCGTGCGCGGCGAGGCGCGAGACGACCCCGACTTCATCGGGGGCGGTGATCGGCTGCTGCTGGATGTCCCGCTGAGTGGGACGCGCCGAACCCCGTATACCGTGGAGGTGGAGGTGCTCTTCCAGCCGGTCGGCTACCGCTGGCTGGAGAACCTGCGCGGTGTCGACGGCGCCGAGGTCGAGGATTTCCTCCGGTATGCGGCGGCCGTGCCGAACGAGCCCGTGGTCGTGGCCCGGGCCGAGGCCCAGGTGGGAGAGTAGAATGCCCGGCAGGTGGTCCGTTCGTCACCTCCCGCGCCGGGGCTTTCCCGGGTAGGATAGGACGGCAACGAAGGACGTTCCCGGTCATGAGTGAACAGCCCGAATCCGACTCCCTGGCGCAGATCCTGCTGGATGAGTTCATCCAGGCCCTTGGCTTGCCGCCGGGCCGTCTTTCGCGGGCGCTGATCCGCCCTCTGTTCAACGCGCCGGCCCGGCGCTTCGCCAGCCTGGGCGTTCTGTTCGATCGCTACGTGGCCACGGGGAGCTTCCCGGAGGCGGCGCGCTGGGCGCTCGAGTCGCACCGGGTGGAACTGCGCCTGCGCACGTCATCGGAGGTCCCCCCCACCGGGCCGCTCCTGGTGACGAGCAATCACCCCGGAGGCGTGGACTGCCTGGCCCTGGCGGCCGGACTGGGGAGAAATGACCTGAAGATCGTCGCTAGTGGATTGCCCTTCCTGCGCAGCCTCCCCGAAGTCGCGCGTCACCTGATCCTGGTGAGCCGGGTCGGCACGCACGCCCGCATGGGCGCGCTGCGCGAGTCGATCCATCACCTAGAAGACGGCGGGGCGCTGTTAATCTTCCCGCGGGGGAAGGTCGAGCCGGACCCGGCTTTCTTCTCGGAAGCCGAGCTTTCCATCGCGAACTGGTCGCCCAGCGTGCGCATCCTGCTCGATACCGTGCCGCACCTGCGCTGGGTGATGGCGATGGTCAGCGGCGTGGTCTCGGGCCGGGCGCTGGGGCATCCGCTGGCGCGCTTCAAGCGGGGGATGACGGAGCGCCAGACGCTGGCGGAGTTCTACCAGATCGCCCGCCAGGTGATGTCACCGCGTTCGATCCAGCAAACGATCTCGCTCAGTCTGGCGCCCGTGCCGGCCGGAGGCGTCGCCAGCGAGCGCCCCGCCTCGGAGCAGATGGCGGAAATCATTGACTCGGCGCGGCGGGCGTTGCGGGACCATTGGGCCTGGATCCGCGCCCCGCACACAGCGGCCTAGACGTTTCTTTCGCAGGGGTCGAGAGGGTAGGGGCACGGCACATCGTCCCGAGCGGGGCGAGGGATGCCGTGCCCTACGGTTTCCTGAGGCAAGTGCCTCAGCGTTTGGCGAGGGGGATGTAGTCGCGCCTTGCCGCCCCGGTGTAGATCTGACGCGGCCGGGCGATCTTCTGCTCGGGGTCGGTGATCATCTCCTGCCACTGCGCCA
>CAYUWF010000074.1:0-11762 GCA_964448245.1 uncultured Anaerolineaceae bacterium | reverse complement strand
ATGATCCCCAGCGGCAGGGAGTCGGGCGAGTCCGAATCGACGACGACCAGCCGGTGCAGGTGGTGTTCGATCATCTGCGTCGCCGCCTGCTGCAGGGTGGCGCGGCGGCCGATGGTTGAGGCGCTGTGCATCAGCTGTCCGGCCGTCTTCCCGGCGCAGCTGTCGCCGTCGACGCACCCCAAGAAATCCCCAACGCTGATCATCCCGCGCAGCCGGCCTCCGGCATCGAGCACGGCCACCGAACGGAAGCGCGAATCGGTCAGCCCGCGGGCGACCTCCAAGGCGGGCGTCTCCTCGCGGCAGACCAGCATCACGTACGACATCACATCGCCGACGGTCTTCCGCGCGAGAGGTTCCTGCGCCGCCAGGTGGGCGACAAAGTCCGACATCGACAAGACGCCGACCGGCGTGCCTTTCTCCGTCGCGATCAGCCGATGGAGGCCGCGCCCGTGCATCACATCCGCCGCGGCGCGGATCGGCTGGCCGACGTCGATGGTATTGAGAGGGGTCGACATGAGCTCGCCGGCCGTCATCCGGCGCATCGCCGCCAGGCTCTCGGCGTCGGCCGAGAGCCACTCGCCGGCCAACAGGTCGAAGTCGGAGAGCAGGCCGGCCGGCACCCCGGCCTCGTCCACGACGACCAGGGCGTGCACGCGATGGCGGGTGAGCAGCGCCGCCGCTTCGCCTAGGGAGACCCCCTTGGCGCAGGTGATCAGGCCGGGTCGCATCAGGTCGCGCACGAGGGTTGTCATGGGTTGCCCTCCGCGGCTGCAGCAATGGGCAGCGTCCCCCACCCCCTTCCCCTCGCGAAGCAGCCCTGTGGGCCTCCCCCGATGGGGGCCCCAGGTCCCTCACCGCCCCTCAAGATCGCGACCAAGTATTCGACCGTCGCGGAGAGGGGGGCAGGGGGGTGAGGCCGAAGTTCGTCCATGTCCGCTAATGCACCTCGTCGACGTCCTTGTACCACTTCACCCGGTCGCCGACACGCGCCCGCAGGCGCCAGGCCATCGACTTCGGTTCGGCTTCGATGCGCCCCAGCGCCGCCACCACCTGCTCGGTCACGCGAGCTTTGTCGGCGATTTCGAGTTGCGGATAGCCCTGCGCCAGGCGGCGCACCTTGTCGAGGTTCATCGTCACCGTCCGCCATAGGCCCCAGTCCGACCCGCACAACCCGGCGATCCGGTTCATGTTGATCATCTCGTGGTCGCCGGCGCCCAGCGGGTGTTCGAGCAGCAGCATGATCGTGTCGATCACATCCTTCTCATTGATCTGGACGATCTGCATCTTCTCCAGGAGCATCTCGGCCAGCGGGATAGTCGGTTCGTCGGCCTCCAGCCGGCCGTTCCACGGGATGACGTGGCAGAAATCGAGTTTCTCGTAGAAGACGTCGACGTGCAGTCGGTTGGAGCCGTTCTTGAAGATCGCCCGCGAGCCTTCGGTCACGACGAAGATTTCGCGGTTTTCCTGGTAGCCCAGGCGCGCCAGCAGGTCGCTAACCCGCTTCGCCTGCCGGCTGTAGCTGGCGAAATCGAGGTCGGTGTAGGCCCTACCCATTTTGGCCTGGAGCCCTCCGAATTGCGGGCAGTGGAGCTGAAAGGCGAGCGAACCGAGCAGCCGCAGGACGACTCCGCCCTCTCCGGCGGCGGCGACAATGCGTTGCACCTCGTGCTCGAACCGCTGCCGCTCCGCCGCGTCCTGCGGCCCCATTCCGGGCGTCGTGTCTGGCATTGGCGTGGATTCCGCGGGGACTGTCTCCCGTATTGTACATGAAGCAACATCCTGTTGCAAAACAATTCGAAATCCTCCATAATAGGTTGAACATCCACCGGCCCACTCAGGAATCCCCGCCAGGGAACGATGGTCAAGAGCCTGATCCCGGCTGAGCGGCACCACCGCATCCAGGCCCTGCTCGAGCAGCGGCGAGTGGCAAGCATCGCCGACCTGAGCGACCTGCTGCGAGTATCGGAAGCGACAATCCGCCGCGACCTGGAGACGCTGGAGGCCCGCGGCTTACTCGAACGGACGCACGGCGGCGCCATCCTCACCCGCCGGCTCCCGACGGAACCGTTCTACGCCCAAAGCGCCGCCATCCACCCCGCCGAGAAACGACACATCGGGGCGGCGGCGGCCTCCCTGGTCGGCGACGGGGACACCGTTTTCATCAACAGCGGCACGACCACGACCGAAGTCATGCGCCACCTGGCCGCCCGCCCGGAGCTGATGCAAGCGACCGTCATCACGACCAATATCAGCGGCACCCTCGACGTGCGTCACCCCGGCCCGGAGGTCCATTTGCTCGGCGGCAATTTCCGCCCGCAGTCCAACGCCGTCGTCGGAGACGCCGCCTTGCGGACTCTGCAGCAAATGTACGCCGACAAATGCTTCGTCGGCGTCGACGGATTCAGCTTGAAGTGCGGCCTGACGACCCCGGTCCTGGCCGAGGCCGAGATCGCCCGTCTGATGCTGGAGCGCACGCGCGGTGCGGTGGTCGTCGTCGCCGACAGCAGCAAATGGGGCGTCGTCTCCAATTACGAAATCGGCCCGATCGACAGGGTCCACGTCCTGGTCTCGGATCAGGCCCTCCCGGCCGAGGCCGTCGCCGGTCTGGCCGGGCGCGGGCTGCGCGTCGTGGGCGCCACGGCCGACCTCGGCGCCGCCTCCCGGCAGCATGAGCTCTATCGCCCTGTGCGGGACGATCCGGCGACATCCCGTCAAGAACGCAATGGTCGGCTGCAAGACGACCCCAACGGACATCATTAGCCGTCACTCCGGAGCGATCCATGCCTCTTTCCGGCAAGTCGAGCCAGCCCGCCACCTCGCTGTTCTTCGCCACCGACGTGCACGGATCGGAACGCACCTGGCGCAAGTTCATCAACGCCGGCAAGTTCTACAACGCCGACGTGCTGGTGATGGGCGGGGACATCATCGGTAAGCTGGCGATCCCCATTATCCGCCAGAAGGACGGCGGCTACCGCGCCACCCTGCAGGGACGCGTGGAACGCTTCGGCAACGAAGACGAGCTCACGGGGTTGCTGCAGCGCATCGGCACCCTCGGCTTCTACAGCAAGGTGATGGACGAGGACGAGTATCGGCGTGTGCAGTCCGACCCGCAGGCCATCGAGGCGCTGTTCCACGACTTGGCGCGCCAGCGCCTCGAGTCGTGGGTCAGGCTGGCCGAGGAGCGCCTGCGCGGCAGCGGCATCCGCTGCTTTATCACCGGCGGGAACGATGACTACACCGACGTTCTGGCGGTGCTGCCGCGCGGCGGCGACGGTCCGGTGCAGGCCTGCGAGGGCGAGGTTTTGCCCATCGACGAACGCCACACGATGGCCAGCCTGGGAATCAGCACCCCCACGCCGTGGCATACCCCGCGCGAGGTCACCGAAGACGAACTGGCCGAAGTCATCGCCAAGCTGGTGACCGCCGTACCCGACATCGGGAAGTGTATCTTCAACTTCCACGACCCTCCCAACGACTCAACGCTCGACACCTGCCCGATGCTCGATTGGACGACCGATCCGCCCTCGCCGATCACCCGTGGCGGCTCGATCGTCTTGCACGGCGCCGGCAGCCGTTCGGTGAGGCGCGCCATCGAAACCCACCAACCGGTGGCTGCCCTGCACGGTCATATCCACGAGTCGCGCGGGGTGACCAAGATCGGCCGCACGTTATGCGTCAACCCCGGTAGCGAGTACGCCGAGGGCATTTTGCGCGGCTGCCTGCTCAACCTCGAGGACGGAAAGGTCGGCGGCTACCAGCTGACCGCCGGTTAGGCACGGCGGTTCGCAGGCCGGGAAGGAGGGCTCTGTTGACGGGAAACTGAAGGACCGCACGGCCGGACATTCGACAGTCCATCCGATTGTGAAGGAGGCAGTTCTGATGAGTGCAATCGCAGGCACAACGGAGATTTTCACTCGCAAGGCCTCAGGGCTGGTGCGAGTAATGTCGCCCTATTCGGCTTTCGTTTACAACATCCTGACCATGGGGATCATCTTCCCGTGGGTCTTCCTGGTGTCGCCGACGGCCTTTCCCGGAGGCAATGTCCCGCTGGGGATCTTAATCTGCACCTTGATCCAGATTCCGATCGCCTATTCGGCGGTCTGGCTGTCGACGGCCCTGCCCCGCTCCGGCGGCGACTATGTCTTTCAGACCCGCGTGCTCGGCGGAAGCTGGGGCTATGTCCTCGTCATGAGTGGATTCGTGATCTGGATCCTCGTCTGGACGGCACTTTCCGGCTGGCTCGTCGCCGTTCTCGGCCTGGCGCCCCTGCTCCTCGGTATCGGCACGGTGCTCGGCAGCGCGGCGATGATCCAGGCCGGCTTATGGGTCACTACCCCGACCGGGCTTTTCGTCGTCAGTCTGGTCAACGGCTTCCTGGGCGCACTGCTGCTGGTGACGGGCTTCAAGAACTACGTGCGCTTCCAGCACGTCATCTGGTGGGCGACGATGGCCGCCTTCGTCTCCGTCCTGCTGGTGCTGTTCACCAGTTCGGCGAGCGCCTTCGCCACCAACCTGAACCAGTTTGCGGCGGCTGTCGGAGGATCGCCGACCTTCTACCAGGACGCCCTGGCGGCGGCCCAGGCCGCCGGCGTTGACACCGCCCCCGCGATGACTCCCAACTTGTTCTGGTTGGCCACTCTGCTGATCGCCCCGGTGGCTTGGCAGAGTCTGCAGTGGTCGACCTACTCCGCCCAACAGAACGGCGAGATCAAGGAAGCCCGCTCGTTCCGCAACCAGAGATTCATCATGGTCGGCTCGCTGGTCGTCGTCGGGCTGCTGCTGGCGCTGTTGGGTGTGGCCCTGCAAAATGCCGCCGGCACCGAAGGCCAGGTGGTGGCCTCCTATGGCTATTGGTACGTCGATCCGACGGCCAAGATCGCCAACACCATCATTCTGGCGCCGAGCATGCTGGCGGTCGCCATCACCCGCAACCCCTTGCTGATACTCCTCATCGGGCTAGGCTTCACCCTGAACGCCTTCCAGATCGTGTGCAACTGCTATATCGGGGTGACGCGCATCATGGTCGCCATGAGCCTCGACCGGCTCCTGCCGGCGGCGATCAGCAAGGTCCACGAACGGTTCCACACGCCCTTCAACGCTCATCTGCTGTACTTCCTGTTGAGCATTCCCATCTTCTACCTGTACAGCTTCTACTATGGTGATTTCATCCTGTTTACGCTGGGCGTGACCTTCGGCTGCGGCTACGTCTTCGCCGCCACAGCCCTCTCCGGTGCGCTGTTGCCACTGCGGGCCAAGAGTCTTTACGATGCCTCGCCCGGGTCGGCCTTCAACGTCAACGGCCTGCTCGGCATCCTTTTCATGCTGGTCGGCGTGGCGACGTTCCTTGTCGTCACCGAGTATCTGGCGGAAGTCATCGTCACCCAGCAGGCGCTGGCATGGCTTGTCCGGCTCGGCGCCATCGCCGGTGTGGCCTGGCTGATCTACCGGATGCGAGCCAACCTGGGAGGCTGGGCACGCGGCGGTCCCATGCCGTGGGTCAGCGCCCTGGGCGTGATGGGCGCCGGCTTCGCCATGTCGATGGTGATGCTCTTCCTACTGAACCCGGCCTACTTCGTCTTGGGCATCTGGTCCGGCCTCGATACGCTCCTGGCGGGGGACATCAAGCTCGGGCTGTATGAGCTGCGCGCCCAGCTTATCGCCTTTGGGGTCATCCTGTTCTCGGTGATCTTGTTCTACTGGGCGAAAGCCGCGCAGAGCCGACGCGGGTTCAATGTCGACTTCGCTTTCAAGGAGATCCCGCCCGAGTAAAGACGCTCTCTTGAGAGGAGGCGGGAGGGACACGCAACTTCCCGCCTCCTCTCCTCTCCGAGTTTCCCCGGGACAAGCCATGGCTCGCCCTACCGCCTCTCCCCGTGTCATGCTGAGCCCCGCAGGGGCGAAGCATCTGCTTGTCCCTGGGGGCGACAAACAGATCCTTCGCCGCCGCTGCGCGACGGCTCAGGATGACAAGATGGCCGGGCACCACGTGGCCTACGGTGCTTCGAACGCGGGCCTCCCTGCTTCTCCCACATCGCCGCAAGGAGAATCTTGTGAATGACCAGGCACGCGCCGTCGTCGTCGGCGGCGGCATTATGGGCGTCAGCGTCGCCTACCATCTGGCCAAGATGGGGTGGACCGATGTCGTCCTGATCGAGAAGGGCGAGCTGGCCACCGGCGAGTCGGCCTTCGCCGCCGGGCTGGTGACGCAGTTCCACACTTCGCCCACGCTGATGCAGATCCGCAAGTACAGCATCGACCTCTTCAGCGAGCTCAACCTCTTCAACCACGTCGGCAGCCTGCGCCTGGCTTCGTCGTCGGCCCAATTCAAGGAGCTGCAACGCAACATCAGCCAGGCCAAAGCCATCGGCCTGGAGGTCGAAATGATTTCGGCGGCGGAAGCCGTCCGGCTCTTCCCGGGGATGACCGAGAAGGAGCTCTACGGCGCCATCTACCTGCCGCGCGACGGTCATCTCGATCCGTACGGCGCCACCACCGGCCTGGCGCAGCACGCCCGCCAGCTCGGCGTGACGATCTCCACCGGCACGCGCCTGACCGGCATCCGCCTCTCGCCGAGCGGCGAGGTGACGCATGCTGTGACGAATCAGGGCACCCTCCGCACCGAGGTCATCATCAACGCCGCCGGCTTGTGGGGGCCGCAGGTGGCCGCCTTCGCCGGCGTCCATATCCCGACCACTCCCGTCGATCACCAGCACATCGCCCTCAAGGCCGTGCCCGGCAGCGAGCTGCCGCACGAAACCCCCTGCGTGCGCGACCCCGACAATCTGATCTACCTGCGCGAGGAGAGCGGCGGCTTGGTCATCGGCGGTTACGAGTTGAACCCGAACGCACGCTGGATCGACGGCGTCCCCTGGGAACACGGCGGGCAGTCGCTGGCGCCGGACTTTGAGCGCTTCGACCCGATCCTGGAGGGCGCCATGCGGCGCATCCCCTTCCTGGAAAAGGCCGAGGTGGTCTCGCTCGTCTGTCATCCGGGAGCCTACACGCCCGACTCGCGCCCGATCCTCGGGCCGGTGCCGGGGGCGCGCGGCTTGTGGATGGCGGCCGGCCTGTCGCTCATCGGCTTCGGCGGCGCCGGCGGCATGGGCAAGATGCTGGCCGAGTGGATCGTCGAGGGCGAGCCTTCGCTCGACATGTTCTCGTTCCACGCCTGGCGCTTCGGCCGCAGCTACACCGATCCTTTCTACGCCGCCGAACGCACCCGCGAGGGCGTCAAGTACTACTACTACCTGCACTTCCCCAACGACGAAAACGAATGGGCCCGGCCGCGGCGTCTCAGCCCCGTCCACTACCGCCTGCAGGAACTGGGCGCCGTCTTCGGCGAGAAGAACGGCTGGGAGCGTGTCAACTATATCCAGCCCGGTCGAAGTTGGCGCCGCGCCGGCGCCGACCAACGCCAGGCCGAGTGGCAGTGGGGCCGGCCGCCCTTCTTCGAGCGCCTGCGCCAGGAACACACCGCCGTCCGGGAACAGGCCGGCCTGTTCGACATGTCGTCCTTCGGAAAGGTCGATCTGCATGGGCCGGGAGCGCTATCCCTGCTGCAACGTCTGGCCGACAACAACCTCGATGTCGCCGTCGGCAAGGTGGTCTACACCCAGTTCCTCAACACCCGCGGCGGTGTCATCGCCGATTTGACCATTACCCGCCTGGCACACGACACTTTCCGCCTCGTCACCGGATCGGCCTTCATCGGCCATGATCTGGGCTGGATCTTGATGCACATGCATCTGGCCGAAGGGCCGGTCGACGTGCGCCAGGTCACCGAAGATTATGCCTGCCTCGGCCTGTGGGGTCCGCAGGCGCGGCAGGTGTTGAGCACCATCACCGACTCAGACATCTCCAACCCCGCTCAGCCCTACATGACGGCGCGCCCGATTCGCCTGGCCGGCTTCGACGTGCTGGCCCAGCGCGTGACGTACGTCGGCGAGCTCGGTTGGGAGTTGTACGTGCCGCGCGAGCGCGCCCTGCCGGTCTGGGACGCTTTGCTGGCCTCCGGCGCCGCGTTCGGCCTAGAGGTCGGCGGCTACAAGGTTCTCGACTGCCTGCGATTGGAGAAGGGCTACCGCTATTACGGCATGGATATGACCGTCCTCGAGAACCCGTATGAAGCCGGGCTCGGCTTCTGCGTCCGGCTCGGCAAGCAGGACTTCATCGGCCGTGAGGCATTGGTTAAGGCCAAGCAGGCTGGGCTGACCCGCAGGCTGTGCACCGTGACCGTCGGCGCTGACGACTTTGTACCGCTGTACGGCGGGGAGGCGGTGCTGATGGGCGGCGAAGTCGTCGGCCGGCTGCGCAGCACCGGTTACGGGTTCACCGTCCAACGCAACATCGCCTATACCTACTTGCCGATCAATCTGACCAAACCAGGCCAATCCGTCGAGGTCGAGATCTTTGGCGATCGCATCGCCGCCCAGGTGGCGCCCGACGTCCTCGTCGATCCGGACGGGAGGCGATTGATCGCCTGACCGGTAGGGGCACGGCATGCCGTGCCCCTACAGCCCCTGCCCATGACCCTCTCCATTGAACAGGTCGTTTCGTTGATGCCCTCCTGGAAGGGCCGGCGCGTCGCCGTCCATCCGATGACGGGCGGGCTGACGAATACCAACTTCCGCGTCGAGGTCGACGGAACGCCGCACTTCGTCCGCATCCCCGGCGCCAGCACCGAGCTGCTGGCCGTCGACCGGGTCAACGAAATCCACAACGCCCGGGCCGCCGCCCAGACCGGCGTCGCCCCGCCGTTGTTGCACGTCTTGCCGCAAGACAACGTGATGATCTTCAGCTTCATCGCCGGCCGCACGATGTCGATCGAGAGTCTGCAGTCGGCCGGGATGCCCAGGCGCATCGCCGATGCGCTGCGGCGCCTGCACGCCGGCCGGCGTTTCCATCAGGACTTCGACATGTTCCGGCTGATCGAGTCCTATCTGGAGACAGCCGGGCAGCACGACGTGCGCATCCCGGCCGACTACCGCCACCACCTGGGGACGGTCGCCCGTATCGAGCAGGCCGTTCGACGACAGGCGCTGCCCACCGTCCCCTGCCACAACGACCTGCTGGCCGAGAACTACATCGACGACGGGCGCCAGTTGTGGCTGATCGACTTCGAGTACAGCGGCAACAACGACCCGTGCTTCGAACTGGGAAACACCTGCCAGGAGCTCCAGTACAACGATGATCAGTACGCCGAACTGTGCGCCGCCTACTTCGGCCAAGCGACCGCCTCGAGCCTGGCCCGCATGCGCCTTTTCGCCCTGATGTCCGACGTCGGCTGGACGCTGTGGGGCGCCATCCAAGCGAAGATCTCGACCATCGAGTATGACTTTTGGGATTACGCCATGAACCGCTGGAACCGAGCGCTGGGGATCTTGAACGGGCCGAGCCTGGACGAATGGCTGAAAGCCGCCTAGGGAGAGTAGCCGCTGGCTTCAGCCTGCGATCTCGCCGGCTAACCGCGCAGCGTCCCGGAGGGAAGCAGGCGGCTACCCACCGACCACTGACCACTGACCACTCGTCCAGATGAAACCTACCAGCATTGAAGCTGTCATTGCCGCCATCCCCGAGTGGCGCGGTCAGCCGATTGAATTCGAACCGGTCCACGGCGGACTGACCAATCGGGCCTACTGCGTCCGCGTCGATGGGAAGCCGCATTTTGTCTCGATTCCCGGGGCCAAGAGCGAGCTGCTGGCCATTCCCCGCGCCGATGAGATCTACAACACCCGCGCCGCCGCCGAGACGGGAGTCTCCCCGCAGGTCCTGCACCAGCTCCCGGACTCGGGCGTGTTGGTGGCCGAGTTCCTGGGTGGTCGAACGCTCACCCGCGCCGACATGCATGCGCCGGGCATGCCGCAGCGGCTGGCGGAGGCCGTCCGCCGCCTTCACACCGCGCGGCCCTTCGCCAACGATTTCGATCTGTTCCGCCTGACACAGACCTACTCCGGAGTCCTGGCGGCTCATGGCCTGGCCCCACCGCCGGGGTACGAAGCCTTGCGGCCGCGTCTGGCGGAGATGGAAACGGCGGCCGGCGCCCATCGCCTCCCGCCCTGTCCGTGCAGCAACGATCTCGTGCCGGAGAACTTGATCGAAGATGATGGCCGATTGTGGATTGTCGATTTCGGCTACAGCGGCAACAACGATCCGTGCTCGGAACTGGGCAACGCCTGTTGCGAGGCCGGCTACGATCAGACCGAGATGGAGGCGCTGTGCTCCGCCACCTTCGGCGCGGCCGAGCCTCGCCTGCTGGCTCGCATGCACCTGTACGCCATCATGTCCGATGTCGCCTGGAGTCTGTGGTCCGTGATCCAGGAGCACATCTCCGACCTGGCGGTCGACTTTCGCGCCTACGGCGCCCTACGTTGGGAGCGCGCCCTGGGGCTGCTGCACGGAGCGGGCCTCGAACGATGGATGCGCGAGGCGTGAAGGTGAACCGATGAAACTCGGGCTGCAGATCGTCCGCTTCGACTGGCCGGCCGGCCCGTCTTCGATCCGATCGCATCTGGCCGACATCGCCGGCACCGCCGAAGATGCCGGCTTCTCCAGCCTGTGGGTCATGGACCATTTCTTCCAGATCCTGTGGATCGGCCGCGTCGAAGACCCGATGCTGGAGGCCTACACCACCCTCGGCTTCCTGGCGGCAGTCACCCGGCGTATCCACCTGGGTGTCCTGGTGGCCGGCATTGTCTACCGCCATCCGGGGATCCTGATCAAGACCGCTACGACTCTTGATGTTCTGTCCGGCGGCCGCTCGTACTTCGGAATCGGCGCTGCCTGGTTCGAGCGCGAGGCGCGCGGCCTGGGAGTCCCGTTCCCCTCCGTGCGCGTCCGCTTCGAGCAATTGGAGGAGACGCTGCAGATTCTCCAGAGCATGTGGGCCGGCCGAACCGCCGCCTACGACGGAAAGCACTTGCACCTGGCAGAACCCGTGTCGCAGCCAGGGCCGCTGGCGCGGCCACACCCGTCGATCCTGATCGGCGGCGGCGGCGAGAAGAAAACCCTGCGCCTGGTGGCGCAGTACGGCGATGCCTGCAACCTGTTCGCCGGATCTGGGACGCAGGAGATCCGGCGCAAGCTCGACATCCTGCGCCGTCATTGCGACGATCTCGGGCGGGATTTCGACACGATCGAGCGGACCGCTCTCGGCCAGTTGCGTGGGGGCCCGCAGGCAGCGCAGGAACTGATCGCCACCTGCCGTAAGCTGTCCCAGGCCGGCATCCAGCACTACATCCTCTCCCTGATGGACCCAAACGACCTGGGCCTGCTGGAGACGATCGGGCGCGAGGTCATCCCGGCCATCGCCGACCTCTAAGGCCCGGCCTGACTACCGCAGCCGGTGCGCCTCCGGCGCCCTTGGTCTCCCCCTGCCCGACCTCGTCCTCGGGCTGATTGCCGCTTCCCCTCAACCTGGAACGGCCCCAACACGGTCAGGGTGTTGACAGTCGCGGTAGGGCCCCGTCCCCCTTGGGAGTCCGGCCCGCTCGCGCGCCCCGGATGCGTTGCCTCATCATCTAATCCGCCTGATAGACCTGGATCTCCCTCCAGGCGACCCACGATGGGCTGTTCACTGTCTCAACGCGGATGACCTGTATCCCCGGCCAGGTGGGCTGACCCACAATCTGGAGGCTCTGCGAGTCATCCGTCTGACCGCTGACCTTGGCCAGTAGCTCGAAGGCGCCTCCTGTGCCCGCGCCCTTGCCGTAGACTCGATGCATCGTTCCGCCCGCCGGAGACTGGCTCGTCAACATGCGGATCTC
>CAYUWF010000073.1:0-12072 GCA_964448245.1 uncultured Anaerolineaceae bacterium | reverse complement strand
AGCCGCAACACCGTCGGCTCGATCACGCGCAAGACCCACAGCGGCCAGACCCCGATACTGAGCATCAACACCATCAGCGGGGCGATCGCCAGGATTTCGCGCCGGTTCATTTCCAGCTTGTGTCCGGCCCAGCCCTGGTTCAGCGGGCCGTGCAGCACGCTGCCGACGGCCTTGAGAATGTAGGCGCCGGTGATCAGCAGCCCGATCATCGCCAACGCCGTATAGGCGCTAAAGATCGGCCACGTGCCCTGGACCACCATGTACTCCGAGATGAATCCATTTAACCCCGGCAGGCCGAGCGAGGCCATGGCGGTGAAAATCAGAATCCCGCCGTAGACCGGCGCCAGCGGGAACAATCCGCGGAAGGCGCTCAGCTCGCGCGTATGGGTCCGTTCGTAGATGACGCCGACAAGCAAAAACATGCCGGCCGCCGACAGGCCGTGATTGAACATCTGCAGCACGGCGCCATTGACGGCGATGACGGCCTCGTTGGCCGACAGCGTGCCGTAGGCCTTGGCGGCCGCCGCCACACCGAGCAGGACGAAGCCCATGTGGTTGACAGACGAGTAGGCCACCAGCCGCTTGAAGTCGGCTTGGCCCCACGAGCCGAAGGCCCCCAGCACGATCGACAGGACAGCCAGCGCCGCCAGGGCGCCGGCGTAGGTCGCCGCCTGCTGCGGGTAGAGCGGCAGCACCATGCGCAGGAAGCCGTAGGCGCCGAGCTTGAGCAGCACACCGGCCAGGATCATCGACCCGGCGGTGGGAGCTTCGGTATGGGCGTCGGGCAGCCAGGTGTGAAACGGCCACACCGGCACCTTGATGGCGAAGGCGATGACGAAGGCCCAGAAGGCGATCGTCTTGACCGTCTCGACCGGCAGGCGGATGGGCAGGCCGGCGACGCTCAACGAGGCGGCGATGGTCGGCCAGACGCGGGTGATCGTTGTCAGGTCGAACGTCCCCACCGTCAGCCCGATGAGCTGGATCGCCAGCAGCAGGCCCAGCGAACCGGCCATCGTGATGATCAGGAACTTGAACGAGGCATAGCTGCGATTGGCGCTGCCCCACTGGTTGATCAGGAAGTACATCGGCACCAGCCCGATCTCCCAGAAGACGAAGAACAGCAGCAGATCGAGCGACAGGAAGACGCCCAGCATCCCCGTTTCGAGGAATAGGAACAGCGCCATGTAGGATCGGATGCGCTCTTCGACCGACCACGAGATGAGCAGCGCCAGCGGTGTGAGCAGCGTCGTCAGCAGGACCATCGGAACCGAGATCCCGTCCACGCCGACGTGATAGCTCGAGCCGATGTCCACATACCAGGCGTACTTCTCGACAAACTGGTAACCCGGCCGGGCGGGATCGTATCCGATCCACAGGTAGATCGAGAGCGCCAGCGGCACCAGGCTGAAGGCGAAGGCCGCCCAGCGAAGGAGGCGCGGCCGGCCGGGCGGCAGGAGCAGCATCAGCACCGCCCCGATCGCCGGCGTAAAGAGGATCCAGGTCAGCAGGTGCGAATCCAGCGACGCCATGTTACGGCCTCGCCAGGAGCAGGAAGGAGAGCATCAGTCCGGCGAAGAGCAGCCCGGCCGCCAGGTAGGCTTGCACTTTGCCGGATTGGACGACGCGAATGGTCCGCCCGGCGCCCTGGGTCGCCCGGCCGACGAAATCGCCAAAGCCGTTGACGATCAACAAGTCGATCCAGCGCCGCAGGAGCGCCCCTACAGTTAGCACCAGGCGGGCGATGCCGTGCAGGGCGCCATCGATCACCTTGCGGTCGGTCCAGGCGTAGACGAAGGTCTCGCCGAACCAGTAGGCCGGGCGTACGAAGACGACGGCGTACATCTCATCGAAGTAGACCTTTCTGCGCAGCAGCGTGTGCACCGGTCCCAGCCAGCGCGCCAGGGGATCGGCCGCACCGCGCGGTAGTCGTCGGTAGATCAGGAAACCCAGCGTCAGGCCGCCGAGCGAGACCACCAGCGACGTCAGCAGCGGCGGGAAGGAGAAGGCCGTCGCCTGCGGCTGCGCCGCCAGCGCTCCGGCGACGAATTCTTCGAACCAGTTCGGGATCCATCCGCCGATGAGCGGGAACTCGTGGTGGATGCCAGCCCAGCCGGCGGCGATCGAGAAGACCGAGAGCAGCACCAGTGGGGCCAGCATCACCCGGCCCGATTCGTGCGCGTGCTCGGCCGCCGACGAGCGCGGCGCCCCGAGGAAGGTCATCCCGATCAGGCGGGCGGTGTAGAAGGCCGTCAGCAGCGCCGCCAGCGCCAGCAGGACGAAAACGAGCAGGTGCCCATCGAACGCCGCCGAGAGAATTTCATCCTTCGACCAGAACCCGGCGGTGATGATCGGGAATCCGGCCAGCGCCAGCCCGCCAATCAGGAACGTCCAGAAGGTCCACGGCATCTTGCGCCGCAGCCCGCCCATGTTGAGCATGTCCTGCGGGTCGACGTGATCGTGCGTGGCGTGGGCGCCGGCCGGGCCTGCCTGGCCCGGCATGGCCTGTGCGGCGTTTTTCGAGGACGCCCCCAGGCCGTGCTCCATGCCATGGATCACCGAGCCCGACCCGAGGAACAGCAGCGCCTTGAAGAAGGCGTGGGTGACGAGGTGGAAGGTGGCGGCCACGAAGGCGCCGACGCCCACCGCCGCCACCATATAGCCCAACTGCGAAATCGTCGAATAGGCCAGGAGGCGCTTGATGTCGTTCTGCGCCACGGCGATGGTCGAGGCGAAGAGCGCCGTGAACGCGCCCACGGCGGAAATCACGAGCATCGTCGTCGTCAGCGGCTGCCCGGGATGCCAGCCGACGGTGAGCAGCGGGAAGAAGCGCAGGATCAGGTAGATGCCGGCCGAGACCATCGTGGCGGCGTGGATCATAGCCGAGACCGGCGTCGGGCCTTCCATGGCGTCCGGCAGCCAGACGTGCAGTGGGAACTGGGCGGACTTGCCGACCGTGCCGGCGAAAAGGAGCAGGCCGATCAGCGCCGCAAGGGACAGGCCGAGGATGCCTGACGGTGTGGCCGCGAGCGTATTGAGCGTCTCGGGGCTGCGCAGGATCTCGTTGAAGCTCAACGTCCCGGTGGCCGTAAACAGCGCCAGCATGCCGAGCAGCATGAAGACGTCGCCGATACGGGTCGTGATAAAGGCCTTGACCATCGCCTTCTTGGCCGACTCCTTGCCGAACCAGAAGCCGATCAGCAGGTAGGAGCAGAGCCCCATGATCTCCCAGCCGATGAAGAGCAGCAGCAGGTTGTCGCTGACGACGAGCGTCAGCATGCCGAAGGCGAAGAGCGAGATGAAGGCGAAGAAGCGCGCGTAGAGCGGATCGACTCCGCCGGCGTGAGGGGGCAGCCCGGGCTGGTCCTGCGGATCGCGGGGCTTGCCAAAATGGTGATAGCCGATCGAGTAGACGAAGATCGCCAGGCACGTCCAGACGACGAAGAACAGCGTGATGGCCGAGAGCGGATCGATCAGGACGCCGATGCGCAACACTTCCGTGCCCAGCGGCAGCCACGGGATGGACGAGGCGAACGGCTCGGCGCCCAGGTGCTCGGTGCCGACGGCGGCGGCGAACACGACCAGGCCCAGCGCCCAGGACACGGTCATCGCCCCCACGGCCAGCGCCGTGCTCAGGCGGTGGCTGCGATTCGCCCACAGCACGATCATGCCGAAGGCCAGGAGCGGCGGGAGGGGGATGAGCCAGATCAGGAACGTCGTCGGCATGGGGACCCGCTCACCACTTCATCAGGTCGATGTCTTCGGCGATGACCGTCGAGCGCTGGCGGTAGATCGAGATGATCAACGCCAGGCCGACGGCGGCCTCCGAGGCGGCCACGGCGAAGACGATGATGGCGAAGGCCTGCCCGGCAATGACCGTCGGCGTCAGATAGCGCCAGAACGCCACCAGGTTGATGGTGACCGCGTTCAGCATCAGCTCGATCCCCATCAGCACGGCGACGGCGTTGCGCCGGCCCAGCACGCCGTACACGCCGATGCAGAACAGCGCCGCAGCCAGGGTCAGGTACCAGGACAGGGGGATCACGCGCCGTTCCCCTTCCCCGGACGGTCGGCCGGGTCCCCCGGGCGCGCCAGGACGATGGAGCCGATGAGCGCCGCCAGCAGGAGCACCGAAGCCGCCTCGAAAGGTACGACGTAGCGGTCCAGGTCGACCAGCGAAGCGCCCAGGTCTTCGATGAGGACGTCGCCGCTGGCGACCATCACCGGCGGCGCCGCCTGCCACCAGGCCGGGATTTGCACCAGCAGCGCCAGCAGGGCGCCGAACATGACGACGGCGATGAACACCGCCAACCACCAGGTGCGGTTGGCCTGCGGGCCGCTGTCACCCATGGCGCGGCGGGTGAGCATGACGGTGAAGATGATCAGGATGGCGATGGCGCCGATGTAGATCGCCACCTGGACCATCGCCAGGAAGGCGGCGTCGAGCAGGATGAAGACGACCGCCACCGCCCCCAGCGTCACCACCAGCCACAGCGCGGCGTGCACGAGGTGCGGGCTGGCGACGACCATCACCGCCGCGATCACGGCGACCAGGGCGGTGATGAGGAAGATGCCCTGCGCGACCGTCATCGAGGTCCGCTCCTACCGGGCTCCGGCAGCCGAGGTGGCCAGCGCAGACCCTTCGACACTACGCCGCAGCGACCGGGCGTAGATCTGCAGGCCGATCAGCGTGACCAGGAACAACAGGCCGTTGGCGATGACCAGGGTCCAGGTGCGGTCCCACCCCAGCGTGGCGGCCAATTTGTCGCCGACGGCAGTCAGCACGACGACGGTCAGGGCCAGCGGCACGAGGAACTTCCAATTCAAGGCGTTCACCTGGTCGATGCGCAGGCGGGGCAGCGTCCCCCGGATCCAGATGACGACGAAGTAGACGATGGCCGTCTTGATCCCAAAGTAGAAGATCCCCAGCCAGGCGTACTGGTCGACCCCCGGCCCGAGCCATCCGCCGAAGAACAGCGTCACGGTCAGCGCCGCCAGGGTGAAGCCGTGCAGGAACTCGCCGACGAAGAACATGCCGAAGGCCATCGAGGAGTATTCGATGTTGTAGCCGGCGACGATCTCGGACTCGGCCTCCAGCAGGTCGAAAGGCGCCTTGCCGGCCTCGGCCATCGAGCTGGTGAAGAACAGGAACGCCGCCAACGGCGCCAGGACGACGAACCACATCTGCCGTTGGCCCTCGACGATGGCCACCGTCCCCATCGAGCCGGCGAGCATCGTCGGGATGAGCAGCGCCAGGACCATCGGCACTTCGTACGAGATGAGCATCGCCACCGAACGAAAGGCGCCGAGCAGGGCGTACTTGTTATTGGACGACCAGCCGGCCAGCATCACCGCCAGCGTGCCGATGGCGCCGATCGAGATCAAATAGATGACCCCGACGTTGATGTCGGTGCCGATCAGGTTCGGCGCCAAGGGGATGACCGCCCACAGCCCGACGACCGACATGACCGCCAGCGGCGGCGCCAGATAGTAGATCAGCTTGTCGGCGCCGGCCGGCACGATGACTTCCTTCGTCAGGAGCTTGCCGGCGTCGGCCAGGGTCTGCAACAGGCCGAAGGGGCCAACCCGGTTCGGCCCGAGGCGATCCTGGATGCGGGCCAGGATCTTGCGCTCGGCCCAGATCAACAGAAAGGTCAGCAGCAGGACGGCCGTCGCCAAGGCGCCGGCGCCGAGGAAGTTGACCAGCGCGTTCGCCTGCGCCGCCTGCAGACCCAGCCCGACCAGGAACTCGCGCAACAGCGTGCCCAGGGTCGAGAAGGGATCGGCGGTCATACGCTTCGCCCCTGGGGGTCACAAAGAAAAGGCTGATGTCGCAGGGTGGCATCAGCCGGGGGGGTGGGCCTCATCCGGGTCACACCCATTCGAGGGCTCCCTTGCGCCAGGCGTAAATCAACCCGGCGGCCAGGATGGCGATGAACAGGACGCCTTCGAGCACCGCAATTAACGGAAGACCGACGTAGGCGACCGCCCACGGGAACAAAAAGACTGCCTCCACATCGAAGACGACGAAGACCAGGGCGAAGATGTAGTACTGGACCTTGAACTGGACCCACGTTTCGCCGACCGTTTCGACCCCGCACTCGTAGGCGGCGTCCTTCATCGGGTTCGACTTGCGCGGGCCAATCATCCGGCTGAGGCCGATGGGCAGCGCCGCCATGAAGAACGCCAGCGGCAGGATGAGGGCGATGAACAACCACTGGTCGGACATCTGCGCGCCTCGGTTGATCCGCAGTTCAGGGTGCTGACTTGCCGCTGCGCCCCGGCTTGCGCCACCCGCTGGGGCGCCCCCGACCCCTCGGGGCGAGCATTTTACCACAATGGTATGATTCCGCATCGTGGCCCCCGGCCCTGGGTCCCGTTCCGTAGGTGAGGCCGACCTACTGCGACCCGCATCTTTCCCTCCCTGGCAATTGCGTCGGCCCTTCTCGCTGGAGCGGTGCCGTTCGGTCTCCTTAGAACGAGACTCCGGCATCTAGTCCACCCTGCCAAGAGGATCGTCGCAGCTTGGTCGCGAACACTCGGAACGGGACACTTTCAGCAGGCGAGTGGGAGTTGTTTCTCCTCCGGCACCCACAGGCCCATCTCCTTCAAACCTCCACCTGGGGCGAGCTGAAGGCGCGGCACGCTTGGCGGCCGCTGAGGCTGGCGCGCGGCGAGGCCGGGGCCCAGATCCTTTTTCGCCAGTACCTCCCCGGCGTCCGTCTCGCCTACATCCCGCGCGGCCCGGTGGGCCGATGGCGGGCGATTCTCCCGGATCTTATCGAAGCCTGCCGCGCCCGCGGCGCCTTCGCTCTGACCCTCGAACCGGACGCGGACGACCCCGACGCTCACGATCTAAGAGACCTTGGCTTCGTCGCCGCAGCCCGCTCGGTCCAGCCCGCGACGAGCCTGCGGGTGAATCTGCATGGGTCCGACGACGAGATCCTGGCGCGGATGCACCAGAAGACTCGCTACAACATCGGCCTGGCTGGACGGCGAGGCGTCTCGGTCCGCCCGTGGAACGAACCCGAGGCCTTCGCCGGCATGCTCCAGGCCACCGGGGAACGGCAGGGTTTCGGAGTCCACGCGGCGGCCTACTACCGCGACGCCTACGACCTGTTCCATCCGCGGGGCGAGGCCGAGCTCCTGCTGGCCGAGAAGGATGGGGAAAGACTCGCGGCGCTGATGGTCTTCGGCTGCGGCAGTGGGGCGTGGTACTTCTACGGCGCCTCGACCACCGTACGGCGCGAGCTGATGGCGACCTATCTCCTGCAGTGGGAGGCCATGCGTTGGGCCCGAGGACGGGGCGCCGCCTGGTACGACTTGTGGGGCGTCCCGGACGCTTCCCCCGAGGCGTTGGAGGCCGGCTTCGAAGGCAGGACGGACGGGCTGTGGGGCGTCTACCGCTTCAAGCGCGGTTTCGGCGGCGAGTGGTTTCAGGCCCGCGGTGCGTGGGAATTGCCGATCAGGCCGGTGCTGTATCGGCTCTACAGGTCCCTCGGAGCGCGTCGTGCCGGATGATACGCACCCTGCGGATGGGCAGGAAATGCGGCAGGTCGAAGGGGACCACGCGTGGGCGCGCCTGCTGGAGACCGTGCCGGGCGCCCATCTACTCCAGACGTCCGATTGGGGGGAGTTCAAGTCGCACTATGGCTGGACGCCGGAGCGCTGGGCCTGGTTCGGCCGAGACGGAAAGCCCCGGGCGGCGGCACAGGTGCTGCGGCGATGGTGGCCTGCTACGCGGCGCGGACCGCGGGGTTCGATCCTGTACTGCCCGCGCGGGCCGGCGATCGACTGGTCCGACGAAGCCCTCACCCGAGGCGTCCTGCAGGACTTAGCCAACCTCAGCGCCGGCCCAAGCACAGTGATGATCAAGCTCGAGCCCGATGTGGCGGCCTCCGACCGCGTCGAGCGCCTCCTCACGGAGAGCGGGTGGAGACGCTCCTCGCAGTCCGTCCAGTTCGGCAGCACGATGCTGCTCGATCTGCGCCAGACCGACGACGAGCTCCTGGCGGCGATGAAGCCGAAGACCCGCTACAACATCCGCCTGGCGGCGAAGCGCGGGGTCGAGGTGAGACAGGGTTCGGAGCAGGACTTCGACCGATTGTACGCCCTGTATGCCGAGACCTCGGTGCGCGACGGTTTCGTCATCCGCCCCCGCGATTACTACCTTCGGGCATGGGGCGGTTCTATCGCCTCCGGGCCGGCCCAACCTTTCCTGGCCGAAGTCGAAGGGCAGGCCGTGGCGGGGCTGATCGTGTATCGCTACGGCCGCCAGGCCTGGTACCTGTACGGGATGTCGAGCTCCGCCCATCGGGAGTGGATGCCGAATCACGCGCTGCAATGGGCCGCGCTTCGCTGGGCGCGCGACGCCGGCTGCGAATCGTACGACTTCTGGGGCGCGCCCGAGGTGGCCGATCCGGCCGACCCCCTGTGGGGCCTTTATCGTTTCAAAGAGGGGTTCGGGGCGCGGCACGTCCGCCTCGTCGGCTCGTGGGACTATACCAGACGTCCGCTCCTCTACTGGATGTACGCGCGCGCCCTGCCCCGCCTGCTGGCCTGGACGCGGCGGCGACAGCAGGATCGGACGCGGCGAGTGGTGCAGGGTGAGCTGTAGGCGCCTCTTCCGACGCCATCGAGTTATGAGTCCTTTTCCCCCACCCCCTGCCCCCTCCCCCTTTGTGGCGGGCACTTCAGCCCGCGATGTTCTTGGGGGAGGGGGAGGAAAGTTTGAGAGGTGGGGCAGCAAAGCTGCCCCACCTCTCAAGAATTCACCTCCCCCTCTCCGCCAGGGCTTGCCGACGGGACCGTCACTGGAGGGCGGAGAGGGGGTAAGGGGGTGAGGCCGAAGGCCTCCTGTAGAAGGCATCGAGGAGGAGCGCACATGTCCGTTGATCGTATCCCCCGATTGCGTTTCGGCCACTTTCCTACGCCGATCGAGCCGATGCCTCGCCTGGGCGCGCATCTGGGAGGCGCCGCCCTCTGGGTGAAGCGCGACGATGCGACCGGCCTGGCCTTCGGCGGCAACAAGGTGCGCAAGCTCGAGTATCTGTTGGCCGAGGCCCAGGCCAACGGCGCCCGCATGCTGATCACCACCGGCGCCGTCCAGTCGAATCAGTGCCGCCAGACCGCCGCCGCGGCGGCCCGCTTCGGTTTCGACTGCGGACTCGTCCTGCGCGGGGATCCTCCGGCGCACGTCACGGGCAATCTGCTGTTGGACCTGCTGTGCGGCGCGGAGATTCGCTGGAGCGGGTCGCGCCCATCGGACGAGGTCCTGGAGGAGGTCTTCCAGCAGGCGTGGGACGCCGGCCGCAGGCCGTACAGGATCGTCTACGGCGCCTCGAGCCCTATCGGCGCACTGGGGTACGTCACAGCCATGGGCGAACTGGTGCAGCAGGGGATGGCGTTCGACCGGATCGTCGTCGCCAGCTCCTCGGCCGGAACGCAGGCGGGCATGATCGTCGGGGCGCGCCGCCATGGTTACGCCGGAAGAATTACCGGGGTCAGCGTCGACAAGGAAGCACCCGCGCTGCGCCAGTCGGTGGCGGACCTGGCCACTCAGACCGCTTCGCTGCTCGGGATGGAGGGCGGATTCGGCGCCGAAGAAGTGGAAGTGGTCGACGATTATGTCGGGGAGGGCTACGCCGTCCTGGGTCCGCGCGAGATCGAGACCACCCGGCTGTTCGCCCGCCTGGAGGGACTCGTGCTCGATCCGGTCTACACGGCCAAGGCGGCGGCGGGGATGGTGGACATGGTCAACCGCGGCGCGATCGCCCGGGACGAGCGCGTACTCTTCTGGCACACCGGCGGAGGGCCGGCCCTGTTCGCCTACGGTGAGCAGCTGCTCGGAGAGCTTCCCGCGAGCTTCAAGCTCGCGGGAAGCTAGGAAGCTTGAAGCTTCCGGGAAGCTCCCTAGCGCAACCCGCGCAGCTCCCAGACCTCGAGGGCCGCTCGTTTCCCCTGAACCTGCACCGGCTCGCCCTGCTCGGCCTCGATTTGCTCCAGGATCGGCCCGGCCGCTTCACGGCTCATTAGGATCTGCCCGGTGGCGGCGTTCTCCTGCAGCCGCTTGGCGGTGTTGACGCTATCGCCGATGGCGGTGTACTCCACCCTCGATTCGGTCCCGATCAGCCCGAGCACCGCCGGCCCAGTGTGGACCCCGACGCGGAAACGCAGGCGGAAGGCTTCGGGCATCTCGTCCCGCAACGCCTCGACGGCATGGCGAAGGCCGAGGGCGGCCCGCGCCGCACGCAGCCGATGGTCGGGCTGGGGGATCGGCGCATTGAACCAGGCCATGATGGCATCCCCGAGGAACTTGTCGATCGTCCCTTCCTCGGAAAGGATCGCCTCCGCCGCCGCCGCCAGATAGCGGTTGACCACCGAGACCAGCGTCTCCGGGTCGACCGTCTCGCCGAGGGCGGTGAAGCCCTGAAGATCGGCAAAGAGGGTTGTGATCTCCTCAAGACGGCCACCGAGCTGGATGCGGTCCGGGTCGAGCTGCTCGATGACCGCCGGGCTCACCATCCGCTCGAACAGCCGCCGCGTCGCCTGCAACTGGCGCTTCTCGGTCAGATCGTCCAAGACCAGCGTTACACCCTGGATCTCCTGGGCCGAGGTCCGCAGCGGCGTGACGCTCAAGGACAGATCGACCCGCCCCCGGCCTTCGAGCTCAGGGCGGATTTCGTAGCCGATCAGCCGCCGCTCCAACTGGCGCACCTCGGCCACGCGAGAGGGAAGGTCGAGACTGAGGACCGGCAGCAGGTCGTTCAACAAGGAACCCACCAGCGTCGACGCCGGCCGGGCCAGGATCCCCTCGGCGGCGCGGTTGCACAGCAGGATGCGATCCTCCACGTCGGAGGTGATCACCCCGCTGGCAATCGAGGCGAAGACGTCCTCCATCAGCGTCTTCAACCGGCTGACCTCCGCCAGGGTCCGTTCGACCGAGGCGAACAGCCGGGCGTTCTCGAGCGCCGCCGCCGCCTGATCGGCGAAGGCGGCCAGCAGGCTGCGATCCTTCTCGGAGAAGAGTCCCTCGCGGACGCGGTTGTCAGCGTAGATCACGCCGGTGAGCTGGCCCTTGACTTTGAGCGGCACGCACAAGACTGAGCGCACGTTGTAGGCGACGATGCTCTCCTGGCCGGAAAAGCGTGCGTCCGCCTGTGCATTCGTGGTCAGGATCGGCTCGCCCAGCCGGACGACTCGGTCGACGATGGTCCGGCTGAAGGCCTCTTCCCCCGCGCCGATCGACGACCGGTCCCAGTTGCGCGCCACCATTACCTGCAGCTCGCCCTGCTCGCGCAGCATCAGGAAGCCGCGCTCGGCGCCGGTGATCTGGATCAGCGTGTCGATGACTTCGGCCAGGACCGTGGCCAGATCGAGCGAGGAGTTGACGACGCGGCCGACGTCCGCCAGGGAGGCCAGGCGGGCGCGTTCGCCCTCAACCTCGTCGACCGCGCCGCGCAGACCCTGCAGGCTTCCGCTTAGCTGACGCAGCGACTCGAGGATGCCGGGCGGGAACTCGGGCTGCCGCGAGCCGAGCCGGTCGCGGTAGGCGGCGAGCTGTGCCCGCACCTCGTCCGCCCCCCGGGCGAGGCGGGCGAGGTGATCGCCGGGTCCCAGGCGAACTGTGGCTTCGGTCATCTTCGACTCGGGAGAGACCTCCCACCCATCGAGAGATTATACGCGCGGCGGCGTCTGATCCCTCGGAGATCGACCCCCACCCCAACCCTCCCCCTGGAAGGGGGAGGGCGTGCTCCCTCCCCCTTTCAGGGGCAGGGTGGGGGTGAGGGTGAAACCCCGCCGGCCCTGAAGGCCCGTCAGGCCCCGACCGCGGGCCTATTCGAAGCCTGCGGCAAACAGGGCCTCGGCCCTGCCGGATCATCCTCGCACTCGAACAAGGTAAAGAACGCCGTCTTCGACCGGTTGAACAGGTTGTAGTTGGTGTTCTCCAGAATCCCCAGCCGCCCCACGGCCTGGCGCTTGCGCCGGGCCAACTGCAGCACGGCGGCCGAATGCCGAAAGAACGGATTGCGCCGCGGGTCGAGCTGCCGCCGTGCCTCGCCGCGGATGGGCGGG
>CAYUWF010000072.1:0-12297 GCA_964448245.1 uncultured Anaerolineaceae bacterium | reverse complement strand
GCCGATCGACTAACAGGTTGCGGAAAAATGGCTACGGTCGTCAAACCCCCACCCCTGACCCTCGCGACACGGTGCAGGTGAGCATCCCGTAGGGGCTCCCCCTGCGCCCGCCGCGCCGCGCGTCCCTAGGATCCCTCTCCGCCACGACTCTGTGCGCACCCGGGCCCTGTCCGCGGAGAGGCCTTACAGGCTGCTCCCGGGAAGGCACCGGGATGGTGTCCGCGAGGGGTCGGGGGGTGAGGTGCGAAGATGGTTTTTCAGCAACTTGCTGACACTATCCCGGGGAGACTCGCGGGGAGCGCCTGGCGTCCAAGAAAAACCGGGCTGTGGAGGCCCACAGCCCGGTCGACTTCAAGTGCCCGAGAGAGATGCCTACCAGCGGTCGGCGGGCGGCGTCAGGGAGTAGTCCCGCGTCGTGCGGACCTGCGCCATGGCGCCGGCGACGAACAGCGCCAGGAACCCGATCAGCCAGAAGATCGAGTTCTGCATTGCCAGCCGAACAGCCGCACCGCTGATGAGGATCGGCGGGACAACCCCGAAAAGGACGAGGAAGGTCCCGATGATTACCCCGGCGCCGAGCACGGCCGAGCCCAGGATGATGACCCACTTCTGCAGGTTGAGCATGACGACGGCGATCGCCAGCGCCACGCCGGCGGCCACACCCACCAGCCAGGGGATCAGGCCGCTGTCGAGGCCGATCAGGCCCATCAGGCCGATGCCGATCGAATAGCCGATCATGGCCGAGTAGATGGCGACGGCCGCGATCCAGAACAGGTAGGACAGGACGGCGAAGACGGCACCAACGACGAAGCCGACGACCCAACTAGTGACGGTGGCCAGGAAGCCCATGCCAAACAGAGCCTCCATCGTTTGCGCCCCGAACACGAAGCCGAACAGGAAGCCCCAGATCGGGAGCAAGACCAGGAACAGCTTGTACCCATTGAGCAGTACGACCAGCCCGAAACCCAGGGCGATCAGTCCGGCACACAGCAACTCGAACGTGGACGGCATTCAGACCTCCTCTATCAAGATAAGTTAGATGGCGGGTGGGACCCTCCGGCGTGCGGGTCTCCATCAAGATGTAACCCTGAGGGGCGGCGGGAGTTGCGGGCCAGCCTTCGGGACTGGCTTGGGGGGGGCAGCCCCGGAAATCCCCGCCATGTAGATGCCGGGGGCGAGACGGGGAGGACAGTACGGGGCCGGAATGTATAATCGGCGGACTCCCCTTGAAGGACGACGTGTCACTCCGGATCGGCTCGTTCCGCCCCCCAAAGGCGCGCCCAGGTAGATTTCAGGCGGCCGTGGAAGCTTCTGCGGAGCATCTCCTCCGCACCCCCGCGGCCAGGTGCCACGAAGGGGCCCCCAGGGCCAGACGATGAAGGTTCGCCTGGGCGAACTCCGAGAGTCCTGGCGGACATCGAAGGCGGGCGAATCCCTCCGCCGTGTGGATTTTCGCGCCCTTGCACCGCGCTATCTTCCGATCGTTGCCTGGTTCCCATCCTATCCACGAACCTGGTTCCGCCAGGATCTGATCGGCGGACTGACGACGTGGGCGGTGATGATCCCGGCGGCGATGGCCTACGCCCAGCTCGCCGGGGTTCCCGCCCAATACGGCCTGTATGCAGCGATGGCGGCCTTGGCGATCTACCCCTTTTTCGCCACCAGCCGCCATGTCCGCGTCACGATGAGCTCGACAATGGCCGTCATGTCGGCTTCGATCGTGGCGCCTCTTGTCAGCAACGGAGGGGATCTGCTGGTCCTGACCGCCGGCCTGGCGCTGGTCGTCGGCGTCATCCTGGTCGTTGCCGGCCTGCTGCGCCTGGGTTTTCTGGGGGACTTCCTCTCCAAGCCGGTGATCACCGGTTTTCTCTTCGGCCTTGGGATCAACATCATCGTCGGCCAGCTTCCGAAGCTGCTCGGGATCCCTCCCGGTTCCGGTAACTCCTTCCAGCAGCTGGCGGCCGTCCTGCGCGGTCTCCCGGAGACCAATATCTTGACGCTGGCGATCGGCCTGGGCGCCGCCTTCTTGATCATCCGCTTGCGCCAGCTTGCTCCACAAGTCCCCGGCTCGCTCATCGCCGTGATCTACGGGATCCTGATCGGCAAGGCGATTCCGCTCGAGGCCTATGGCGTCACGACCGTCGGGTTGATCCCGACGGGCCTTCCGGCATTCGGATTCCCACATATCAGCCCAGGGGACTTTGCCTATTTGCTGGCCGGCGCCGGCTCGATGGTCTTCCTGGCGCTGGGAGAGTCCCTGGCGGCGGCGCGCCTCTATGCCGCTCGTCATCACTATCGGATCAACGCCGACAACGAGCTCGTGGCGATAGGCGCCGCCAACCTCGGATCGGCGTTCGTCGGAGGCGTCACGGTCGACGCTTCGATGTCGACCACCGCCACCTCGGAAGCGGCCGGCTCCCGAACTCAGATTGCTTCGTTCGTGACATCCGCGCTGACCGTCCTGACGGTGCTCTTCCTGGCCGGATTGCTGCAGGACCTGCCCAATGCCGTCCTGGCGGCGGTGGTCATCAACTCGGTCGTCGGCTTGCTCAACCGCGAGGAGATGCGCCGTTTCTACCGCGCCAGCCGGGTCGACTTTGCCATGGGTCTCACGGCGCTGCTCGGGGTCGTGTTCTCCGATCCGGCTTCCGGTCTGATGTTGGCCGTTTTCCTTTCCTTGGGGATCGTTCTCTTCCGCGCCAGTCGCCCGCGCGTCGTCGCCCTCGGCCGAGTCGAAGGCCTGCCGCACGAGTTCGCCGACCTGGGGCGACGGCCGGATGTGGAACCGGTGCCGGACCTGGTTGTCCTGCGGCTGGAGGCCGGTCTGTTCTACGCCAATGCCAACGAAGTCAAGCGGGCGGTAGAAGCCGAGGTCGAGAAACGCGCTCCTCCCCCGCAGGGCGTTTTGCTCGATCTGGGGGCTACCGGTTTCATCGACCTGACGAGCATCGACATGCTGAGTGACCTCGTGCGCAGTTTCAACAGCCGCTCGATTGTTGTCCTGCTGGTTCACGTCGTCGGACAAGTCCGAGACCAGCTGCGCCAGGCCGGCGCACTCGACGAGATCGGGTCTGCCAACATCGTCCCGACCCTGGCCGGAGGGGTCCAGCGCTTCCTCGACATGGAGAAAAGGCTGGAAGGGGCAGCCCCGGCCTCGGTGAGCCCGGCCCAATAAGCTAGACTTGTGTGCCGGCTTCCCGGCAGAGGGATCGGGACCGCTCCGTGCACGGCGGGCGTCATCGCCGGTCACGGGTTGAGGAGAAGCGCGCCATCGAACGTCCGCAGCAGTTCGCGCGAGGCACTCCGGCCTCAGGCAGCAAGCCCGTTGGGGACCTCCCCAGGAGATGGTCATGAAACGAAAGACGCAGGCTGACGTAGTGACCGTGGACCCGGTCCCCTGGACGGCCTTCAGCCGCAGTTTGGCGACCGTCGTGCTCGTGGTGGGCGCCCTGGCCTTCTTCGGGTTTCTCGCCGAGGCGGCGATGACCCTGATGCTCGGTTTCTTGATGGCCTTCCTCATGTACCGGCCGATTCGGGCGCTCGGGAGGCGCATTCGTTTTGGCGCCGCCAGCGCGGTCTTCCATCTCATCCTGTTCATCCTGCTCGTGGCGTTCGCCATCTGGGGCCTGACCTACCTGGCCCCCGAGGCTTCGAGCCTCGAGAAGGCTGTGGCCCGGGCAGCCGCCGGTAGTCCCCTGGCGAGTGTCGCCGCGACGCTGCAGGCGACCGGCGTTGGAGTGACCGCGGCCAACGCCATCCGAACGCTGATCGCCTCCATCGCCGGCCTGGTCGCGATCGCCTTCCTGGCCATCATCTTCTCATTCTGGCTGACGAGTGATCTGTTCGGAGCCAGGGGCGCGCTGGGGGGATGGTTCGCAGGCGACCCTCGACGCCAGATTGGCCTGCTGCTGCATCGCCTCGACCAGATCTGGATCGGCTACCTGACAGCGGAGATCATCTTCGGTTTAGTCATGACCGTGACCTCGCTGGTCGAGTATTGGATCTTGGGCGTTCCGTACTTCATCTTGATGGCGGTGCTGACGGGAGTCCTGACGCTCATTCCCAGCGTCGGCGGCCTGATCTCCACCGTGGTCGTGGCCATTCCTTGCCTCGTCTTCGGATCGACGCGCTTCACGGACATGGACCCGGTGGTCTTCACCATCCTCGTCGCGGTCATCAACACCATAACCACGCAGATCTCTTACAACATCATCGCCGTCCCGATCATCGGCCGCTACGTGCGGCTGCCGGCGGCGCTGGTGTTGATCGCGGTGCTCATCGGGGTGGGAACCGGGAACTTCCTGCTGGCGTTCCTGATCGTGCCGCTGCTGGCCAGCGTTCGTATCGGGGCCGGGTATATCTTGTCAAAGTCGAGCGGTCTCGATCCGTATCCGGGGGAGGAGGCGCCCGAGACGCCCGAGGAAGGGCTCTTCGGGCAGCTCGTGGCCGTTCCGGCGCCGGCCCCTTCGGTAGCTGAGCGAGCACGCGAAACCTCGCGCAGGACTGGCAGCAAGTCCGGCCGAAAATAAGACGCGGCTGGTGAGGCCCGCCTTCTAGGTCCTGGAGAACTTTGACCAACGAAGAAATCGCCCGCGTCTTCGAGAACATCGCCGATCTTCTCGAGATCAAGGGTGAATCCGTCTACCGCGTCATCTCCTATCGTCGCGCGGTGGAGAGCATCCGCGCCCAGGGGCGCAGGCTGGGGGATCTCCAACGTGAAGGGAAGCTGAAGGAGATCCCTGGGGTCGGCGATGCCATCGCCGCCAAGATCGAAGAGCTGCTGACGACCGGCCGGCTGGGGTTCTACCAAGACCTGGCCGACGAGGTGCCGCCCGGCCTGATCGACGTCTTGAAGATCAGCGGGGTAGGCCCGAAGAAGGCCTCCCGCTTCTGGCACGAGCTCGGGATCACTTCGATCCCGGAGCTGGAGGCAGCGGCGCGCGATGGACGCCTGCGCGAGCTTCCCGGCATGGGCGCCAAGTCGGAAACGGCCCTCCTCGAAAACATCGAACGCCTGGCCAGCCGTCAGACCGGTCGCATCAGCATCGGCGTCGCCCGCCCCATGGCCGAGCGACTGGCGGAACACCTGCGGGTGCTGCCGGGAGTCGTGGCCGCCGAGCCGGCGGGGAGCGTTCGCCGCTGGAAGGAGACGGTCGGGGATCTCGATCTGCTGGTTGCGGCGCAGGCGCCGGCCGAGGTCCTGCAGGCCTTCACCGGGTTCGGTGAAATCGAACGCGTGCTCGGGCAGGGGGATACGAAGGCCAGCGTCGAGGTCGTCGGCGGCCTGCGCGTCCAGGTCTGGGTCCATCGCCCGGAGCGCTTCGGCAGCGCGCTGCAGTATGCCACCGGCTCCCAGACGCACAACGTCGAGCTGCGCGAGCTGGCCCTGCAACACGGACTATCCCTCTCCGAGCATGGATTGAAGGCGGCCGGCGGCCGCGAGATCTTGTGCGCGGACGAGGCCGAGGTCTACCGCGCGCTAGGCCTGCCCTGGATCGCGCCGGAGCTGCGCGAGGGCCTGGGCGAGCTCGAGGCGGCCGCCGGCGGCCGCCTGCCAGCGCTCGTCACCGAAGACGATCTGCGCGGCGAGCTGCACGCCCACACCGACTGGAGCGACGGCCGGGCGACGATCGGGGCGATGGCCGAGGCGGCGCTGTCGTTGGGGCTCTTGTACCTGATCATCAGCGATCACTCGCCGAGCCTGGGTGCGCTCAACGGCCTAACCCCGGCGCGATTGCGCCAGCAGCGAGGCGAGATCGAGAAAGTCCAGCAGCGGATCGGCGATGGGCTGCGCCTGCTGCGCGGCGCCGAGGTCGAGATCCTGGCCGACGGCCGCCTGGATTACGATGACGACGTCCTGGCCGAGCTCGACTTTGTGATCGCCTCGCTCCACGTCTCGCTGCGTCAGCCTCGGGAACAGATCACCGAGCGGCTGCTGACTGCCATTGCCAATCCGCATGTCGACATGATCGGGCACCCGACGGGTCGCCTGATCGGATCGCGTGGGGCGAGCGATGTCGACCTGGAGGCGGTCTTCGCCGCCGCCGCCGACCACGGCGTCGTCCTGGAGATCAACGCCCATCCCGAGCGCCTCGACCTGAACGACGGCTTCGCCCGGCGGGCGTGGCAGGTGGGCTGCCTGCTCAGCATCAATACCGACGCCCATCGCCCGGAGGACCTCCGGCTGCGGCGCTACGGGGTGGGGGTAGCGCGGCGGGCATGGCTGCCGCCGGAGGCAGTGCTCAACACCCGATCGACCGATTCGCTCCTTACCTGGCTGCGCTCCCGCGGCTGAGTGGCCGCGACGTCCAACGACCGAAAGGGTTAGACACATCGGGACGGACCCCGAACCGCCCCGCGACTTGCCGAAGGAGAGAGGCTATGGCCCCCATCGCACTTGTCACCGATTCTACCTGCACCATTCCCGCCGAACTCATCGCCAAGCACGATATCAAGGTCGCCCCGCAGGTCGTCATTTGGGACGGGCAGACCCTCGAAGACGGGGTCGACATCATGCCCGACGCATTCTACGCCCGCCTCAAGACATCGGCGACGATGCCCACGACCTCCCAGGCGACGGTCGCTTCCTTTCAGAAGATCTTCGCTCCATTGGTGGCCGCCGGCCGCCCGATCGTGGCGCTGCTGGTCTCGGCCAAGCTTTCCGGATCGATCCAATCTGCCGAGCTGGCCAAGCAGGAGTTTCCGGGCGCGCGAATCGAAGTCATCGATTCGATGCACACGGCGATGTCCTTGGGTTTCCAGGTTCTGCAAACAGCACGGCAGATCGAGGCCGGCAAGTCCTTTGAGGAGGTTGTGGGATACGCTCGCAGGGCCAAGGACCACACCGGGATCCTGTTCGTTGTCGACACGCTGGAATTCCTGCACCGTGGCGGTCGCATCGGCGGGGCGGCGCGGCTTCTCGGTACGGCGCTCAACATGAAGCCGTTGCTGACCCTCGAAGACGGGAGGGTCGAGCCGCTGGAGAGGGTACGAACGAAGGCCAAGGCCCACGCCCGCATGCTGGACATCCTGGGCGAGAGGGTCAAAGGTCACGGCAATGTGCGCGCGGCCGCGCTGCACGCGGCTGCCGAGGCCGACGCCCTGGCGGTACTGGAACAGGTCAAGTCTAGGTTTTCACCGGTAGAGACCCTTGTTACCTGGGCCAGCGCGGCCATCGGCGCCCAAGCGGGCCCGGGGATCGTCGGTGTAGCCTACTGCGTCGACCTGTAAAGGAGTGGTCAGTGGCCAGTGGTCAGTTGTCAGCGGTCAGCGCAAGGGGCGTCCGCGGTGGTGGTCTTTGGTCCGGCGGCGCCCGATGGCGAACACTCCTGATCACTGATCACTGTTCACTGTTTCAGTGGCCACTGTGCTCGGTGGTACAATCGGCGCCCTGGGCTCCCTGACGGACCGCCCCGAACATCGGAGATAACGGCTGCGCGCGGCACCTTCGGCCGCGCGGTTCCTGTGGCCGCGCCGGGTGAGGCGTCGACGGAGGTCGGACGGACGTGAGAGAACGGACCCTTTTCCTTTCGGCGATCGTCGGGATCGTGCTGATCGGGGCCGGTTTCCTGGTGGCCAGCCAGGCGAACGTCATGCCGCCGCAAGCCTCGACCCGCGCCGTGACCGTCGACCAGCTCTTCCGCGTTCTGCTCGGTGTTTCGACGGTGATCTTCCTGTTGGTGGAGGGGGCGCTGGTCTTCGCCGTCATCCGCTTCCGCCGGCGGCCGGGGGACGACAGCCAGGGCCCGGCCATCCACGGTAACACCTCGCTCGAGATCCTGTGGACCCTGATCCCGGCGGCGATCGTCGTCGTGATCGGGGTCTATTCGTTCCAGGTGCTAGCGGCCATCGAATCCCCCGGCCGGGGGGCGCGCGTCGTCGAAGTCGTCGCCCGCCAGTTCTCCTGGCAGGTCCGCTATCCCGAAGTGGACCTGGCGACGACCGAGCTCCATTTGCCGGTCGGGCAGCCCGTGATCTTCCAGATCTCGTCCGAGGATGTGATCCACTCCTTCTGGGTGCCGGCCTTCCGCGCCAAGCGCGATGCGACCCCCGGCCAGGTCTCCGAGCTGTCGATGACCCCGATCGAGATCGGGCGCTTCCCGATTCGCTGCGCCGAACTGTGCGGCGCCGGCCACGCCATCATGACCTCGGAAGTGGTGGTCGAGCCGCCGGAGATCTTCGAGGCCTGGCTGGCCCAACAGCTGGCGATGGCCAACGACCCGGCGCAGATCTTCCTGACGATGGGCTGCGGCGCCTGCCACACCCTGTCGGCGGCGGGGTCGACCGGCACCATCGGGCCTCCGCTCGACGATCTGCCGACGGTCGCCGGGAGGCGCCTGCCGGGCGTCGAGGCGGCCGCCTACGTCGAACAGTCGATCGTCAGCCCGGACGACGACATCACCCCCGGCTTTCCGCCGGGCCTGATGCCGAAGAATTTCTCCCAGCGCCTGACCCCCGAGCAGATCCAATCGCTGGTGACCTTCCTTCTCACCCAGCAATGAGGTGACAGGAGATCGATCGGATGACGACAGCAAGTCCCTCTCTGAGCTGGCGCCGATACTTCTGGTGGAACACCGACCACAAGGTCATCGGGATCCAGTACATCGTTACCAGCTTCGTCTTCTTCATCCTGGGTGGGGCGTTAGCGACACTGATGCGCTCCGAGCTGGCCACGCCGGCGAGCGATCTGATCGACGGCGCCACCTACAACCAGACGATGACCGCCCACGGGACGCTGATGATCTTCCTGTGGATCCTGCCGGTGCTGGCCGGCTTCGGCAATTACCTGATCCCCCTGATGATCGGCGCCCGCGATATGGCCTTCCCGCGGCTCAACGCGCTGTCCTATTGGCTCATCCCTCCGGCGGGGATCCTGATGCTGGCCAGCTTCTTCGCCGGCGGCGCGGAGGCCGGCTGGACGGCCTACGTGCCGCTCTCGATCGGCGGGCCGCCCGGACAGACTCTGTGGGCCCTGAGCATCTTGTTGCTCGGCATCTCGGCCATCTTCGGCGCCATCAACTTCCTGACGACGGTCATTACCATGCGGGCGCCCGGGCTGACCTTGTGGCGGCTGCCATTGTTCGTGTGGGGGATGATCGCCACGTCGATCTTGATCGTCACCGCCACCCCGGTGTTGACCGGCGCGCTGATCATGGTGGCGCTGGACCGGGTTCTCGGCACCCACTTCTTCACCGTCGCCAGCGGCGGCAACCCCATCCTGTGGCAGAACCTATTCTGGTTCTACTCCCACCCGGCGGTCTACATCATGATCCTGCCGGCGATGGGGATCATCTCCGAGGTCTTCCCGGTCTTCGCCCGCAAGCCGATTTTCGGCTACCGCATGATCGCTATGTCGAGCATGGCCATCGCCATCCTCGGCCTGACCGTCTATGGGCACCACATGTTCGCCAGCGGGATGGACCCGCGCCTGCGCGTGCCGTACATGGTCAGTTCGATGGTCATCGCCGTGCCGACCGGGATCAAGATCTTCTCCTGGCTGGCGACGATCTGGTACGGCAAGCTGCGTTTCTCCACCCCGATGCTCTTCGCCCTCGGCTTCATCTCGATGTTCCTGATCGGGGGCCTGACGGGGATCTTCCTGGCAGCGATCCCGGTCGACCTGCATGCGCACGACACCTACTTCGTCGTCGCCCATCTGCACTTCGTCCTGTTCGGCGGCAGCGTCTCGGCCGTCTACGCCGGCCTGTACTACTGGTTCCCCAAGATCACCGGCCGCATGTACGACGAGAAACTCGGCCGGACGCACTTCGCCCTGAATTTCATCGGCACCAACCTGGCCTACCTGCCGATGTTCATCGCCGGCCTGATGGGGATGCCGCGGCGCGTTTCCGCCTATGATCCATCGTTCACGTCCTACAACCAGCTGGCGACGCTGGGCGCCTTCGTGCTGGCGATTTCGACGCTGCCGTTTCTCTACAACGCCATCTTGAGCTGGGCCCGCGGGCCGAAAGCGACGGCCAATCCATGGTCGGCCTTAACACTGGAATGGCAAACCTCTTCGCCGCCGCCGCCGGAGAACTTCCTGGAGATCCCGACCGTGACCGGCGATCCATACGACTATGGCGAGCCGGCCACACCTGTCGCCGAGCCGGCCGCTGCGCCGGCGGGCGGGTAGCCCGGAGCGATGCCGATGAGCCAATACGCCGCCTCCCACGCCGACGATTTCCGTGCCGGCCAGGCGCTCGGCCTCGACCACCGCAAGCTCGGCATGTGGCTGTTCATCGCCTCCGAAGTGATGTTCTTCGGGGGGTTGATCGCCGCCTACCTGCACTACAAGTACACGCTCGGGTTCCCCGAGTCGTCCGAGCTGAACATTGTCCTGGTCGGGATCAACACGATGGTGCTGCTGACCTCCAGCTATACCGTCGTCAGCGCGCTGGCAGCGATCCGCCAGGGGCGTCAGGGGCGCTTCATTTTCCTCCTACTTTTGACGATCCTGCTGGGGGTCGCCTTCCTGACGGGACAGATCTACGAATTCGCCGACCTATATGCTCGCGGCGTGACCCTCAACGGCAGCCTCTTCGGCTCGGCGTTCTTCACCCTGACGGGTTTCCACGGTCTGCACGTGGCGGCCGGGGTTGTCTGGGCCATCATCACGTTGATCCGGGCTCTGCGCGGCGCCTTCAGTGCTGACCGCAACATGGCGGTCGAGATCTTCGGTTTGTACTGGCACTTCGTCGACATCGTCTGGATCGTGCTGTTCACGCTGATCTACCTTATCGTCTAGGAGGCGGGGCATGCAAGGGAGTCTGACGCGGCCGGAGAAGAGCCGCCCGAAGTACGGGGTCATCTTCCTAGCCCTGATTCTCCTGACGGTGATCGAGCTCGGGATCAGCGTCCTGCGGGTCGCCCCGCCGTTGTCGACGGGCCTCTACCTGCTGCTCTCGGGGCTCAAGGCGACACTGGTGGCGTCGTTCTACATGCACCTACGCGACGACAGCCGCATGTACACGGCGGTCTTCGTGCTGCCGGTGCTGTTGTTGCTCGTCTTCGCCCTTTTGACCATCGCCATCTAGGAGGCGGCGGGTGTCGACGCGTCCACCCCAGAAGGACCCCTCGCCTCCCTTGGCGACACACGTCGAGCCTCCGTCCGCCGGCCAGGCCGAAACCCTGTTAGCCCGCGCCCCGTGGCGAGACTACGTGGCATTGGGCAAGCCGCTCATCACGCTCCTGTTGCTGGCCACGACCTGGGCCGGCATGGTGGTAGCGGCTGGCCGCCTCCCCTCGGCCTCGCTGGCGTTCTGGACCCTGCTGGGCGGGGCCCTGACCGCCTCCGGTGCGAGCGCCCTCAACCAGTTCATCGACCGGGACCTGGACGCGCAGATGGCGCGCACGCGTAATCGGCCACTCCCGGGCGGCCGCCTCTCCCCGACGCAGGCCCTGCGCTTCGGTCTCATCCTGTGTCTCCTGGGCGTCGTCATGCTGGCCGTCATCGTCAACCCGCTGAGCGCGTTGCTGGCAGCGTTCGGGGCGGTGTACTACGTCGGCGCCTACTCCCTGTATCTGAAGCGAGCGACGCCGCAAAATATCGTCATCGGAGGAGGCGCCGGCGCCATCCCGCCACTGGTCGGGTGGGCGGCCGCCACCGGTTCGTTGACGATGCCCGCCCTGTTCCTGTTCGCCATCGTCTTCTTCTGGACCCCTCCGCATTTCTGGGCCCTGTCGCTGACTCGCCGGGACGAGTATGCCCGGGCGCAGATCCCCATGTTGCCGGTAGTCTACGGCGATCCGGCGGCGCGCTGGCACATCTTCCTGTATTCGATCCAGCTTGTGGCGCTGACCCTGCTGCTTCCGGGGATTGGGCTGATGGACGCCCTCTTCTTTGTGGCGGCGCTCGCCCTGGGGGCGGTTTTCGTCTTCCAGGCATGGGGGCTGCTCCGGTCCGGCGGTCGGAAGCGGGCCTGGGCCTTGTACCGCTACTCCAGCGTCTACCTGGCGCTGATCTTCGGGGCGATGGTCGTCGACGTGCTCGTCCGCCGCGCCTGACTCGCCGGCGGGCACGGGGGACGGAGCACACGAAGACACCTGGCAGGCTGCTGAAAAAAGCCAGTTCCCGCCCCACCCCCCAGGATTACCCTCCCTCCCCCTGCAGGAATCCCAGGGACGTGTGGCGCGCGAGCGCAGGGAGAGCCCCTACGGGATGCTCACCTGCACCGCACCCGCGGTGCGCCGCACACCTGCCCTCCCGGCAGGACACCGGGACCGTGTGGCGGGCGGTGCCAGGGGGTGCAGGTGTCGCGAGGGTCAGGGGTGGGGGTTTGACGACGGTCGCCTTTT
>CAYUWF010000071.1:0-12791 GCA_964448245.1 uncultured Anaerolineaceae bacterium | reverse complement strand
TCAGCAACCTGCTAGAATCAACGACGTCATGACGGCCTTCGAACTCCATGCCCCCTTCCGGCCGATGGGCGATCAGCCCGAAGCGATCGCCGCGCTGGTGGCGGGGCTGACGCGCGGCGATAAGCATCAGGTGCTCCTGGGCGCGACCGGCACCGGCAAGACCTTCACCATGGCCAACGTCATCGCGCAGGTGCAGCGCCCGGCCCTGGTCATGGCGCACAACAAGACCCTGGCGGCTCAGCTCTATGCCGAGTTCAAGGATTTCTTCCCCCTCAACGCCGTCGAGTACTTCGTCTCCTACTACGACTACTACCAGCCGGAAGCCTACGTCCCGCGTCACGACCTGTACATCGAGAAGGAAACGGAGGTCAACGAGGAGATCGAGCGGATGCGCCTGTCGACGACGGCCTCCGTCGTTTCGCGGCGCGACGTCGTCGTGGTGGCCTCGGTCTCCTGCATCTACGGGATCGGCAGCCCGGAGGCCTACGGCCGGGTGGTCGTCCAGCTTCGCAAGGGAGAACGCTACCGCCGCAGTGCCGTACTGCGGCAATTGGTGGAAAGCCAGTACGAGCGCAACGATCTGCAGCTGCGCCCCGGCACGTTCCGCGTGCGCGGCGACACGCTGGAGGTCATTCCGGCCTACGACGAACACGGGCTGCGCATCAGCTTCTTCGATGAGGAGGTCGAGCGCATCACCGAGTTCCACCCGCTTACTGGGGAGCTGCTGGCCGAGCGCAACGAGGCGGACATCTACCCGGCCAAACACTACATCACGCAGGAAGACAAGCTGAAGGACTCCCTGGCCGCCATCGAAGCCGAGCTCGAGGAGCGCCTGGCCTGGCTGCGGTCGAAGGAGAAGCTGCTCGAGGCCCAGCGCCTGGAGCAGCGCACCCGCTACGACCTGGAGATGCTGCGCGAAGTGGGCTACTGCAGCGGGATCGAGAACTACTCGCGCCATCTCGATCAGCGCCCGCCGGGTTCGGCGCCCTGGACACTGGTGGACTACTTCCCGCCGGACTACCTGCTGATCATCGACGAGAGCCACATGACGGTTCCCCAGATCAACGGGATGTATGGCGGTGATCGCTCGCGCAAGGAGAACCTGGTGGAGTATGGCTTCCGCCTGCCGTCGGCGCTCGACAACCGGCCGCTGGCCTTCGCCGAGTTCGAGGCGCGCACCGGCCAGGTGATCTACACGTCGGCCACCCCGAGGCCGTACGAGATGGAGCGCGCCTCACAAGTGGTCGAGCAGATCATCCGCCCGACCGGGTTGGTGGATCCCGAGGTCGTGGTGCGTCCCGTCGAAGGGCAGATCGACGACCTGGTGGGCGAGATCCAACGGCGGGTGACCTCCGGCGAGCGCGCCCTGGTGACGACCCTGACCAAGCGCATGGCTGAGGACCTGGCCGACTACCTGCTGGAGCTGGCGGTCAAGGTCCACTATTTGCACTCAGAGATCGAGACGATCGAGCGCGTCGAGATCCTGCGCGACCTGCGGCTGGGGACCTACGACGTGGTGGTGGGGATCAACCTGCTGCGCGAAGGCCTCGACCTGCCGGAGGTGTCGCTGGTGGCGATCCTCGACGCCGACAAGGAGGGCTTCCTGCGCTCCGAGACGGCGCTGATCCAGACCATCGGACGCGCCGCGCGTCACGTGCGCGGCAAGGTCATCATGTACGCCGACCATATGACCGAATCGATGCAGCGGGCCCTGGACGAAACGAACCGCCGGCGCGCCAAGCAGGTGCGCTACAACCAGGAGCACGGCATCGAGCCAGTCTCGGTCGTCAAGGCCGTGCGCGACCTGACCGACCAGATAACGGTCCAGGCCGTCGCCGAGCCGCGCGCCGAGTACCGCGCGGGCCGTCCGTCCGATCTGCCGAAAGAGGAACTGACGCGGGTGGTTCGCGGGCTAGAGCAGCAGATGCAGGCGGCGGCCGAAGCCCTCGAGTTCGAGAAAGCCGCCGCCCTGCGCGACGAGATCTACGACCTGCGGCAGGTGCTGGCCGACCAGGAGCAGGCGCCTCCCGGGCAGCGGGGCCGCCTGTTCAGCGGCTCCCGGCGATAGGCTTCCCCTCTGCCAGCGGGAGACGGAGGGTGAAGGCGGCCCCGCCTGCCTCTCGGTTGCCGGCCTCCAGCCGCCCGCCCATCGCCTCCGCCAGTTTGCGCGCGATCGCCAGGCCGAGCCCCGAACCTCCGGAGCCTCGCGAACGATCCGCCTGCAGCCGATAGAACCGCTCGAAGATGTTGGACAGTTCGGCGTCGGGGATGCCCGGGCCTCGATCGAGAACATCGACGCGCGCCCCACTCCCCTCCCGACGGAGTTGAATCTCGACCGCCGAGTCCTCCGGCGAATGGCGCAGAGCGTTGGCCACCAGGTTGGCGACGATCTCCTGCAGCCGGACGGGATCGAGAATCGCTCTAAGGTCGGAGCCGGGCTCCGCCGAAAGCACCAGCCTCGGCCGCGGTCCATCGACCGCCGGCTGGAGCGAGTCGATGGTGTCTCCCAGCAGGCGGGCCAGGTCGACCTCGGCCGGATGCAGCGGCAGCTGGCCGGCGTCGGCCAGCGCCAGCACCCGCAGATCTTCCACCAGGCGCTCCAATTGGCGCACCTGCGCTTCCATCCGCCGCAGGTTGTCCTCGTCCGGTGGGTAGACCCCGTCGAGCATCCCTTCCGTCCGGCCGCGCAGGACCGTCAGCGGATGGCGCAGCTCATGGGCGATGTCGGACGTCATCTCACGGCGCAGCGCTTCGCCATGGTCGATCCGCTCGGCCATGGTATTGAAGGCGGTCGCCAATTCCCCGATCTCGTCCGTCGAGCGAACGGGAACGCGCTGGCCGCGCGCCCCGCGGGCCATCGCCCGCGCGGCGGCCGTCAACTCCCGCACCGGGCGCAGCAGCCCGAGGACCAGGACCCCGCCCAGGGCTAACGCCGTTACCGAAGCAGCCAGCGCCGATAGCCAGATGGCACGGTTGACCCCGGCGAGGAGCTCCACCAGGCCGGCCTCCGCCCCGGGAAGCGGCACGACCAGATAGCCGTCAAGTCTGCCGCGCGAAAGGATAAGCGTCGCGGCGGCGCGGCCCTGCGCCTCTAGCCGCGGCCCGGCTGGGTCCCCCTGGGAGAAGACCAGGTCGCCCGCCCTGTCATAGACCGCCAGCGACAGGGCGTTCAACCGTCCCTGCATGGGGCCCCGGCCCATCCCTCCGGCGCCGGGTGTCACGCGCGAGGCCGCCTCCAGCAGTGTTCCGACTCCGTCCCACGTCCCGCGGCCGGCGTAATAGGCACCGAGCCGGTCCGCCAGGCGCTGGGAGTCCGTCATCCCGCCGCGCAAGAGGAAACCGCGCACTTCCCGCTCGGCGGCCGAGTTGGCGAGGAGAGAGAGTGTGGCGGCGCCGACCAGAATGACCAGCGCGAAGGCGGCGAGGAATTTGAGCGGCAAAGAGAAGGAGCTCTTCGGCTCAGTCGTCGCCATCGCTCAACCGGTAGCCAACCCCGAACACAGTTTGGATCCTTTGCGGCGCGCCCGGGTCGCCCTCGATCTTGGCCCGCAGGTTCTTGATGTGGGCGTCGATCGTCCGCTCGTAGCCGGCGAAGGACGGGCCTTGAACGGCTTCGAGCAGCTGGGCTCGGCCGAAGGCGACGCCGGGCGAAGCGAGCAGAGTCTCGAGCAGGGAGAATTCGGTGGGCGTCAAGTCGACCGGGCGCCCGGAAACCTGAACCGTGTGCCGGGCGCGATCGAGTTCGATGTCTCCTGCACGGAGGATGGGGGAAGCCTCCAGCTCGCCTCTGGCCCGGCGTAGCACGGCGCGCACCCGGGCGACAACTTCGCGCGGACTGAAAGGCTTGACGATGTAGTCATCGGCGCCGAGCTCGAGGCCGATCAGACGATCGGATTCCTCGACGCGGGCCGTGATCATGATGATCGGGACGCCGGAAGTGCGGCGCAGCTCTCGGGCCACGTCGAGTCCGTCCATGCCGGGCAGGTTGAGATCGAGCAGGACCAGATCCGCCGGGCGGTGACGGAAGAGGGAGATGGCCGCGCCTCCGTCGGCCACCGAGTCGACGCGGAAGCCGGAGCGCGCCAGGTAGTCGCGCAGAACCTGCGACACCTCGGGGTCATCCTCGACAACGAGTACGGTCTGGGCCATGCGCGGATTATACGTTCGACCTTCGGTGCGAGCTCCGTCCGGAGCAGCCGGCCTCGCTTGCCCACGGGCTTCACCGGGCGCGGCCGGCAGGCTGCCTTGTTCCGGCAGCCCGCCGGCCGTCCTATAGGATCACAGGGAGGATTCGGTCCTTACTGGCTCTTGGGGTCTCCCTGGAAGGCGCCGAAGGCTGGGCATTCCTCGGCACGGATGTGCGCGCGACGGGCGAGCATGCGGCGGACTTGGTCGCGCTCCGGCAGCCCGTCCTGGACGGCGTTCTCCATCACGGCTCGCCGCGCCTGGGTCCATTCGGCCCGGAACGCCTCCGCGGTCATCCCCTCGTCCAAGGCGATCTGAAGCAGAGTCTGACCTTGTGCCCGGCGGGCCTCGAGTTCGGCCGGTTCCAGGCCCAGCACCCCCGCCGCAGCCTCGATCATCAGGTCATGCAACGGACCCTCTCCGTCACCCTGACGGTGCCGGCCGCCCATCCCCGGGCCAGGCGGGGGATCATCGTCCTGGGCGTAGGCCGTCCCGAAGACCCCGGCCGCGAGCGCCAGGGTCAATCCTGCGATCCACAGCAACTTCTTCATCCAAGGCCTCCATCGTTCTTACGGTTTGCCGAACCTATGTTCGGTGGCATCAGGGTAGCTGCCGCGGATGAAGAAGTTGTGAAGGCTAGCCGAACCTCGTGTGAACGGTCCCGCACAAGGGTGGCCGTCCTGCTGCGCCAGGCACAAGGGAAGGAGCTTTGGCAGGATGGGCGATGGTTGAGAAGGAATGGATCGAGGAGGGGGGACCCCCCGCCCGAACTCCTGGCGGGTGGTGAGGCGCCCCTGGTAAGCCCCGAACGCACAACCTACGGTTAGGCGTTCGGTTCCGGCGGTTCGGGCGGTTGAGGAATCAAGTCGGGCTGGCCTTCCAGCCAGCCCGATTTGTCACTCGATTATGAGGATAGCGGCCAGGCGCGTGGGGACGCTCCCGGCGCAAAGCCGTATTGCCAGGTGTCAGGATGGAGCACCAGTCGCCGTTGGCGCAGTACTGACTTCTTCGCCGGCCTGCCGTTCCGTGTTTTCCGTACTTGGGAGGCCAATCGAAGCCTGGGAAGATGATGTGTCGCTCGCTAGTGATGAGTATTCGTAGTAGACAGCGACGAGTTCCACAGCCCCGCTTGCCTTAACGTCGGCATTCCTTTGCGCTTTATCCATAGGTTACCTCGGTATCTGCGGCAATGAGTCTTTTTCTCTTTATCCAGGTGAATTTCTCGAAGGGAGTCACCAGTCCAACATCGATCTCTCCGCCAACCTTGGGAATCGTCCTGCTGAATCTCTGATGGGATGCCGTTGTCGAGATCAAGAACTCGGCATACCGGACGGCATCTTGGAGTGAGAAGTTTTCTATTACGGGTTTCTCCGTGGGCTCTTTGTAGAGACTGCTAATTGTCTCGACTACTTTTGTATCGCCTGCCATGTTCGCGCCTGGGCCTTGATGCCGCTCAGTCACGACATCCTTGCCGATCCGCACCACCAAACTTGTCGCCTTTCCTTCTAGATACCCCACACCCTGGAAACCGATCGGACTCCATCCGTCAGGAAAAGCCTCGACCGATTTCCCTTCTGAAGCCACCTGCCCATGCACCAGGGTCTTGAATCTATCGGCGATCTTCTCTGTCGCTTCATTGAGGTCCGCCGGCCCATTCCCTGCTGCCCTGCACTCGCTCTCAAGCTCACGAACGGCGAAGTAAGGTGTCTTCCCCATGAGAAGGCCAGCCCCGAAGACGCCAACCCCGTAGACCTCCCAAAATGGGAAGACCTTCTGCGCGTACGACAACGTTGTAGAAGGAAACGATCCTCCACCTAGTTCGGCGGACACCTTGTGCTCATGCCCGCATTGGGGGCACGTGACTGTTAGGTCCCCCTTCAGCTTCATCGCGGCCATCATAGTCGCGAGGCTGTCTCCTGCGATTACCACCCCGTCAGGTATCCGGAGGGACACGATGAGAGTCAAGTTTGTGATCTGGCTCTTGCAGCTTCGGTCTAGAGCCGCCCGGCCAGCCAAGACAAGTATAGACCGAAAGTATCCTCCTGAGCTGGCCAAGACAGTTTAGTACTAGACTCCCCCGCCGCCCCTGGCGCCTGACCCCTCAGGTGCTGGGGGCGGCTCTTCGCGCCCGTGGAATAGCTGGCGGTCTTTCACCTTGGTGCCTGCCCCGACCTTGCCACGGCTTGCCCGGCGTTGGCCGGGCGTCAGTTTCAACACGCCATTTCGGTGCGTCAAGGGAGCAGAAAGAACTCGTCCCAAGGGACGGGGGTTAGAGGGACGCCCTGAAACCCTTCAGAGGGCAACGGGGCGACAGGATCGGTAGACGTAACCTCCACTGGGAAGTGAGAGCTTTGCTCGGATTCGACCTCAACCCGCATGGTCTCATAGTCCAGCCAGCTCTGCGGAGTCTCAATGAAGAACCGAAGGCGTTGAGGCGTGTCGGTGTCAGTGTCGAGGAATGCTGAAACAGACTCCCCCGAGAAAGGGATCTCCACGAGGTGGAGCTTCGCGGGTCCAGGGCCTGCGGCGAACGTGATGGTCGCGGCCGCAGTTCCCCCAACGTGGAGCCCGTCGACTTGAATCAAGACCCGAGGCTGCCCCTCACCACTCTGAGAGTATCGATAGGGAGTGAACGAGTCGACTTCAATGTGCTCGATCGTACTGGTCCAACTCACCTCGATTAGCACGTTCTGAGCGTTGACTGGCCCCTCGTTGATGACGTTCACCGTGAGAATCGTGGGCCGGGCCGGGAGCTCGCGGGAGAGAACGAACCGAGTACTCGCGATCCCCTGGCCGAATAAGTCCACGATTTGCGGCCAGGGCGTTGGCGATGGCAATGACGTGTACCGCGCGAGCATCTCCCCTTGGAGGTCCTCTATCAACTCGTCAGGGTACGTGGACGCCTGCGCGGAGCCGGTCAGGGTCGAAGTGCTGATCGATTGAGCGACCTGGGTCGCGGTGAAACGTGTCAACTCAGAAGCGGACCTCGCCTGGCTAGCTGCGTAGACAACCGTGACGACAATCGCAAGGGACGCGAAGACCTGAAAGACGCCAGCGATGATTTCAAGCCTAGTGTGCGAGGCAGGCAGCAGGTAGAGCGCCGGTCCGCGAGATCCCCGGACGCGAGGCACCTTTGCTCGCGCCGGGTTTGAGCTATGTCTAGGGCGTGCCCCCATCTCCCTTCCTAACAACCTCAGTCCTTGAAGTCTACAGGAGTCCGTGCATGGGGCAAGTTCGCACGGAGTTCGGATTCCCCGGCCGCCTGATACCGCGATGGAACCATCATCAGCACAAGAACATCACGGCGGTAGTGGTGGGAATCCACGCCACCGCACTTGCCCGCCGACCCGCCACAACGCACCACAACAGGCGCAGCGGGCCGCAACAGCACCGAATGACCCGCAGACTTATGAAGCGCGTGCGCCTTCTGAGACCGTCTAACGCCCCCTCATCCATCCCTCCCGTCAAAAGCCGGATCGGGAGGGGGCCATTCGGGCCTCGCCGGGGGCCAGCGTTATGTGGGCGTTCACGATTCCGGTGGCCCGATCGACAACCCTCCGGTCAGATCAGCGCCCCTGGCAGGTCTCGAACCTGCGGCCCTCCGCTTAGAAGGCGGATGCTCTATCCGCTGAGCTACAGGGGCTACGACGATTGTAGGCGGGAATCCCCCGCCTTGGTCAAACTCCCCCCAGCGAACCGTAGGGGCGCTCTGAGATCCGCCCCTACCTCGGTGATCGGCTTGCGCGCGAGAGCCGGCGGGACACGATCGACAAAGGGCAGCAGCCTAGCCAGCCTCGAGGATGGGCCGGATGCCTTTGTAGACCCGCGGCGCGGAGAGCGTGCGCAGGATCGTTAGCGCCGGCCGTCCCAGGCGCTGGCTGAGCTCGTTGGACGAGATGGGTGAGTTCCCATTCGCCAAGAGAATGCGAAAGACTGAATCGACCAGCGTGTTGTTGGGAGCGAGATACCCCGGCTGGCGCGCACAGTGGCTCATCAACACCTGTTGTATGCCGCCGATCTGGCGCACCTCGGCCGTCTCGGGATCGACGAAGTCGAAAACCAAGTCCCCTTCGTGGCTGGCCAGGGCCTGCTTGTGTTCCGGGCAGAGGTAGTCGCGCAGGAAGACCTCGACGTCGCGATCGGCGCGTCGCCACCAGTCGTAATCGATGTGGAATTTCGTGTCGAGCGTTGGGCGCAGCAGGACCGGCGGTTGGGAGGGCTGGCTCACCTCAGGTCGGCCTCCGGCCCTTCGCCGCGGCGCCAGTACAGATCGCCGACGTACTGGAAGGCGCGATTCTTGAGGAGCTGGGTGAAGACCGCCGCCGGCGAGGCCCTCATCAGAACATTCACCCCCGAGTAAAGCGACTCGGCGTGGACGGCGCTCTGCGGGTTGAGTTTGGCCAGCTCGAGGAAGACGTAGTGCACCAGCCGGGCGAACGGCTCGCGCCGTTGCCGGCCGCCGAGCCAGGCGGCGTCGAGGGCCGCCGGATCGGTCAGTCCGACAATCATCCGCTCCTCGTAGGACGTCCCCACCGGCTGCTTCGACATCGTGAAGCCGACCACCCCGTCCGGCCTGACGATGACGGTGCGAATCCATTCGTTGCGGCGACGCCGCTCGGCCGCCTCAACGATGACCTCGCCCGGAGCCTCGCCCCGGCGCACCCGCACCAACCCGCCGGCGGGCACGTCGTAGCGGCGGTACCAGTCCTCCAGGCCGTAGACGTAGCGCGGGGCGCGCACCACCCAACCGGGGAACCGGTCGCCGCTGTGCCCGTCGACCAGGATAAAACGGATGCGAGGGGCTTCATACGCCGTGGGAAACAACGGGCGCAGGCGCGACGAGAGCGGAAGCGTGCCCACCCGCCAGTGAGGGAAAAGCAGAGGCAGGACGACCTCGTCGGGAGTCTCGTTGGGGACCGGGACGGGGGAGAGCTCGTCACCCAACTCGGCCTCGAGCGCGAGCAACTCCGGCGTGAAAGCCGACCGGTCTTCCTCGGCCGCGATGGACTCCAATCGCGGCGGCGTAAAAAGGACTTCAGGGGGTTCAAGGCGCCGCAGGTACCACAGCACTTTCCCGGCGGGCCCGACCTCATCGAAACGCTCGTCCTGCTCCAGGGCGTAATCCAGCGAGAATTGCGCCAGGACAGGATCGAATGCCTCCGGGAGCTCGACGTGCGCCAGGAGCTCGGGCGTCGGCAGCGGACCGCCGCCGTTCACGTCGAGCACGGCCTCGGCCAGGTTGAGATGGCCCTGGTGGATCTCGGCCAAGAGCGAGGCGGGGAACCAACGCCCGGCAAGGCGGACGATGTCGCTCGTCTCACTCAGCCGGCGATCGAGGGCGTCCTCGATGGTGCGGGCATGACGCTGCATCACGCCCTCAACGCCATCCTCGGGGTCGGGCGCCAGCGGCGCGTCTACCACTGCGTTCAGTTTGTGATCGGCCAGGCCGGCGGCGAACTCGCGGGTGCCGCCGCTCTCCTCAAACCGGACCTGGATAACTTGGAACGCCCCCAGGTCCGGGTTGTTCCCCTGGCGCTCCCCGACGACGAGGCCGGTGACCCCATCGAACGACCGGAAGGCCAGCCGCGTACCGATCGGATAGGACTCGCGGGGGAGGTATTCGGTGGCGGGGGTTTCCGCCACCCGCGCCGGCGCTTCCCGCGCGGCCAAAAGCCGACGGTCGACGATCGCCCGCGCCATTTCCTCTGTCGTCAAGGGAACCTCGCGTTCGAGCAGCAGGTTGTAGACGACTTCCAGGTCGCTGTCCTGCACCTGGAACCGGTTCCAGTCGATTGGGCGGGCAAGCTCGGGGGTCAAAGGTATGCCGTGCAAGGCGTACGGATGCGGGCGAGCATTATACTACAGGCGATGAGCCCCGACCCGAAAGCACCCGTGATCATCGCCCGTGATCTCAGTCGGGCCGAGGCCGAGATCCTGCGCGGGGTCCTCGAGGCGCAGGGCGTCACCGCCCTGCTCTCCCAGGAAGCTGCCGGTTCGATCCTCCCGGTGGATGTGGGGATCTTCGGTCAGGTGCACCTGCTCGTCACCGCGGAGCAGGCGGCGCGCGCACGCCAGATTCTCGACGAGATCGCCGATCAGCCCCCTTCCTCCGAGGACGGAGGGTAGGACTGAGACGTCCAGTCAAGAGGCTGGACCGGGATTCCCCCCACCCACACCTCCCAATGCAAATGCGGCCCGGTCACCCGGCCGGTGTTGCCGACCATGCCGATCAACTGGCCGGCTTCGACGCGTTCTCCCGCTTCGACGAAGATCTGGGATTGGTGGAGGTAGCCGGTGTAAACGCCCCAGCCGTGATCGATATAGGTGGCGTTGCCGCGCACCGTCAGCGGACCGGCGAAGACGACCTCCCCCGGAGCAGGCGCCCGAATCTCGGTGTCCTTGTTGCCGTAGAGATCCAACCCCGTATGGTAGTACTTCCAGCCGGTGTCGTTGTAGTTGCGCCGCGAACCGAAGACCGACGGGAAGGTTTCGGAGTAGCTGGTCGGAAACTGGAACGGGCCGTCCCACAAACGATCGGCGGTCGCCGGAGCCACGACGGCCGCGATCTGGTTGTCCTCGGGGATCGTGTTGATCGGGTCGAGGGTCTCGGTCGGGACGGTCACATACTCCCGGTTGTAGTCGTCGGCTTCGATTCGCACGGGCTGGACAAAGGTGAACGCAGGACCGGTGGCAGGCGTGTACGTCAGGGAAAGGTCCACCAGCCCCAGATCGGCCAGCGCGTGGATTCCCTGCAGCGCCACGCGGGTAAGCGGGTCGTCCCCGGACATGAAGTTGAGCTGCCGGTCGCCCAGTGTCCCGGCCAGCGGCCCTTCCTCGGCGAGGACCACATCAACGACCTCGGTGTGACCCTGCCTAGGCCGTTCCAGGCTCAGCGAGAGGGAGACGATTTCCTCAGGGAGTGCGTCGACGCGCCCCTCGCCCCCCGGCAGATAGACCCCGTCCTGTGGAACGAGCCACGTCCGTCCGCCTGAGCCATTCAGCGAATCGAGCAGCCAGGGATTCAAGCCAGCCTGGGCGGCCAACTCGAGAAGGCCGGCCTCCTCCGCGAAGATCAGCTGGAGCTGCGGGGTCTGCGACTCGCCCTCAGGGACAGGGACGATCAGCGGCTGGCCGACGTACAGCCGCGCCGGGCTCGTCAGGCGGTTGAGGCGCGCCAGGTCCGCCGCCGGCAGGCTGTAGCGCAGCGCGAGGCTTCGAAGGTCTTCACCGGCCTCGACCGGCCGCGTTTCGAGAACCCCGCTGATCCCTTCGTATCCCGGTAGCCGCAGCGGCATGCCGGGGAAGATCGACGACGGATCGGTCAGGCCGTTGGCGGAGGCGAGGTCGTCGAGAGCCACGCCGAAGCGGGAGGCGATACCGATGAGCGTGTCCCCCTCCTGGACAATGTAGACCGGCCCTGCCTGCTGCGCTGCGGCCCAAGTCGGCGCCAGGACGATGGCCAGGGCAAGCACCACGGCCAGGAAGAGGCGGCTAGAGGCCCTCATCGGCGAGCTCCAGGACATCTCCGACGGCCACGTGATCGAGGATTTCCGGCAGGGCCTCAAGCGTGAAGCGCGCCGCCGCCTTCGGGATGTAGACGCGCCACGGCTCTGCACGCCGCACGTCCACCACGTTCCCCCTGCCGTCGAGCCAGATCACGCCCAGTGCGAAGAGCATGCCGAACATGTGGATGGCGGTGGCCCATCGCCCGTCTTGCCCCTCCACCAAAACCAGGCCGGTCCCGGTCGGAATCGGGCGCCGCAGGCTGAGGCCGCGCAACTTGCAGGCGAAGCTCGAGCACCAGCGCGCCCTCACGACGACCGCGTGCCCCCGGCTCTGGTTGCGAACCACGACCCACTTCGGCACCTGATCGCCTCACAAGACAACGGGGCGACTGCCGCCGCCCCGCACCAACGTCTCCCTGGGGATCGCGCTCACTCGTTCTGGCCGAGGATCTTGGCGACGCTCTCCAGCAACTCCTGAGGGCCAAACGGCTTGGTGATGTAGTCGTCGACCTTGGCGATGTGCAGGCCGAGGACCTTGTCGATCGACTGCGCCTTGGCCGTGACGACCACGACCGGGATGTGCCGCAGGGACTCGTCGGCCTTGATCTGCTGGTAGACCTCCCAGCCGTCCATATCCGGCATCATCAGGTCGAGCAGCACGAGATCCGGCTTCTCTCGCCGGACGGCCTCCAGCCCTTCCACGCCTCCGTTGGCCCCGATGACCTCGAACCCTTTGCGCCCCAGGATCAGGCGCACCAGGTCGATCATCTCGGGCTCGTCTTCGATGCAGACGACGCGCTTCGCCTGCGATTCCATCCACGCCTCCGGGCGGGGGTTCGGGGGTTGGGAGTGTACCATACGCCCCGATGTGCGCAACTCGCCGGCACGGGCGCATGCCCCGGCCGGCAGTCGGGCTCCCAACCTTGCTGAGGACTTGCACGACCGTGTCTCCCCGCTCTACCAACGCGGAGGTGTAGGCCGTCTGTAAGAGCCGGCCCGCCCTTCCCCGTGCTAGCCTAGGGTCGTAAAGGGGAAAGTCCGGAAGGGAGACTTCGATATGGCCGGCAAGTCCGAACTCGACAAGCTGATGAGAGACGCGCT
>CAYUWF010000070.1:10990-12832 GCA_964448245.1 uncultured Anaerolineaceae bacterium | reverse complement strand
TGGCGGGCGCCGTGCCGCCCGGCTCCACGGTGGACCTGTCGGTAAGTCTGACCGCCCCGACCGCGCCCGGAACGTACCAAGGCGACTGGAAGCTCCGCAACAACGGAGCGCAGTTCAGGTTCTTCGGCGCCGGGACTCCCACGGGAGCCGAGTGCCATCGCCTGGCACTCGGCTCCGGCGGCTTCGACGCCAATTCGGCGACGTACTGTTACCGCAACAGCGGGGGGAAGTACGGCTACCTGAAGGTGGACTCGGCCGGGTTCGTACTGCAGCTCGATTGGGGGACGTACACTTTCCCCTAGCTGACTCAGAACCTTCCCGGGAGCCTTAAGCTCCCGGGAAGGTGGCTTTCAGATCGGCTCGAAGCGCGCCGTGAAATGGCGCAGCAGTTCGGGCGCGTAGGTGAAACGGTAGCCGGGCAGCGAAGCCCGCTGTTCCCAAATGCGGCGCAACGTCAGCACCACGAAATCCAGATGCGCCTGGGTGTAGACGCGGCGGGGAAGGGCGAGCCGCACCAGCTCCAACGGAGGGTAGCGGCGCTCGCCGGTTGTCGGATCGGTGTAGGTGAAGGCCACCGACCCCAACTCCGGGGCGCGGATGGCGCCTTCCAGGTAAATCGCGGCCGAGAGAGCCAGCCCGGGAAAGGCTTCGCGCGGGATGTGGGGCAAGAAGGCGCCGGCGTCGATGTAGACGGCGTGGCCGCCGGGCGGTTGGATGATCGGGATTTCCTCCTGCAGCAGCCGATCCGCCAGGTAGGCCGTCTGGCCCACGCGGTAGGCCAGGTAGGTTTCGTCCAGACCCTCCCACAGGCCGACGGCGATCGCCTCCAGGTCCCGGCCAGCCAACCCGCCGTAGGTCGGGAAGCCTTCGCGCAGGATCAACTCGTTGCACGCCCGCTGGTAGAGGCCCTCATCGCGCATCGCCAGGAATCCGCCGATGTTGACGATGGCGTCCTTCTTGGCGCTCATCGTCGCGCCGTCGGCCAGCGAGAAGACCTCGCCGGCGATCTCCAAGGTGGAGCGGTCGGCCTGGCCGGGCTCGCGCAACTTGATGAAGTAGGTGTTCTCGGCGTAGCGGCAGGCGTCGATGAAGAAGGGGATTTGGTGGCGGCGATAGATCTCACGGACGCCGCGCAAATTCTCCAGCGACACCGGTTGGCCGCCGCCGGCGTTATTGGTGAGCGTGATCATCCCCAGGGGGATGTTTCCCGCGCCGGTGGCCTGGATGAAGCGCTCCAGCTTCTCCAGGTCCATGTTGCCTTTGAAAGGATGCTGGTGGGCGGGGTCGGAGGCTTCGGCGATGGCCAGGTTCTCCGGCCGGCCGCCGCGCGCCAGGATGTTGGCCTGGGTCGTGTCGAAGTGGGCGTTGGAGGGCACCGAGTGGCCCGGCCGGACGAGCAGGGCACACAAGATGTTCTCTGCTGCGCGCCCCTGGTGCGCCGGGACGAAGTAGGGGAAGCCGAAGATCTGGTCGATCGCTTCCTTCATATGGAAGAACGACCGGGCCCCGGCGTAGCTCTCGTCGCCCTGCATCAGCGCCGCCCACTGCCGGTCGCTCATGGCGCCGGTGCCGGAATCGGTCAGCAGGTCGATGTAGACGTCCTCGGCGCGTAGGCCGAAGATGTTGTAGCCGGCGGCCAGGAGGGCTGTGCGCCGCGCGGCGGGATCGAGCAGGCGGATGGACTCGACGACCTTGATGCGAAAGGGCTCGGGGGGATAAGGGGACACGTGGCCTCGCGCACGGGCAACCGAAATCAGTCTAGCACCTCCCGCAGTACGGCGGAAGCAGGCCGGCAGGTATACTCGTCAAATGGTTCGCAGGAGAGATGTCCTCTTTTCGCCG
>CAYUWF010000070.1:5265-10890 GCA_964448245.1 uncultured Anaerolineaceae bacterium | reverse complement strand
TCCGGTACGGCCGTCGCCATCGATCCGGCGTGGGACGGGCTGCTTCTGGCGTCCGAAGCCGAGCGCCGAGGTTGGCGGGTCACCGACATCTGGTTGACCCACGCGCATTTCGACCACTTCGGCGGGGCGGCCCAGCTCTCCGACAGGGCGGCGGCGCCATTGCCGGTGGCCCTTCATCCGGACGACTATCCGTTGTGGAAGGCCCTGGGCGGTGCGCCGTGGTTTGGGTTTCCGGATTTCGACCCGGGCCCCGAGCCGACGGTCGAGCTCGCCCACGGTACGACCCTGCGCGTGGGCCGCTTTCGCGTCGAAGTTCGACACGCGCCGGGGCACACGCCCGGCCATGTGTTATTCGTAGTTCCCGAGGCGATGCTGGCCTTCGTCGGCGATGTCATTTTCGAATCAGGTGTCGGGCGGGTCGACCTGCCAGGGGGAGACTGGTCGATGCTGCTCAGCTCGATCGACGAGCAGGTGCTGTCGCTCCCGGATGAGACGCGGCTCTTCACCGGCCACGGGCGGCCGACGACCGTCGGCCGCGAACGCGCCACGAACCCCTTCCTCATCGATCGGGCAGGGTAGCCCCAGGTCTTAGCCTGGGTCCGACCCGAGAGATCGGGACTCCTCGAATCTCCGGTGCTGCTTCCGCAAGCCGCAGGCTTAAGCCTGTGGGGAGGCAGGACCCGGGCTAAAGCCCGGGGCTACGAAACCCCGGCGCAAACCTCTGGTAGCCGCAGGCTTCAGCCTGCGGGGCGCCGGTCCCGGGCCAAAGCCCGGGGTTACGAAGATCCCAGGGATTGAATCCAGACCAGAAAATCGCGCAACGGAGGACCGGGCTCGACGGGAGCCGTTGCCAGCAGGGGCACCGTCAGGAGATAGGCCCCGGAGGCGATGGTCGAGGCGCCGGGAAGCACGCCGTCGAGGCGGACGACGCGCAGCGCATCCGTAACCGCCGCCAATGGCAGAACACCGATCGCGCCCGGGTCCTCAGCGACGAGTTCGGCCATCGCCGCCGCCGTCGGCGCAAGCAGCGTCCCCGGCCACGGTTTCCCCTCGCCGAGAACGATGGAGGCGAACGCCTCGCGCATAGGTTCCCCCGGGAGAGGCAGAACCGGTTGGACCGGTACCTCGCCTCCGCCGACGTCGCTCCACGTGTCGGATCGGCCGGTGAACAGCTCGCCGACTTCGTCGATCGACAGATCGCGCACCGGGTTGTCGGGGTGGACGACAAGCGCCAGGCCCACCTGCCCGAGCGGGGTGGCGAACCATCCCTCGGGGGGCTCGCCGGAGGTGACGAGCAATTCGGCTTCCCCTTCCTCCACCTGGTCCAGGCCTTCGCCGCGTGTGCGCGTATCGAGGTCGAAGGGAAGCGGCTGCGTGAGTCCTTCACGATAGGCCACCGCCCACTCGACCAGGAGCGGTTCGTAGAATGGCTGCGTGACGAGGCGCGGCGGCGACGAGGGCGTCGCCGTCGCCGCAGTGCAGGCCGCCAGCGACGCGACCAGCAAAGCGCCCAGCCCGACGAGACCGCGCTTCATCGGTTGAGCCACGTCAGCGCCAGACCCAGGATACCGATGATGAAGCAGTAGGCAGCGAAAACCGTCAGCCGGTGCCCGGCCAGGTAGGCGAGCAGCCAGCGGATGGTGAGGTAGCCGACCACGGCCGCCGTAAGAAGGCCGATCGCCACCGGAAGGAGGAGGTCAGGAGTCGGGGAGAGGTCGGCCAGGTCCTTGAGCCCCACCAGGCCGGCGCCGATCATCACTGGGATGGACATCAGAAAGGAAAGCCGGGCCGCCTCCGGCCGCAGGAGACCGCGCAACAGACCGGCGGAGATCGTGCTGCCGGAGCGCGAGATGCCCGGAAGCAGCGCCAGGGCCTGGGCCGCGCCCACGACCAGTGCGCCCGGCCAACGCAGAGTGTCGAGGAGCCGCTGCGGCCGGGCGAACCTCTCCGAGGCGGCCAGCATCGCGGCGGTGACGAGAAGGAAGAAGAAGACGGCGGTGGGGCTGCCGAAGGCGGCCTCGACCGCGTCGTGGAAGAGAAACCCGGCGAGGACGGCCGGCACCGTCGCCAGCGCGATCAGCCAGGCCAGGCGCGCCCGAGGATCGGCGAAGGGCCGCCGCGCCCGCAGGCCGGCCCAGACCGCCACCGCCATCCCGCCCAGCGTGCGCGCGTAGTAGACGATCACCGCCAGCAGCGTGCCCATCTGGACCAGGACGTCGAAGGCGAAAGCGTAAGCCGGGTCCAGCTGCCAGTTGAGCGCCCACGGCACGATCACCAGGTGAGCCGAGGACGAAATCGGCAGGAACTCGGTGAGGCCCTGGACGATGCCGAGGACGATCGCCTGCAGGAGGGTCACGGCGACGGCTCCGGGAGGCGGTGCTTCCGGTACGCCTGCAGGAACGAGTCGGCGAAGGCCTGGGCGCGGCCCTCGAGGATCGCCTGGCGCAAGCGCCCAGCGAGCGAGATCAACGCCGTCAGGTTGTGGATCGTGATCAGGGTGGCGGCCAGCATCTCGCCGGCGACGACCAGGTGGCGCAGGTAGGCGCGGCTGAAGGAGAGGCAGGTGTAGCAGGAGCAGTCCGGGTCGATCGGGCGCTCGTCACCGGCGAAGGGGGCGTTGCGCAGATGGATCCGGCCGAGCGGCGTGAGCGCGGCATGGTTGCGCGCCAGACGCGTCGGGAAGACACAGTCCATCAGGTCGATCCCGCGCATCACCGCCTGGACGAAATCCTCCAGCGAACCGACGCCCATCAGGTAGCGAGGCCGATCGGCGGGCAGCGCCGGCTCGATGGCGTCGAGCACCGCCAGCATCTCGGCTTTGGTCTCACCGACCGACAATCCGCCGATGGCGATCCCGGGGAAGCCCAGCCCGGCGATGAACTCGATCGAGCGCAGGCGCAGGTCTTCGAAGACGCCTCCCTGAGCGATGCCGAACAACGCCTGCCCGTCGTTCGTTTTCGCCGCCAGGCAGCGTTCGGCCCAGGCGTGAGTCCGCTGCAGCGCGCGCTCATTGGCGGCGCGGTCCTGCGGTGGGGGACACTCGTCGAGGGCCATGATGATGTCGGCCCCCAGCCGTTCTTGAAGCTCGATAACGCGCTCCGGCGTGAAGCGATGGGTCGAACCGTCCAGATGCGATTGAAAGGTGACCCCGTCGGCGTCGATGCGCCGCCGGCCGGCCAGCGAAAAGACCTGGTAGCCGCCGGAGTCGGTCAGGATCGGGCGGGGCCAACCCATGAAGCGGTGCAGCCCGCCCAGCCGTTGGACGATCTCCGCACCGGGCCGAAGATGCAGATGGTAGGTGTTGGCCAGGAGCAGCGAGCCGCCGAGGGCCTCCAGCTGCGCCGGGGTGACGGCCTTGACCGTGGCCTGGGTGCCGACGGGAGCGAAGACCGGCGTGCGCAGGTCGCCGTGCGGCGTGCGCAGGGTCGCGGCGCGGGCGCGCCCGTCGCGCGCCTCGACCGTGAAGGCGAAGCCCGTCACAGACCCCAGATCCAGTGCAGGCCGACCAGGGCCAGCAGGAACGTCGTCAGCGTCACGGGCAGGCCGAGCCGCAAATAGTCGCGCGGCCGGTACCCACCGGGCGCCATGACGAGCAGGTTCGCCGGATGGCCGAGCGGGCTGAGGAAGACCAACGAACAGCCGATGGCGACGGCCATCGCCATGGCGCGCGGGTCGGCGTGGACCAGCGCCGCCGCCTCGATGGCGACGGGGGCCACCACCACGGCCGTCGTCTGCCCTCCGAGGAACAGGCTGAGGGTGATGGTCAGCGCCAGCAGGGCGGCGGCCGTGGCCAGGGGGCCGAGGCCGCCCGTTAGCGACTGCACCGACGTCGCCAGGAACGTGGCCGCCCCCGTATCGAGCATCGCCACCCCGAGGGGAATCATGCAGGCGATGAGGAAGACGGTGCGCCACTCGATGGCGCGGTAGGCCTCGTCCATCCGGATGCAGCCGGCGAGGATCACCAGCGCCGCTCCGGTGAGCGTCGCCAGCGCGATCGGCAGCACGCCGGCGGCGGCCAAAGCCAGGGAGAAAACCAGGATGCCTGCCGCCAGGTACCCCTTGCGGCCGACGCGGCGGGAACCTTGCTCCTCGAGGATGATCAGGTTGGGGTCGGCCCGCAGGACGTCGACCTTCTCGCGCGAGCCCTGCATCAGCATGGCGTCGCCGAAACGCAGCGGCGTGTCGGCGACCGTCTGCTGCACGACCAGGTCCTGGCGCCAGACGGCCAGCACCTGCATACCGTACTTCTCGCGAAAGTGAATCTGCTTCAAGGTTCGGCCTTCGAAATCCGAACGCGGCGCCAGGATAACTTCGACCAGCAGGACGTCTTCCGATGTCGGCTGCAACTCCTCGCCCATTGAGCTGGGTTTCAGGCCGTACTTCTCCAGCATCGATGCGCTGGCCGTCCCCTCGACGAGCACCGTATCGCCTTCCCGGATGGCCGTGTCACCGTTGGGGGCCAGCGACACGTGGCCCTGACGGGCAATCCCGAGGACGGTCAGGCCGAGGTTATGCCCCCAGGCGCCTTGGCGCAGCGTCTGGCCGGCCAAGGCCGATCCCGGGCGCACGGTGAGGGCCGTCAACCCCTCGCCCAGGTGGTAGATCTGCGCCAGTTCTGTCTGCAACCGGCGCATGCGGGCCACTTCACCGGCCATGTCGCGCGAGGGGAGCAGGCGCGGTCCGAGCAGCGCCGTCACCAGCGCGCCGCCGGCGACGATCAGCAGCCCGGTCGGGAGGAAGTCGAACAGGCCGAAGGGCTGGAGCGAGGCGCGGGTGAGGGTCGTGCTGACCAGGATGTTGGCGGTGGTCAGCAGCGTCGCCGTCCCGCCGATCAGCGCGCCGTAGGACAGCGGCATCAGCAGGCGCGAGGGCTGGCGGTTGGTGTGCCGGGCGATGGCGACGGCTGAGGGCAGCAGGACGGCGGCCGCGGCGATACTGTTCATGAAGAGAGACAGGACGGCGGCGGTGAGCATCAGGCCCGTCGCCAGGCGCGTTTCCCTCTCACCGATAGAGCGCAACAACCGCATCCCCAGCCAGTGCGTCACCCCGGTCTGTTCCAGGGCGAACGTCAGGATGAACATCGCCAGGATGGTGATGACGGCCGATTGGCTGAAACCGGCGAAGGCCTGCTCCGGGGTGACGATCCCGGTGAGGCTCAGGACAATGAGGATGAGGAGGGCGGTGAGATCCGGCCGCAGCCGCTCGGTCACGAGAAGCGCCGCGGCGACCCCCACCAGCGCTAGCGTGACCCAGCCGGCGGGTTCCATGCGGGGCGCATTATACTCTCGCCGCCAGCCGGAGAGGGTCCCTGCAGCGGACGAGGCGATCCCGAGGAGGGTGGCAGGGCCGCCGGCCCGCATGGCCCGCGCAGATGGACAGCCAACCGCAGTACAGCACCTGGCTTGAGATCGATCTCGAGGCGATCCGCCGCAACGCGGCCCGCATGCGGGAGCGTTGCCGCACGGCGCTGATGAGCGTGGTCAAGGCGGGCGGCTACGGCCACGGCGCCGCCCCGGCGGCGCGCGCCGCGCTGCGCGGCGGCGCGGCCTGGCTCGGCACGGCGCGCCTCGAGGAGGGCCTGGAGCTTCGCCGCCAGGGGATCGAGGCGCCGTTGCTGATCCTCGG
>CAYUWF010000070.1:0-5165 GCA_964448245.1 uncultured Anaerolineaceae bacterium | reverse complement strand
CTGCGCCAGCACGCGGTCTTCACCGAGGTCGTCGAAGGCCTTCAGGCGGCCGGCCTTCGCCCGGAATGGGTTCACGCCGCCAACACCGCCGGCGCGCTTGCCTACCCTGAGGCGCGCTGGGATCTGGTGCGGACGGGGGTCGGGGTCTACGGCATGCATCCCTCTTCGGATGTGCCGCTGCCGGATGACTTCGAGCCCGCGCTGCAATGGAAGAGCCGGCTGACACAGGTCAAGGTGGTGCCTCCGGGGCAGGGATTGAGTTACGGCCATCGCTATGTGACCCGCGCCGAAGAGCGCATCGGAACGGTGGCGGTCGGCTACGCCGACGGGTTCCGGCGGGTGGACGACAACCTGGTCCTCGTCGGCGGCCGACGGGTGCCGCTGGTCGGGCGCGTTTGCATGGACCAGTGCCTGGTGCAGCTCGACGGCGTCCCCGAGGCGAAGACGGGCGACGAGGTCGTGCTGCTGGGCGCGCAGGACAGGGCGCGGATCACGGCCGAGGAGATCGGCGCGCGCTGGGGGACAATCAACTACGAAGTGACCTGCGGGATCACGGAACGCGTGGCACGGCTCTATCGCTAGTCGTCGCCTCCAGGCGTCAAGGTGTCCGCCTCCCCTCATTCGCGCATGGCTTCGCGCGAGATCGGCACGCTGGACTGAGCAGGGAAGGTGAATCCAAGGCCTCGTCACCCCCGCGAAGGCGGGGGTCCAGCGGGTCTCCTGGATTCCCGCTTTCGCGGGAATGACAGAGGCGTGGCGGGGTCATGGTTCGTGCCGCGGCAGACGCGTCCCGGCGTGATGACACCGTCGTGCGCTGCCCTGTCTCGCTTGACATGGGGCTGCCTTCCCCCTAGAATCCGGGGTACAGTTCGCACAGTCAGGGGAGAGACCCGGCCCTGCCGGGCACCGAAGGGGCAAACCCCGATCGCCGTGCAGGCCCGGGGCGAAACTCTCAGGTTCCAGGACCCTGGCTGGCCGGCCCTCTGGAAAGTCGTCCGACACCGAAGGGGCAAGCCTCGCCGAGGCGAATCTCTCAGGTCATGGACAGAGGGGCGCACGCTAGGTTGGCGTGCGCCCCTTCGTTATCTCTAGAGCCAGGAGGCTGGTATGAAGTTTCCGCAAGACCTCAAGTTCACGAAGAACGACGAGTGGATCCGCGTCGAAGGCGATCAGGGCACGATCGGCATCTCGGACTACGCCCAACAGCAGCTCTCGGACATCGTCTTCGTCGAAACGACCGTGGCGGTGGGCGAGCAGGTGGCCAAGGGCGTCACCTGCGCCACCGTCGAATCGGTCAAGGCGGCGGCCGATGTCTACCTGCCCGTCGGGGGTACGGTCACCGGGGTCAACGAAGACCTGCCCAAGACCCCGGAGCAGATCAACAGCGACCCCTTCGGGGCGGCGTGGATGGTGCGCATCCAGATCACCAACCCCGCCGAGCTGACCGACTTGCTCGACGCGGCGGCCTACGAGGCCTACTGCCAGGGGCGGGCGACCTGATGGCCTACATCCCTCATACCGACGACGACCGTCAGGCGATGCTGCGGACCATCGGCGTGGCGAGCCTCGACGACTTCTATCAGGCCGTGCCGGCGCAGTTCCGCTTCCCGGACCTGGACCTGCCCGACGCCATTTCCGAACTGGAGGCGGCGGCCGAGATGCAGGCGCTGGCCGAGGCCAACCTCGACGTGCGCCACAACGCCTGCTTCCTGGGGGCCGGGGCCTATCATCACTTCATTCCTTCGGTCGTCGATGCCATCCTGCGGCGAAGCGAGTTCTACACCGCCTATACCCCCTACCAGCCGGAAGTGTCGCAGGGCACCCTCCAGGCGATCTTCGAGTATCAGAGCCTGATCTGCAACCTGACCGGCATGGACGTGTCCAATGCCTCGCATTACGACGGGGCCACGGCGTTGGCCGAGGCCGTCATCCTGGCGCTCAACCATCACCGCGGCAAGCGCCACAAGATCGTGCTCTCGCCGGCGATCCACCCGCACTACCGGCAGACCGTCCGGACCTACATGCAGGGGATGGACCTGCAGATCCTGGGTGACGAGGACGGACGCCCCGGCACGGACGATCTGGCCGGGCTCATCGACGCCGATACGGCGATGGTCGCCGTCCAGTATCCGGACTTCTTCGGAGGCATCCGCGACTTTCGCGGGCTGGGCGAGGCGGCGCATGCCGCCGGGGCGCTGCTGTGCGTCGTCGTCAATCCGCTGGCGCTGGGGCTGCTGCGGCCGCCGTCCGATTTCGACGCCGACGTCGTCGTGGGCGAGGGCCAGCCGCTCGGGATCCCACTCTCCTTCGGCGGGCCCTACCTCGGCTATTTCACCACCAAACAGGAGTACGTCCGCAAGATGGCCGGCCGCCTGGTCGGGGAAACGGTCGACAGCCGCGGCCAGCGCGGCTTCGTCCTGACGCTCACACCGCGCGAACAGCACATCCGCCGCGAGAAGGCGACCTCCAATATCTGCACCAACGTGGCGCTGATGGCGCTGGCGTCGGCGGTCTACCTGAGCGTCATGGGCCGGGACGGGCTGCGGCGCGTCGCCGAGCTGTGCTACCACAAAGCCCACTACGCCGCCGGCGAGATCGGTCGTCTGCCCGGGTTCCGGGTGTGGAACGAAGGCGATTTCTTCCATGAGTTCGTCGTGGCCTGCCCGCGCCCGGTGGCCGAGATCAACGAGCACCTGCTCGAACACGAGATCATCGGCGGCTACGACCTGGGGACCGACTACCCACAGCTTGGCGGCCACGTGCTGATCGCCGTCACCGAGATGAATACGAAGGATGAGATCGACGACCTGGTGGGCGTCCTCGAGGAGGCGGCCCATGATTGAGCCGCTCATTTACGAGCTCTCCAGCCCCGGGCGGGTGGGGGTGACTCTGCCCGAGCCAGATGTCCCGCTGGCGCCGCTGCCGGCGAGCCTGACGCGCGAGACGCTGCCGCTGCCGGAGGTCTCCGAGATCGATGTCGTCCGGCATTTCGTCCGCCTGTCGCAGCTCAACCACGGCATCGACACCGGTTTCTATCCGCTCGGCTCGTGCACGATGAAGTACAACCCCAAGATCAATGAAGACGTGGCCCGGCTGAGCGGCTTCGCTCACACTCATCCGCTGCAGGACCCGACGACGGTGCAGGGCAACCTGGCCCTGATGTACAGCGTCCAGGAGTGGCTCAAAGAGATCGGGGGCTTCGCCGGCGTGAGCCTGCAACCGGCGGCGGGCGCCCACGGCGAGTTGACCGGCCTCCTGATTCTGCGCGCCTACCATCACTGGCGCGGCGAGGCGCGCCGCACCAAGATCCTGATCCCGGATTCGGCCCATGGGACGAACCCGGCCAGCACGGCCATGGCCGGGATGGAGGTGGTCGAGCTCCCCTCCGACGGGCGTGGCAATGTCGATCTGGAGAGCCTGCGGGCCGCCTGCGACGACACCGTCGCCGGGCTGATGCTGACCAACCCCAATACTCTCGGCCTGTTCGAGGAACACGTGTTGGAGGTGGTCGAGCAGGTGCACCGCTGCGGCGGCCTGGTCTACGGCGACGGTGCCAACATGAACGCACTGCTCGGGGTGGTGCGGCCGGGCGACCTGGGCTTCGACGTGCTGCACTTCAATCTGCACAAGACGTTCTCGACCCCGCACGGCGGCGGTGGGCCGGGCTCCGGCCCGGTGGGCGTCGTCCAGGCCCTGGTCGACTTCCTGCCCGGACCGATCGTCGAGATCGTCGAAGACGGCGAAACGGATGAGGCCCCGCTCTACGGGCTGGTGATGCCGTCGAAGTCGATCGGGCGAGTCAAAGCCTTTCACGGCCACTTCGGCATGCATCTGCGGGCCTTCACCTACATGCGGATGCAGGGCAAGCGCGGGCTGCGGGCCGTCGCCGATCACGCCGTGCTCAACGCCAACTATCTGCGGAGGCGGCTGCGCGACACCTACCACGTCCCCTTCGATCGCATCTGCATGCACGAGTTCGTCGCCGAAGGCCGCTGGGAGGATGCACCGGAGGTGCGGGCCCTGGACGTCGCCAAGCGGCTGATGGACCACGGCTTCCACCCGCCGACGAATTACTTCCCGCTGATCGTGCACGAGGCGTTGATGATCGAACCGACGGAGACGGAGAGCGTGGAAACGCTCGATCGGTTCGTCGAAGCGATGGAATCGATCGCGCGCGAAGCGCACACCGACCCGGAGATCCTGCACTCTGCGCCGCACAACACGCCTTTCGGGCGGTTGGACGAGGTGCGGGCGGCCAAGGAGCTCGTCCTGTGCTGCCGGCCGGCCTGGCTGGAGCAGGAGAAAGCCTAGCAGGTTGCGGAAAATGGCTACGGTCGTCAAACCCTCACCCCTGACCCTCGCGAAGCATCCCGTAGGGGCTCCGGCCGCTGCTCAACCTTGAGCGTCGCCTGCCAGAGAGCAGGCGTGGTGGTCCGGAACGCTGCTCCAGCCTTCCTGGGCGTTGCGCAGCGCATGGGTGGCCACCAGGCGATCCGAGTGCCAGATGCGCAACAGGCCCTCCAGGCTGATGCGCACCGCCACCGTCTGTCCGGCCAGTTCACCTGGGACGGAATAGGGTCGGCTCCATCGAGTTGTTAGGCTGCTCCTGGAATACGCTGCATGCTGGCTGGAGGAAGTGGCGATCATTGGCGGGGGAGGAGAAGCCAAGTTCCGATGAAGAGTATCCCAACCCCGGCCAACCGCTCGAGACGGAGGGGAAGTGGTGGGGCGCCTCCCCAGCCGAAAGTGTCAACGAGCAGGGCAACGAGCATCTGACCAAGGATGATCGTGGCTAGGCCGGCTGCAATCCCAACTCGTGGAAGTGCATAGGCCGCGCCTGCGATGATGACGAGGCCCAATGCGCCTGCCGCGATGACAACCATCCCCGATGAGACCGTGAGGCCTTGCATCGGCCTGGAGACTGTCAGAAAGCCCACCGCGAGGACGATCAATGCGGCGATGGCGCCTCCAGCGAGGTTGATGAGTAGGCCAGAACGAGCTGGGCCGATCAGTCGACCTGCCCAATTCGTAAGAGTGACCTGGAAACCGATGGCAAGACCGCTTCCCAAAGCAACGAAGAGAGCTGAGAGGACTGATTCCTTCATGAATCCTCCGAAGAACAAGTCATGGGCAAGAGGAGATGGCTTAGAGGCGACTGGGGCTGA
>CAYUWF010000069.1:1661-12912 GCA_964448245.1 uncultured Anaerolineaceae bacterium | reverse complement strand
TCGACACGGTCTCGTCCGACGATCACTACACCGGCCACAAAGCCGCCGCCTTCGGTGGGACGACGACCGTCATGGACTTTGTCCCCACCCCGGCCGCCGGCCCGCTTCGCGCCGGGCTGGACGAGTGGCACACCAAAGCCGATCCGAAAGCCGCCATCGACTTCTCCTTCCATATGAATATCACCCGCTTCGACGCCGTCGTCCTCGACGAGATCGGTCGGCTGCCCGCCGAGGGAGTCACAACCCTCAAGGTATTCACCGCCTACAACGGCCGCCTTCGGCTGCAGGACGGCGAGATCTTCCAGGTTATGCGCCGAGGCGCTGAGCATGGACTTCTGACGATGGTCCACGCCGAGAACGGCGACGTCATCGATGTTCTCGTCCCCGAAGCGCTGGCAGCCGGCCACACTGCGGCGGAATGGCACGCCCTCACCCGCCCAGGCTGGGGCGCCGTCGAGGCGACCTTGAGAGCCATCGCATTGGCGACTCAGGCCGGTTCCCCGGCCTACATCGTCCACATGAACACCGCCGGAGAAGTCGACCAGCTGCGCTACGCCCGCGACCAGGGTCTGCCGGTGATGGGTGAGACGTGCCCGCCCTATCTCTTCTTCACCATCGACGACCTGCGTCGCCCGGATGGGGCCAAGTGGATTTGCTCACCGCCCATGCGCACCAAGGACGATCAAGCCGGCCTGTGGCAAGGGCTTTCCGCCGGCGTCATTCAGACCATCGGCACGGACCACTGCCCGTTTTTCTACGACGGACGCAAGCCGATCCAGTACGAGGGAAAACCGGTCGCCATCCCCGGCAAGGAGCTCGGAGCCAACGACTTCACCAAGATACCCAACGGCCTGCCTGGCGTGGGCGACCGCCTTCCGGTTCTCTGGACTCATGGCGTCGGCGCCGGGCGGATCACGCCCAACCAATTCGTCGCGTTGACCTCGACCCATGCCGCCAGGATCTTCGGCCTGTACCCGAAGAAGGGCGCCCTGCTGCCCGGCTCCGACGCCGATATCGTCGTGTGGGATCCCGAACGGGTTGCCCACTACGGGGTCGATGTTGCGCAGCACCGCACCGATTACAACTTGTACGAAGGTTGGGAACTGAAGGGTTTTCCGGTAAAGGTCTACCTTCGCGGGACCCTGATCGTCGAAGACGGCCGGTGGCTAGGCCGCCGAGGGATGGGGCACTTCATCTCCCGCCAATCCGGAGTCCCCGCCCTTTGACCCGCCTCTGCCGCAGCGGCCTTTATAAGGAAGCTACATGACGTCCGACCCCGACCTTCCCCACGACCAAATCGCCGCCCTGGCGCTGCGCCACAACTTCTGGACGTGGTCGGCCCAGGCCGAGGTCAATCCGATCCCCGTTGTGCGCGCCGAGGGGGTCCGCTTCTGGGACGCCTCCGGCAAGCCCTATCTCGACTTCAATTCGATGATGATGTGTTCGAATATCGGCCACGGCAACCCGCATGTCATCGAGGCCATCGTCCGACAAGCCCGGGAGCTCGCCTTCGCCGCGCCGGCGATGGCCACGAAACCGCGTGCCGTCCTCGGACAAATGCTGGCCGAGATCTGCCCCGGAGACCTCAATCGCTTCCTCTACACGCTCGGGGGCGCCGAGGCGACGGAGAACGCTATCAAGCTCGCCCGGGGTGCCACCGGCCGGCACAAGATCCTTGCCCGCTATCGCTCGTATCACGGCGCCACGCACGGCGCCATCGCCGCCACCGGCGACCCGCGCCGCTGGGCTTGGGAGCCGCTGGTCATGCCGGGCGTGGTCCACTTCTTCGACCCGTATCGCTACCGCTCCGTGCTGCATCGCGACCGGCCGGATGTCGACGAGGCCACCTTTACCCAGGACTACCTGCATCAACTCGAAGAGACGATCCGCCTCGAGGGTCCGCAGACGATCGCCGCCATCTTGATCGAGCCCGTCACCGGAACCAATGGTGTAATTGTCCCGCCGGAAGGTTACCTGCAGGGCGTGCGTGATCTGTGCGACCGCCACGGCATCTTGCTCGTCTGCGACGAGGTCATGAGCGGCTTCGGCCGGACCGGGGCCTGGTTCGCCGTCGATCACTGGAAGGTCAAGCCGGACCTGATGACGATGGCCAAGGGGTTGACCTCGGCCTACGCCCCGCTGGGGGCCGTTGCCATGACCCCCGCCATCGCCGCCACCTTCGACCACCGCGTCTACCAGGGAGGCATGACCTTCAACGGGCACCCGATCTCGATGGCGGCCGCCATCGCCAATATCGAAGTCATGCGAGATCTTCGGCTGATCGACCGATCGAAGGAGATGGGGAAGTCGCTAGCGCGCCGGCTGCGCCAGCTTGGAGAAGGCCATCCTTCCGTGGGCGACGTGCGGTCGATCGGTTTGTTCGCTGCCGTCGAACTCGTGCGCCATCGGCGAACGCGCGAGCCGATGGCCCCCTTCAACGGCACCAGTCCGGAGATGATCGCCCTGCGCCGCTTCCTGCTCGACCGCGGCCTGTACGTCTACATCCACTCGAACATCGTCCTGATTGTGCCTCCCCTGATCATCACCGAGGACGAGCTGGCCGAAGGCCTGGCCGTCCTGGACGAAGGCCTGCGCCTCACCGACGCTGCCGCTTCGTAGTTCGACCCTCGGCTGATGCCCTCACCGTTGGTGTCGCCCTGAGCGAAGCGAAGGGTCTGCTGGTGGCGTGGCACGCGACCAATCTCCTCGGGCAGTTCTTCTACAAGCTTCCCGTTTCGGCATCGGCGGGGTTTGCGGTTCAAGGAGAAGGGGGCGGCTCCGCCGCCCCCCATCGCGTTCCTCGGACCCCCACCCCGGCCCTCCCCCTGCTTGAAGAAACCCCCATCGTGCTGGCCTAGCGAGCGGGGAGGGAGAGGCTTTCTGGAGAGGCTGGGGGCCGAAGGCCCCCCAGCCTCTCCAAGGATTCTTTCCCCCTCTCCGCCCCTCAACTTCTCCAGGAACGATCGCAACCAGCGGAGAGGGGGGCAGGGGGGTGAGGTGGGGACCGTCGCTGGCAGGCCCGGGCGGATCCTCGTCCTCGGCACGGCCAGCCCGCCCTTTCCTGTGCGGACGGCACGACCTATCAGCGATTGCCCGCCTTCCCCATGGGTGCTAGAATCGGTATATCCTCGAGCCGGCGGTCGTCGCGGGGTGGGCCCCGTAGCGGCGTTGAGCATCCCCGCTTATCGAAAAGCGCCGTGGGCTCCACGTACCTCGCTCTGTGGCCGGAATGACCGACTGGCAGAGATATCTCCAACCTGAGAAGGTCGAAGAGGCGCTGGCCGCCTTGGATACGGCCGGCGGTCGAGCGCGCCAGGTAGCCGGCGGCATCGACTTACTGCGCCCCTTCAGCGACCGCCTGGCGCGCTACCGTATGCCCGGGATCAGCCACTCGCCCGAGATCGTGTCGATCGTCGTCGAGCACCCGAAGAGCAAAGGGCCCCACGGCGCCAAGGGGGTGGGGGAGGTCGTCTCCATTCCGACGACCTCCGCCATCACCAACGCCATCGCCTTCGCCGCGGGCGTCCGCATCCGAAGCCTGCCGGTCGACCAGGATTGGCTGGCGCTCGAGATCCACCGCCGCCGCTCCTTGGCGGAGGCGATCTGATGCTGATTCACAACGTCCGCCTGGTCACGTGGGGCCTCACGAACGAGATCCTGGAGGGGGGGGCCGTCCTGCTGGAGAAAGGCCGCATCGCCGAGATCGGGGCGGAAGCCAGGATGTTGAAGCGGCACGGCCAGACCGAGCGGCTGGATGGGCGCGGGCAGCTGCTGATGCCCGGCAACATCTGCGCCCATACCCACTTCTACGGCGCCTTCGCCCGCGGCATGGCGATCCCCGGGCGGCCCCCGCGCGATTTCCCCGAGATCCTGCGCAAGTTGTGGTGGCCGCTCGACAAGGCGCTGACATCCGGCGACGTGCGTGCCTCGGCCGAGGTCTGCCTGGTCGACGCCATCCGCCACGGCACGACGACGCTCATCGATCACCACGCCTCGCCCAACGCCATCGACGGCTCGCTGGATGTGATCGCCGAGGCGGTCGAGCGGGCCGGGCTGCGGGCCGTGCTGTGCTACGAGGTCACCGATCGCGACGGCCCGGTGCGGGCGCGGGCGGGCATCGCCGAGAACGTGCGGTTCCTCAAGCGCTGCGCTAGAGGCGTGGCCGGCGGGCGCATCGCCGGGCTGTTTGGCCTGCACGCCAGCCTGACGCTCTCCGATCAGACGCTCGACGACTGCCGGTCGGCCGCACCGGACGGCACAGGGTTCCACATTCACGTCGCCGAGCACGAAGCCGACCAGTACGACAGCCAGGCCAAATCCGGGACGCGTGTCGTCGACCGACTGGCCAGGCACGGCATCCTCGGCCCGAACACGATCACTGCGCACGGCATCCACACCGACGCCCGCGAGGCCGAGCTGCTGCGCGCCACCGGCACCTGGGTCACCCACCAACCGCGCTCGAACATGAACAACGGCGTCGGCGCGGCGCCGATCGAGTCGCTCGTGCGGGCAGGCGTGCGCGTGGCGCTGGGCAACGACGGTTTCTCCAACGCCATGTGGGAGGAGTGGAAGACGGCCTACCTGCTCCACAAGGTCTGGCACCGCGACCCGCGCCGCATGCCGGGCGACCTGGTGGCGGAGATCGGGGCTTACAACAACGCCGCGCTGGCCGGCCAGTCCTTCCCCGGGGCGCCGCTCGGGGTTCTGGCGCCGGGTGCCCACGCCGACCTGATCCTGGTCGACTACCATCCGACCACGCCGATGACCGCCGGCAATCTCCCCTGGCACATCCTGTTCGGATTCCACGAGTCGATGGTGACGACCACCATCGTCGCCGGGAAGGTCCTGATGCAGGACCGGCGCCTGCTGACGCTCGACGAAGCGGCGATCACGGCCCGCGCGCGGGCGCTGGTCCCGGCCGTCTGGCAGCGCTATGCCGGTTTCGTCCCGGCGGACAACCCGTAGCAGGTCACCGTGCTTCCGTCGAACCCCCACCCCCTTCCTCCTGGATCCTCATCCCCCTCTCCGCAAATGATCTCTCAAGTCCAGGCGCTGTCCGCGGAGGGGGGAAGGGGGTGAGGCTGAAAGGCGTGAGTTCAGAAGGGCCGTCGTACCGTTCAAAATGAGAGCACTCGGGGAGTTGGTGCGCATCTCCCTTCCTCAGAGCGCCAAGGAGAGTCGATGGCAGAACAGCGGCTGATCCTGACCCTGGGCGTGATCGGGGGTACCGGAAAGGAAGGCAAAGGGCTTGCCTATCGCTGGGCGCGCGCCGGGTACAACGTGATCATCGGCTCACGCACGAAAGAGAAAGCCGAGGCAGCGGCTCAGGAACTCAATGCAAAGCTCGGCGGCGAGCAAGTGCGCGGGATGCTCAACCCGGATGCGGCCTCGGCCTGTGACATCGCCATCCTGACTGTGCCGTACGACGCCCATGGCGCAACGCTCGAGTCGGTCCGTGAGACGCTGGCCGGGAAAGTGCTCGTCGATGTGACCGTCCCCGCTCGGCCTCCGAAGGTCTCGGTGGTCCATGTCCCGCCGCAGGGCAGCGCGGCACAGGAGGCGCAAGCTCTGCTCGGCGACCAGGTGCGTGTCGTCTCGGCCTTTCAGAACGTCTCGCACGAGCATCTGGAAGATGATCACCCGATCGCCTGCGACGTGCTGGTGAGTGGGGATGACGGCGAGGCCAAAAAGGAGGTGTTGCGGCTGGTCGAGGCCGCCGGGCTGGTGGGGTGGGACGCCGGGCCGCTGTCGAACGCCATCGTGGCCGAGGGGCTGACCTCGGTGTTGATCGGGATCAACCGGCGCTATAAGATGAAGGGGGCGGGCATCCGCATCACCGGGATCGACCAGACCTAGCCTGCGCCATGCCTCGGCCAGACACCGTCACCCTGACCGCCCTCCCGGGCATCCCGTTGATTCGGCCGGGCGATGATCTCGCCGCGCTGATCCTCTCCTCGCTTGCCTTCGCCGACCTCGAGCTCCAGGACCACGACGTGATCGTGCTCGGGCAGAAGGTCGTCTCGAAAGCCGAGGGCCGCCTGCGGAACCTGGCGGACGTCCGGCCGGGGGATGCGGCCCGGCGCCTCGCCGAGCAGACAGGGAAGGATCCGCGCCTGGTCGAGCTGGTCCTGGCGGAGAGCCGGAGCGTGGTGCGCACGCGGCCGGGGTTGATCGTCGTCGAGCACCGGCTTGGGTTCATCTGTGCCAACGCCGGGATCGACCATTCGAATGTGGCCGGCGAGGAAAAGGGGGAGGAAGCATGGGTGCTGCTTCTGCCGGAGGATCCGGACGCCTCCGCGCGAAGAATACGCGCGCGCCTGATCGAGGCGACCGGCGCCAACGTTGCGGTCCTCGTCATCGACTCCCACGGCCGGGCCTGGCGCATGGGGACGGTCGGGGTCGTGATCGGCGCCGCCGGGTTCCCGTGCCTGGTGGATCTGCGCGGGCGGGAGGACCTCTTCGGCTATCGTTTGCGGGTCACGGAAGTTGGCCTGGGCGATGAGGTGGCGGGGGCGGCCTCGATGCTGATGGGCCAGGCGGCGGAAGGCAGGCCGGTGATCCACGTCCGGGGGCTCTCCTATCCCGACCGCGACCGATCGCTCGGAGAACTCCTGCGGCCCGCGGATCAGGACCTGTTCCGCTAGCCCTTATCCGCTAGTCCCGGCCTGTAGGCCGGGTCCGGATTACGGCGGAACGCGGTAGTCCCGGCCTTCAGGCCGGGTCCGTAGGGCGACCGATGCAAAGCGAGGGAGAGGGACGATGATCAAAGAGATTCCAGAGAAGTTCCAGGACTTGCTGCTGGATCAGGCGCGCGCTTTCGCCTATCTGACGACGATCATGAAGGACGGCTCGCCGCAAGTCACACCGGTCTGGTTCGACGTTGCCGACGGGCTGATTCGGGTGAACACCGCCGAAGGGCGGACGAAGTGCCGCAATATGAAGAAGCGCGACCGAGTGGCCTTGGCCATTGCCGATCCGAAGAATCCGTACCGCTACCTCCAGGTGCGCGGCCGGGTGGAGCGCTGGACTTCGGTGGGGGCGCGCCAGGATATCGACCGGCTGGCGAACAAATACCAGGGAAGGCCCACCTACGATGGTCCGGCCGACGAGCCGCGCGTGACCTTCCTCATTCGCCCGGATGCCGTCAGCGGTCAAGGATGACCTCGTCAGCCGATCTGCTGGAACTCCTTCGCCGGCGGCGCTCGGTGCGCAGGTTCAAGGCCGCCCCGGTCGATCGGGCCGTACTCGAGCGCGTCCTCGAGGCAGCGCGCCTGGCGCCGTCGGCCCACAATCGCCAGCCGTGGCGCTTCGTCGTCGTCCAGGACGAGGCACGACGCGCCCGCCTGGCCGAGGCCATGGCCGCCCGCCTGCGCGCCGACCGATTGGCCGATGGGGCCGCGCCCGATGAGGTCGAGGCGGACGTCTCGCGGTCGCGCCAGCGTCTCACCCGGGCGCCGTGCGCCATCCTGGTCTGCCTGACGATAGAGGCGATGGATCGCTACCCCGACGATCGTCGCAACCAGGCCGAGCGCATGATGGCGGTACAGAGCGCGGCGATGGCTGGGGAGAATCTCCTGGTGGCGGCCGCCGCCGAGGGGCTGGGGGCGTGCTGGATGTGTGCGCCCCTCTTTGCCGGCGAAGAAGCGCGCCGCAGCTTGAACCTCCCGGACGACTGGGAGCCGCAGGGTCTCGTGCTGCTGGGTCAACCGGCTGAAACGCCGCCGCCGCGGGGCCGGCGGAGGCTCGAGGAAGTTACGCTGTGGCGCTGAAGGTCGCCGCACTGGCGGGCGGTGTGGGTGGAGCCAAGCTGGCCCTCGGCCTGGCGGCGGCCTTGCCGCCCGAGAACCTGACCATCATCGTCAACACCGCCGACGACTTCGATCACCTGGGGCTGCGCATCTGCCCGGACCTCGACACGGTGGTCTACACCCTGGCCGGGGTCGTCAACCGCGAGAGCGGGTGGGGGAGGGATGGCGAGACCTGGAGCTTTCTCGAAACCACCGCCGACCTCGGCGGACCGACCTGGTTCCGTCTGGGAGATCGCGATCTTGCGCTGCACGTTTCGCGCAGCCAGGATCTGCGCCGAGGGGTGCCCTTGAGCGAAGTCACTCGCCACGTGTGCCGCGCCTTCGGGGTTCGACCGGTCATCCTGCCGATGACCGATGACGACGTTCGCACGATGGTCCAGACCGACCGAGGGGAGATGGCGTTTCAGGAGTACTTCGTCCATCAGGCCTGCCAACCCGCCGTGCGGGGCTTTCGCTTCTTCGGTGCCGAAGCGGCCCGGCCCGCGCCGGGCGTCCTCGAAGCGCTCGGGGCGGCGGACCTGGTCGTCATCTGCCCGTCCAACCCGTGGGTCAGCATCGATCCGATTCTGGCGGTCGCCGCTATTCGTGATGAGGCGGCACGGCGGACAACGGTCGCCGTTTCGCCGCTCGTCGGCGGTAAGGCGATCAAGGGGCCGGCGGCCAAGATGGCGGCCGAACTGGGCATCGAGCCTGCTCCGGCGGCGATCGCGGCACACTACGCCGGCCTGATTCGCGGGCTGGTGTACGATGAGGCCGATCCCGACTCGAGCGCTCGCCTGGCCGAGGCCGGGGTCCGCTCGTTGCGTACGCGCACGGTGATGCGATCCGACCGTGATCGACGGCGCCTGGCGCAGGAAGTTCTGGCCTTCGGCGCTTCGCTGGGCCCCCTGGGGAAGACGTGACAACCTGGGCCATCGTACCGGTCAAGCCCTTGCGGCGCGCGAAAACCCGCCTGAGTTCCGTGCTTGGGGCGGAGGAGCGCCTGGCCCTGAGCCGGGAGATGCTGAACCGCGTGCTGGAGGCATTGGCCCGGGTTCCGGAGATCGAGCGGACGCTCCTTGTCTCGCGCGACTCGGAAGCTCTAGCCCTGGCGCGACACCATGGGGCGCGCACGCTCTCGGAACGGCCCCCCATCGACCTAAACCTGGCTCTCCAGCAGGCAACCCGGGCGGCGATCGGCTCGGGCGCTTCGGCCGTGCTCGTCGTTCCGGCCGACCTGCCGTTGGTGACCTCAGAAGACTTGCAGGAGCTTCTCTCCTTGGGAGCCTCGCCTCCGGTGGTTGTCCTGGCACCCGACCGCCGCCAGGCAGGGACGAACGCTCTGCTGACCTCACCGGCCGGTTTGATAGAATATGCTTTCGGCCCATCCAGTTTCGACCGCCACCGGGCATTGGCGCTGGCCGCCGGGGCGAGAGTGGCGGTCTGCGAGCGGCCAGGGTTGGCCCTCGACCTCGACCTACCGGAAGATCTGGGCCTGTTCCGGGAGGCCTCCGGCGGAAAAGCCGCCTGATCCAGGAGCCCTAGATGCCCTCACCACGCGTCGCCCTCTACCTCCAGGACGCACACGATCTGCGGGAAGGGCTGGACATCGTCCGCTATGCCGAGGCGCGCGGCTTCGAGGCTGTCTGGCAGGCCGAATCCAGGCTCGTCCGGGACGCCATCGTGCCGATGGCCGCCTACGCCGCCGTGACGGATCGGCTCAAGGTCGGCTCGGGTGTGATCAACAACTGGACGCGCAACATCGGCCTGCTGGCGGCGACGTTCCTGACGCTGGACGACCTGGCGCCCGGGCGGATCATCTGCGGCATCGGCGCCTGGTGGGACCCGCTGGCGCACAACGTCGGCATCGACCGCCGCAAGCCCCTGCTGGCGATGCGCGAGACGGTCGAAGTGCTGCGGCGCCTGCTTCGCATGGAGCGCGTCACTTTCCACGGCGAATTCCATCACGTCGAGGGGATCGAGCTCGACGTCGTCCACGGCCGGCGTGAACCGCGCCACGTGCCGATCTTCATCGGGGCTACCGGTCTCAAGATGATGGAACTGACCGGCGAAATCGCCGACGGGGTCGTGCTGAACTACTGCGTCCCTCCGGAATACAACCGGGAGGCGCTCGAAGCGCTGAAGGTCGGCGCGCAGCGGGCCGGACGCCGCTGGGAGGACCTCGACCGGCCGCAGCTCGTCGTGTGTTCGGTGGATGAGGATCGGGAGAAGGCCCTCGACACGACCCGCGAGCTGCTGACGCAGTACCTGGCGCAGCAGCCGCATATCGCCCAGGCCAGCGGCGTGGCGCCGGAGATCGTCACCGAGATCCAGTCGATCCTGGGATGGCCGGCGACGCACGAGCAGATCCGCCGCGCCAAGCACCTGGTTCCGGACGAGTTGATCTTGCGCATCACGGCCTCCGGGACGCCGGAGGAGGCGCGGGCCAAGGTCGAAAAGTACCGCCGGGAGGGCACCACCTGCCCGATCCTGTATCCCGTCGGCGGGGACGTCCACCTGCTGATCGACACCTTCGCCGATTGAGCGCATGCGGAAAAACACACCTCTCACCTCACCCCCTCACCCCCTCTCCGCGGAGAGTGGTCGTGATCATGAAGGAGTCTGGCGGAGAGGGGGTGGAGGATCTGGGGGGTGGGGGGAGCGGAGCTCCCCCCACCCCCCAGGAATAGTCTCCCCTCCCCCTGCCGGTTTCCCCCGGATGCGAGAACTTGCCCATGCAGGGGGAGGGGAAAGGGGAGGGGGTTTGGCGAGAGCACCAATCCTTCCGCAGCCTGCTGGGGCGGAGCCACGATGACGACGTCGTCCCCGTTGCGCGAGCGCATCAAGCAACCCGACTCGAGCACCTGCTTCGTGTGCGGAGTCGACAACCAGCAGGGACTGGGCCTGTCGTTCTATGAGACGAGCCCAACGACCGTCGAGACGACGGCGGTTATCCCCGGGCATCTTCAGGGCTACCCGGGCCTGGCACATGGGGGAATTGTGACGGCGCTCCTGGACGAGATCACCCTGCGGCCGGCGGTCATCGGCGAACCCGAGCATCTGATGGTCACGGGCAAGATCGAGGTTCGTTTTCGCCAGAGTGTGCCGATCGGCGTGCCGCTGCGGGTCGTCGGGACGCTCGTCGAGCGCAAGCGCCCGGCGGCGCGAACGCGGGGCGAGGTCTTCCTCCCGGACGGAACCGTCGGGGCGGAAGCCGAGTCGGTCGTCATGGATCACCCCGATTCGGGGATGAGCCGCCAGGCACTGGCCGCGCTCGGCTGGCGCATCATCCCGGACTAGGTTCATGAAGATAACGACCCTTTGCCCCCACCCCCTACCCCTCGCGCAGTACCCCGAGCGTATGCGAGGGGCTCTCCGCGCGAGCGGCCGTCTCGGGATGATGTCGAAGGGCGGAGAGGGGGAGGGTTTTCTGGAAGGGTGGGGGTTTGGCGGCTCTTGGAGCG
>CAYUWF010000069.1:0-1561 GCA_964448245.1 uncultured Anaerolineaceae bacterium | reverse complement strand
CGTTGCGGCGGTTCTCGTCCGACGCCTGGCTTCGGTGGACAAGGTCCCGAGCGACCTGAGGGACAAGGTCCCGAGCGACCTGAGGGACAAGGTCCCGAGGGAACCGAGGGAGAAGGGCTGATGCGCCTGCGACTCACGCTCAACGGCCAGCGGGTTTCGGCTACGATCGCTCCGGAGGCGACGCTGCTCGAGGTCCTGCGGGGCGAGTTCGGCGTTTTCGGAGTCAAGCACGGGTGCGAGACGGGCGAGTGCGGCGCGTGCACCGTCCTGCTCGACGGCGAACCGGTGAACTCGTGCGTGATGCTGGCGGCCCAGGCCGAGGACAAGGAAATCACCACGATCGAGGCCATCGGCCAGCATCCCGAGCAGGGATGGCGCCTGACCGCCGGCCTCGACCCGCTGCAGCAGGCGTTTGTCGAGACCGGGGCGATTCAATGCGGCTACTGCACGCCGGCGATGATCCTGGCGGCCAGGGCGCTCCTGGCCGAGAACCCGGAACCGGCCGACGACGACGTGCGATCGGCGCTCTCGGGAGTCTTATGCCGCTGCACTGGCTACCTCAAACCGGTTCAGGCCGTGCTGCGCGCGGCGGCTGTGTTGCGCGGGGAAGAGGTGGCCCCGATCGGGGGGTACCTGGCTCGGCCGGCGGAACTGGGCGGCGAGCCGATGGCGGAAGAGCCGCCGCCTTCCGGCGGCGTGCCCGAAGTGCTGACTCGGACGGGCATCATGCCGTACATCCGCGTCTCCACCCACACGCGCAGCTGGGCGTCCGTCGGGCGCCCGGTGCCGAAGGTCGACGCCGTCAAGCTGGTGCAGGGCAAGCCGGCTTTCACCGCCGATATCGAGATGCGCGGGATGCTGGTGGCGAAGGTGCTCCACAGCCCGCACGCGCACGCCCTCCTGAAGGACGTGCGCGTGGCCAAGGCGCGCGCCCTGCCGGGGGTGGCGGCGGTGTTGACGTGGAAGGACGTCCCGCGCGTCGTCTATTCGACGGCCGGCCAATCGGACCCGATCCCCGGCCCGCTCGACATGTTCTCGCTCGACCGCAAGGTCCGTTTCGTCGGCGACCGAGTGGCGCTGGTGGCGGCCGAGTCGGAGGCCATCGCCGAGCAGGCGCTGGCCTTGATCGAGGTCGACTACGAAATCCTCCCGGCGATCCTCGACCCGGCGCGGGCCATGGACGAGGGCGCCGTGGTGATTCACGACGAGGCCGAGTACGTCAACTTCGCCGAATCGGATCCGGCCCGCAACCGGGCGGCGCACATCCACATCGACATCGGCGACGTGGAGAAGGGCCTGGCCCAGGCCGACCGGGTTTTCGAAGAGAGCTACGAAGTCCCGAAGGTCCAGCAGGCCTCGATCGAGCCGCACGTCGTCGTCACCTACTGGGACGAGGACGACCGGTTGGTCATGCGCACCAGCACGCAGGTGCCGTTTCATGTGCGGCGGCAACTGGCGCCGGTACTCGGGCTTCCCCCCAAGCGCATCCGGGTGATCAAGCCTCGTATCGGCGGCGGCTTCGGCGGCAAGCAGGAAGTCATGGTGGAGGACGTCGCCGCCC
>CAYUWF010000068.1:0-13027 GCA_964448245.1 uncultured Anaerolineaceae bacterium | reverse complement strand
GAACCCGTCAACCTTCAGGATCCCGTTTCCCAGGTTCGTGCCGTCGGTGAGGATTCGCAGGCGGAGCTCGTCCATGGGGCCGCCTGTAGGGCGTCGGTTAGGATTCTATATTCCCGTTGGCCAAGGGGCAATCAGATTACGGGCGCTTCTGCCAGCCTATGTGGACAATTTGAGACTCGGTTCCTGCCCTCCAATCCCGTGGAGGCTCGTCGCCCAGCCCACCATCCGTGTTGTCATTGCGAGGCGCCCCGAGCCGAGCTAAGGGCGACGTGGAAATCGCCTCATGGGGAGATTGCCACGGCCTTCGCCTGGGAGAGAACACGCTCCTGGACGAGGCTCCGGGGCTTCGCAATGACACCAGCCGGGTTTGTCCGTCGCCGGATGGCTACCTTTCCGGCCGGGCCTGGCTTCCAGTCCTCTCCAGGACGCTACGCGCGGTCCCCGGCAGGGCAATGAGGAATTGGCCCTTCGCCTTGCCCCGGGCTTGACATAGAACGGATGTTCCGCTAGAATGTCGAGGTGGGTGCCGGGCCAGGTACCGACGAGGAGGCGTTATGACCAAGGGCAAGCTGTCCGATCGCCAGAAGAGGATGCTCGATTTCATCCAGCGTTTCACGGCGGACAGCGGCTACCCGCCGTCGATCCGCGAGATCGGAGAGGCGGCAGACATCTCCTCGACCTCGGTTGTGAACTACAACCTCAACCGCCTGGTCGAGGAGGGTTTCCTGACCCGGGATCAGAACGTCTCACGCGGACTGCGGCTTACGGACAAGCTCGGCCGGGCGGCCGAGCGGCTGACGAACATCGTCCGGGTGCCGCTCGTCGGGCGGATTTTCGCCAGCGAGCCGGTGCTGCTCCCCGGCACCGATTCACCCGTCTTCGGCGCCGACGAGGCGATCGAGATCACCCGCGGGTTGCTCCCCAGCGACAATGGCCTGTTCGCCCTCCAAGTCAAGGGCGACTCGATGATCGACGCCATGGTCAAAGACGGGGACATCGTCGTGATGACCAGGGCCGACGAGTGGCGCAACGGGGACATGGTGGCCGTCTGGCTGCGCGACCGGGAGGAAACGACCCTCAAGCACATCTACCGCGAGGGCAGCCGGGTTCGTCTGCAGCCGGCGAACCCCACGATGCAGCCGATCTACATCGAGAACCCCGACAGCTTGGAAGTCCAGGGGAAGGTCATGCTCGTCGTGCGGCAGCTCAACTGAGCCGTCGCCGCGCATCCCCGGCGATCTCCCTTCGACAAGACAGCCGCCGGGCCCAGGCCCGGCGGCGGCGCGACCAGGAGGGTGCTGTAAGAGCCCGTTCTCACCTCACCCCTCGACCCCTCGCGGACACCGTCCCGGCGCCCTCCCGGGAGCAACCTGTGATGCCTCTCCGCCGACAGCGCCCGAGCACGAACGGGGTGTGGCGAGGGTCAGGGGTGGGGGTTTGACGACGGTCGCCATTTTTCAGCAACCTACTAGTGGTGCTCTCGCGTTGAGTCTCTCACGCCGGACGAGGGCGGTGGTTCCTGCTTGCGACGAAGGTCGCCGAGGCTTCCAGGTCCGGGGGGCCGCCCATAAATCGGGGAAAGTCTCCCGCTCGAGTCGCATCGCCTGCGCCGGAGGAAGGCTGGCCCCGGCGCGCACGATCCTCTTGATGGCCCGTACCGCCTGCGAATCGTGCCAGGCGAACAGCCGGGCCATCGCACGCGCCTCGGCCAGCGCCTCCCCCTTCGGCGCAATTCGATTGGCCAAGCATGCCGCCAGCGCCTCGGCGGCGGCGAAGACCTTGCCGCCCGCCAGCCATTCCAATGTGCGGGCGAATCCCGCCAAGCGCAACAGACGTTGCCCGCCGCCCCAGGCCGGCGTGATGGCGAGGCGGACATGCATCATTCCGAGGGAGGCCCCATCGGCCATCACCCCCACGTCGCACGCCACGGCGATTTCGGCCCCGCCGCCGAGCGCCGGCCCTTCGATGGCGGCGATCGTCGGGACCGGCAGGGCCTCCAGGAGATCGAGGGCATTGGCGATGGTCGTCGAAAGACGACCCCCATCCAGGCGAGACGGGTAGCCGTCCAGCTCGAAAAGATCGCCGCCGGCGCAGAAGGCTCCCCGGCGCCGGTGACCACAAGGGCGCGCAGGTCCGCCGTTGCACCGGGCTGCTCGACGCAGGCGCCAAACGCATCCATCGCCTGCCAGGTCAGCGCGTTGTCCGCCTCCGGGCGCTGGATCGTGATCTGCCCGATCCCGGCTTCCCCCCCGAAATCCACGAGGGGTTGCATTACCGACTCCTTGACCGCGCCTGATGGGGGCCGTATACTGACCGGGTCGGGGTGTAGCGCAGTTGGCAGCGCACCGCGTTTGGGACGCGGGGGTCGGCGGTTCAAGTCCGCCCACCCCGACTGCCCTATGTAACCCCTTCTCCCGGAGAAGCTACGCTGCGTCAGGCGCGAATCCACCGCGGCATGAAGAAGGTCGATCTCGTCGTGACCTCGGCACGCTACCAGGATATGGGCGAGCGGCTGGTCCAGGCGCGCGGGTTCGAGCGCCGCGGCGACGTGTGGAGCGACATGCAGCTCTTCGACCGCGAGGCGTTGGCGCTGCGCATCCGGGAGGGGGGGCGCGTCGTCGCCGGGCGCGAGACCGACCTGCCTGGCGACTTCGAGGTCGGCCAACGGCTCCGGCTAGAAGACTCGGGATGGATCGTCGTCGAGGGCAGTCGCGGCGGCCGCGACGATCTCGGCGTCCCGCTCTACTGAGCCGCGCCCGCCCGGCGCGGTAGAATGTCCGAGCGCGGGCGTGGCCAAGTGGTAAGGCAACAGCCTTCCAAGCTGTCATCCACGGGTTCGAATCCCGTCGCCCGCTCTCACACAGTGGTCAGTGGCGAGTGGTTAGTGGTCAGATGGATCGCCGTTGCGCGCGGACCGTTGACCAGAGACCACTGACCACTGGCCACTGCACCTAACGGGCCCGTAGCTCAGGGGTTAGAGCGGCCGGCTCATAACCGGTTGGCCGTAGGTTCGAATCCTGCCGGGCCCACAACGAAGAGGCGGTGAGCCAGTCGGCAGCCAGCCTCCGATTCCGGAATGCAGGCCGCTGACGGCTGACCGCTGACGGCTGATAGCTGAGAGCCGACACATGCCCTGCGATCAATGTCGTGGAATCGAACGGGAGTTTGACGCCCGCACCGCACGGCGGGGCCTTCGCCGCTACCGGCGCAAGGGCGCCGACGCCACGGCCCGGCTGCTGATCGAGGCGCTGCTCCGCGGCGGCGTCGAAGGCCAGACCCTTCTCGACATCGGCGGAGGGGTCGGCGCCCTTCAGCATGCGCTGCTCCTGGCGGGCGTGCGCCGCGCGCAGAGCGTCGATGCCTCGGCGGCCTATCTGGAGGCGGCTGGCGAGGAGGCCGATCGCCGGGGGCTGGCCGATCGGATCGAGGCCATGCACGGCGACTTCGTGCGGCTGGCGGATACCATTCCGGAGGCCGACATCGTCACCCTGGATCGTGTGATCTGTTGCTACGACGACATGCGGCGGCTCGTTGCAGAATCGGCGCGGCGGGCGCGGCGGCAGTACGGGCTGGTCTATCCAAGGGATTCGTGGTGGCTGCGGCCCGCGTTCTGGCTTGGGAATCTTCTCTTCCGGCTCCAGCGAAGCTCGTTCCGTGTGTTCCTGCACCCGTCGACGGCCGTGGAAGGGGTGATTGCAGACCACGGCCTGCGGAAGACGTTTCATCGCAACCGGGGAATCTGGCAGGTGGCCGTGTTCACCGCCTGACGCTTAGAAGGCTGCTGAAGAAGCCTGTTCCCACCTTACCCCCCAGGAATACGCTCCCTCCCTCTGCAGGAATCTCCCACTGCAGGGTCTCCCAGGCGATGAGCCCAAGCGGGTGCAGGAGGAGCCCTTACGTGATTCTTCGCGGGTGGGGGTTTGACGGCGGTCGCATTCTTCAGCAACCTGTTTAGGGCGGCAAGGCGCCGAGGTCGACGATCGTCGAGATTCTGCATCAACCGGGGTTCCTGGGGACGTCGGCGAATTTCGCGGCGGACATGACCTTGGTCTTGAGCCTGCTGGTGGCGGCCGCTCTCAGCGTGGGGTTCGTTCTCGCCCGTCGCCGCGACTACCGGACGCATCGCGTGGTGCAGACCGTCGCCGCCCTCACCAACGCCGTCCTGGTCCTTTGGCTGATGATCCTGCCCTTCCGAGACTTCGTCGCGCCCGGCGTTCCGAACCGGCTTGGCGAGCGGTTCATCGCCGTCACGACGCTGCACGCCCTGGTGGGCGCCTCGGCCCTGGTGCTCGGCCTTTTCGTCGTACTGAGGGCCAATGGGCTGATGCCGAAGCCGCTCCGCTTTCGCAACTACAAGGCCGTCATGCGGGTCTCCTACGCGCTCTACATCCTGGCGACCCTGATCGGTGTCGTCGTCTACTTCACCTGGTTCGTCGGCAACCCGAACCCGCCGATCTATTCCTGATCTCCAGCCAAGAAACGGCGAACCGCCGGATGTGGGGGGTTCAATCCGGCGGTTCTAGTCTCTGGGGGGGCCCATCGCCTGTGCAGGGGGACCACACGGCGATGGGGGAGGTCCCCCGGAAAAAGCCCGCTACCCTTAAGGTGGAATACCGGACTTTCCCTATCCTATTCTAGCCCGAATTGCATAGACGAACCTTTAGAGAATCCTTAAGCCCGCCCGCGGCCCTTCGGGGGATTGCGGAAGGCCGCTTCCCAGCGGGCGATCTCCTGCGGGGTGGGTGGGGCCTCCGGTTTTTCGGAACCGGGCGGGGCGGCGGTGGCGTCGGCGAGCTTGCGGGCGAAGGCTCCGCTCGATTCGACGTGTGCCCCCAGGCGCCGGGCCGCCTCCGCCACAGCGGCGTCCGATGTGACAACGGTCCAGTTCGGCGTCTCCCGGCCGAGGCGCTCGAGGTGACGGCGGATGGCGGCGTCGGCAGTGGCCGGTCGCGCCACGAAACGGGCAGTCAGGCCGCCTCGGCCCTGACCCTGGGTGGACCCGATGACGGCGCCATCGAAGTAGACCGTGGCGGTCGTCGCCCGCCTGGCGCAGAAAGCACGCAGACGCGCGATCAAGCGCGCCTCATCGTCGGGGTCCTGCAGCGAGATCCCCCGCATCCTGCCGATCAGGTTGTGACCGTCGATAAGGTAGGGCATGAGACCCAGGAGGACGCCAGGCCGACGACGAGAACGAATTGTACCTGCCGGGACGAATCTCCAATCTCTAATCTCCAGTCTCCACACCCGAGTAGAGACTGGAGATTGGCGATTGCGGTGTGCTATCATGCCGGGCCATGGGAAGCGTCCGGCGGGGAGGCAACAGGGGCTTCTTCCTTTACCTCGGACTGAACGTCATCGTCTCGGCGGTGACGGTGCTCGGCATCCTGACTCTGTGGGATCGGCAGAGCCTCCCCGAGCCGACCCCGTTCCTCACCGCCACCATCGACGCCGCGGCAGTCTTGGCCAGCGCCATTCCGACCGCCACCGAGACGCTTATCCCGACGGCGACGCCGTATGTCTACCGCGTCCAGCCGAACGACTCCTTGTTCGGCATCGCCTTGCAGCTCGGCGTCTCGTTGACCGACCTGATGGAGCTCAACGAGCTGACCGAGACGAGCGTGCTCGACGTCGGCCAGATTCTGCTCGTCCCGACGCCGGGCGGCCCGGCGGCCACCAGCCCGACGCCCGCCTCCGGACCGGGGGCGACAGCCACCGCGCCGGCCGCGCCCGAGGCTCCGGAGGTCGTCATCGTCGGCGTCTCGGGCGTGGGGAATCTAGCCGAGGAGGCCCTACAGGTCATCAACAGCGGCGGGAGGGCGGCGATGGCGGGCTGGACCTTAGACGACGGACAGGGGACGGTCTATGTCTTCCCCGAGTTCGCGTTGTATCAAGGATCGGTCAGGGTGTACACCGGCGCGGGTACCGACAGCGTAATCGAGCTTTACTGGGGAATCGACCATTCCCTGTGGAGCGCCCGCAAGACGATCACCTTGCGGGACGCCGCCGGCTCCATCCAATCGACCTTCACCATTCCACCCGGATAGATGATGCGAAGACGATCCCTGGCGGCCTGCCTCGTGCTTCTGCTCCTCGCCGGCTGTCGGGCGGCGGCCTGGCGCGACTTCCATTACACCGAACCGGTCGACTACTACTTCTCTTATCCGGGTACGACCGGTGTGCGAGGGGCGCCGCCGCTGTTCATCGCCCTTCTGGGCGAGGGGAGCAGCCCTCTCGACTGCATCGAGCTCTTCCAGCAGTTCGCCGAGGACCGCCAGTATGCCCTCTTGTGCCCGGAGCTCGGGGGCGATGAAGGTCTGTCCGATCGGCCGCAGGCCGAGCGTGAGCTCTCTGACATCCTGACGACCCTGTATGCGCAGCACACCTTTGAGAGCAAGTTCTTCCTGACGGGGTTCGGCGACGGAGGGGAGTTCGCACTCGAGTATGGGCTGAAGTACCCGGCCTCGGTTAGCGGAATCTCGGCCATGTCGGTCGACAGCTATCCGGAATCGGTCGGTTTCCCGGGCTCTTTGCCGGTGCAGATCCTGGTGGGGGAATCCGACACGCAACGCCTGGCTGCGGCGCGGGAGATCGAGCAAGCCTGGCGCGACCGCGGGATCCTCATCCGCCTGGTCCCGGTCGACGGCGACGGCCGGGCCCCTTCCCAGGCCTTCGCCCGCCTCGCCTCCAAAGTGATCGACCAGGTCGACCAGTAGCGATGGGGACGGCGATCGAGATCCTCGCCGAGAATCGGATTGCCGCCGGCGATTGGGAGGATCTGCGTGGACGAGGCTCTCCGCTGTCCCTCGAGGACGGCTGGTCCGTCTCTGCCGAGCGGTTGTTCGCGGCCCGCGCCCGGGAAGGGAACCGGGCCATCGCGCGCCACAACCTGCTCGCGCCGAGCGCCAGGTGGCACATCCCCTTCACGGACATCGGTCACGATCTCACCCGGCTTGTCCCGACCGACGAGAGGCGCCGGCGAAGGGCGTCTGCTGCTCCGTCCCCCTTCGACTCGTTTGCCGCACCCGGAATCTGAAAGCGCGTCCTCGCGCGAAATGCTCGTCGACGTTCGGTCGCCGAGCCCGGCGACGGCGCCGCCGTGTTGCGCGGGGTTGCCGCGTCTGATAGACTTCGATGGCGAGGTTCCCCCTCATGTCGCAGGCGCTCTATCTCCGCTGGCGGCCCCGCTCCTGGGACGAGGTCGTCGGTCAGGAGCACATCGTGCGGACGCTGCGCAACGCGGTGCGCAGCGGTCGGACGGTGCATGCCTACCTCTTCGCCGGACCGCGCGGCACGGGCAAGACGACGACCGCCCGCCTACTGGCGAAGGCCCTCAACTGCCTGGCCGAGGATCCCTCCGCGCGGCCGTGTAACGTCTGCGCCAACTGCCAGGCGGTCAACGATGGTCGCTTCCTCGATCTGATCGAGATCGACGCCGCCTCCAACACCAGCGTCGAGGATGTGCGCGACCTGCGCGACAAGATCCACTTCCGCCCGAACCAGGGCGCCTGCAAGGTCTACATCATCGACGAGGTCCACATGCTGTCGACGGCGGCCTTCAACGCGCTGCTTAAGACGCTGGAGGAGCCGCCGCCGCACGCCGTTTTCATCCTGGCGACGACCGAGGTCCACAAGATCCCGCCGACGGTGCTCTCGCGCTGTCAGCGGCATGAGTTCCGGCGGGTGCCGGCGGTGGAGATCGCCGCGCTTCTGGAGCAGCGCTGCCGGGCGGAGGGGCTTTCGGTTGAGCCGGCGGCGCTGGCGTTGATCGCCCGCGCCGCGACCGGCAGCCTGCGCGACGCCATTTCGCTGCTGGACCAGTTGGCCTCGACCGGAGAAACGGTGACGCTGGCCCGGGCGCAGGACGTGCTCGGCACCGCCGGCGGCGAGTCGGTCTCGGCCATCGGCGAGGCGATCGCCGAGGCCGATGCCGGACGGGGCCTGGCCGCCATCCAACGCAGCCTCGACAGCGGGACGGACGCCCGACAGCTGGCGCGGCAGGTGGTCGACTACCTGCGGGGTGTGCTGTTGAACCAGATGGGCCAGCCCGACCTGGTCGATGCGCCGGCCGAGGTGCGGGCGGAGATGACGCGCCTGGCAGGTGTTGTTCCGTTGACGACGGTCCTGGCCGGGCTGCGCGCCTTCAGTCGGGCGGCGGTCGATGCGCGCCTCGGATGGCAACCGGCCCTCGGCCTCGAGCTGGCGCTGATGGACACGATCCAGGCAGCGCGCGCCGCCGCGGAGCCTACCCCCCGACCGCCGGCATCCCCGACGGCGCAGGCGGTGGAGCACAAGTTGCAGAGCGCACCGGCGCCGACACCGCCCCCGCCGAAGAAGGCGGGTGGCCAGACCTCCGACGCCGCCGTCACGGCGAAGGCGGTGGCCGAGAACTGGGAAGCGATTCTCGAGGCGGCCCACCGCCTCGACACGAGAACCCAGGCGTTGCTTCGCTCCGGCAAGCTGCTGGGGATGCGCGACGGCCGAATTGTGATTGGATTCCCAACGGAGATCCTGCGCGAGAAGATGGAGAAGGGCCACAGCCTGACCCATGCCCAACAGGCGATGGAGCAGGTCCTTGGCGCCCGGGTGGAGGTTCGATGTGTGCTGCTGAGCCACTGGTCGGGGGACGAGGCGCCGGCGCCGGTCGAGCCGATGGAAGATGAGGGGATGGTGGCGACGGCGGTGCGCGAGTTGGGCGGGCACGTGGTGGCGGTGCGGTCGGCGCCGAGCCCAGAGGGCCAGGCCAACGCCTGACCCCTGCGGAGGGCTCTTCCCGTGGATCCGAACCAGGCTGGAGGTGCGTCGGGCATGGAGAACATGCTTGGGCAACTGCGTGAGATGCAGAAGAAGCTCGAGGAGACCCGCGAGCAGCTGGCCGAAGAGACGATCGAGGCCAGTGCCGGCCGGGGGGCGGTGCGCGTCGTGATGAGCGGGACCCAGGAATGCCGCCAAGTCCTGATCGCACCGGAGGCGCTAGGGAAGAACGACCCCGAACGTTTGCAGGAACTGATCCGGCTGGCGGTCAACCAGGCCATCAAGGATTCCCAGCTGCTGGCGGCTCGCAAGCTGGGGCCGATTGCCGGCCCGCTGGCCGGCCTCGGGCGAGGGACGTGAACACGTTTCTGCCCCGGCCTGTCGGCCGGCTGATCGACGCTTTCGGCCGTCTGCCCGGGATCGGGCCGAAGACGGCCTCGCGCCTCACCTACTACCTGCTCAAGGCCCCGCAGGGTGAGAGCCAGGAATTGGCGCAGGCGCTGCAAGGAATGCACAGCGGCACCGACCTGTGCTCCGTCTGTTTCACCATCACCGAACGGGGAGCCGATCCGTGCGCCATCTGCCGCGACGCGAATCGCAGCGGAGCGCTAATTTGTGTCGTCGAAGCCCCGCTCGACCTAGTGGCCATCGAGAGGGCGCAGGCCTTCCGTGGTCGTTACCACGTGCTGCATGGCGCCCTGTCGCCGATCGAGGGCATCGGGCCGGACGATCTGCGCATCGAGGAGTTGGTGAAGCGCGTCGAGGCCGGAGGGGTCGAGGAGGTCATCCTGGCAACCAACCCGACCCTGGAAGGCGAGGCGACGGCACTCTACGTGCGCCGCAGGCTGGAGGACCATAGGCTGCGGATAACCAGGCTGGCACGGGGTCTACCTTCGGGCGGAGACCTCGAGTACGCGGATGCGAACACGCTCTCGCAAGCGCTGGAGGGCCGGCGGGAGGTCTAGGGATATCCGGCCGGCGATAACCGGTTGGCCCGTGGCGGAGGCGATCTCGGCTCGACCCCTTCCGCCCCGCGAGGCCGGCAATTCGATCGAGGAGAATCCTCAGCGGGGCAGCAAGGTCATCCGGCGACTCGAAGGAGCGCACCATCGTGGCAGCCTTCCCTCGGTTTGCTCCCACGCCGCCGGTGATCCCGATCATTCGGACGGCGCCTTGGCCGCGTACGCCGGGCCGACCGCTTCGGGGAGCGTCATGAGCGTGCGAACCGGGTTCCCGACCTATCTCGAAATGCCGCGCCGCGTGCCGGATCTGGTCTGGCGCGCCTTGCAGGCGTTGGTTCTCGGCGCCGTCGCTGTCGAGATCCTGCTTCTTGGGTTCTCGCCGGCGCTGGGCCTGCAGCTTTTCTGGGGGCTGGTGATCCCGGTCCTACCGGCCGTTTTCTTTCTGGCTCCTGGGTTGTGGCGCAACGTGTGTCCCCTGGCCTCGGTCAACCAGGTCCCGCGGGTTTTGGATCTATCGCGCGGGCTGAGCCTGCCGCGCTGGGCCGAACGAGCCGCCTTCGGGTTCGCTGTCGGCTCCTTCTTTTTCCTTGTCGCAACGCGCAAGGTCATCCTCGACACCAGCGCGCCGGCGCTGCTCGCCCTGCTCGCCGGCAGCCTGACGCTCGCTTTCCTGGGCGGGCTCGTGTTTCGTGGGAAGAGCGGCTGGTGCGGCACGTTCTGCCCTCTCCTCCCGGTTCAGCGACTCTACGGGCAGACGCCCTTCGCCACGGCCCGCAACGCCCATTGCGCCCCGTGCGTCGGCTGCATGAAGAACTGTTATGACTTTTCGCCGCATACCGCTAACCTGGCGGACCTGTATGACGACGATCGCCGCTACAGCGACCGGCGTCGTCTCTTCGCCGGGGCCATGCCGGGGCTGGTGCTGGCGTATTTCCTCCTCCCCAATCCTCCCGACCTGACTCCCGCGGCGATCTACCTGGGTTTCCTGGTCTTCGTTCTGATCAGCGCCGGGACGTTTTTCTTGCTGGATACCTTCCTCAGCCTGCGAGCGGCCCTTCTCCCGGCCGTCTACGGCGCCATCGCCCTCAACTTGTACTATGCCTTCAGCGTGCCTCTCGTCCTGGGGCTGCTTTCGACGTGGTTGGGTTTTCCGATTCCGGCTGCCTTGGCGTGGTTGCTGGAACTGGCGCTGGCGGTGGCGAGCATCGCCTGGCTGTGGCGCACCCGGCGCGCCGAAACGCGCTTCCTGGCGCAGGCCGTTCTGCTTACGCCCATGCACGTGACGATCCACGCCGCGCCGATGCGCGTTGACGCCTCGAGCCAGCGTGCGGAAATCCTGTTCCTGCCCAACGAGAAGAAGGCGCTGGTCGAACCCGGGACGACCGTGCTGGAGGTGGCCGAACGCTCCGGCCTGCGACTGGAGGCCGGATGTCGCTCGGGAGTTTGCGGCGCCGATCCGGTGGCCGTCGTGCGCGGCGAAGAGAATCTCTCTCCGGCCGGCGACGATGAGCGGCAGACTCTCAACCGGCTGGGGTACGCCGGCAACACCCGGATGGCCTGCAGCGCGCGGATCTTCGGGCAGGTCCAGGTCAACCTGCAACCGGAGCGCGCCCAGGCGACCCGGCTGGTGACCCTGGCTCATTTCAAGCCAGACCTGGATGTGCGGCGCGTGGTCATCCTCGGCAATGGGATCGCCGGCGTGACGGCGGCCGACCAAGTCCGGCTGCGGCATCCGACGTGCGATATCCAGCTCGTCGGCGAAGAAAACCATGTGCTGTACAACCGCATGGCGATCACGCGGCTGATCTACGGCCGATCGGCGATGGATGGGCTGCAGCTGCTCCCGGAACGGTGGTACGACGAGCACCGCATCGGACTGTGGGTCAACACCCGCGCCCGGGCCATCGACCTGGCGGGACGCCAGGTGACTCTGGCCACCGGAGAGGCGCTGGCGTACGACCGCCTGATCCTGGCGATGGGTGCTAGCAGCGCCGTGCCCGGCATTCAAGGCTTCGGCATGCGTGGGACGTTCGTTGTGCGCAGCGCGCAGGACGCGATGGGCATCCGGGCCTTCGTCCAGGATTATCGCTGCGCCGTAGCGGTCGTCACCGGAGGTGGACTACTCGGTTTGGAAACGGCCTATGCCCTGCAGCGCCTGGGCCTGAAGACCCTGATCCTCGGCCATCGTTTGTGGCCGCTGACCCACCAATTGGATCCCCGCAGCGGACGTTTCTTGCGCGAGCAGTTGGAAACGATGGGGATGACCTTCGTCCGTCAGGCGGAAGCCGTCACCCTGCTGGGAGATTCGCGCCTGCGACGGGTGATCCTGCAAGATGGCCGCTCGTTTGATTGCGACCTGTTGGTGGCGTGCGTTGGGATCCGTCCCAACGTCGGTCTGGCGTTGCAGGCCGGGCTGCGGACCGCCACCGGGGTGGTCGTCGACGACGCCATGCGCACCAGCGATGCCAACATCCTGGCGGCGGGCGATGTGGCCGAGCACCATCAGACGATCCACGGGCTGTGGCCGGATGCCGTCGATCAGGCGGTCGTGGCGGCGGCCAACGCCTTGGGCGCCCGCCTGACGTATCGGCCCCGGCCGCGGGCGACCTTGCTCAAGGTTCCGGGGATCGAGTTGGCCACGATCGGGAAGGTTTACCCCGAGCCGGACGAGGCGATGGTCATCACCCATGAGGAACCGTCCGAGAAGCGCTACCGCAAACTGGTCGTCGTCGGCGGTCGGATTGCGGGGGCCATCCTGCTGGGGTATCCCCGCGAGGTGAGCGGTGTCGTCGCGGCGGTGGCCCAGGAAGTGGATGTGAGTCCTCAGGTGGAGGCGCTGTTGGCTGGAGACTGGAGCGCTTTGACATCCCTGGCGGAGCCAAGGGCGGCGGCCTTCGTCCAGCCGAAAGGCCAGGTCGCGGTGCACCCTTGACATGCGGGCGGAGGCCGGTATACTGATGGCGTAGGCGCAAGAGGTCTCGTCCCTAACGGGAAAGACCCCAGGAAAACCGAACGACGAGAGGGGCGTCAGAGACCAGGGTCCCCCGCGCAAGCGCAGTTGACCCGATGGGTCTGAAGCCTAGCCGGCGGCCGAAGGATGGCTGGCGGCGTGCGCGCGTCTTTCGTCCTGACAGGCCGCGGGCGGGATGGTAGCATTGACCGCTGTGTGTGCCGGAACCTTAACAACTGAAGAGTGACAGAGAGCCTAGCCAGCTCGCAGACCAGTCAATCCCAGACCAACTGCGTCTTCGGACGTAGCAAAGTCTTACGGAGAGTTTGATCCTGGCTCAGGATGAACGCTGGCGGCGTGCCTA
>CAYUWF010000067.1:0-13107 GCA_964448245.1 uncultured Anaerolineaceae bacterium | reverse complement strand
CGGGATTCGTCGCCTCCGACGCGGCCGGGGTGGCGCTCTTCGGCCGTCAGGTGCTGGCCACTTTCGACCTCTACCTGGTCTGGCACGTCGTCTTGCTCGGCCTGGGGTTGGCGGCGCTCGGCGGTCTCGCCCGCGGCAAGGTCGTGGCCTCGGTCGCGGTGACTGAGGTCGTGGCGCTGCTGGTGCAGGCTATCCCGGCGGCGATCCTGGCCTCGCTGGCCGGGCTGACGATCGTGCGGCCATTCTTGTTCTAGGAAACGCCAAGAATGATCCGAGGCTCCCGCCCCATCGCTTCCCCTCACCCCCCTGCCCCCCTCCCCCCGAATCAAGCGGGACTTCCTCCCGCGTGGGAAGTCCGGGGGAGAGGGGAAAGTCATTGGAAGGGTGGGGCAGCTTCGCTGCCCCACCCTTCCAAAGAAATCCTCCCCATACCTCTCCAAGTCTCTTCTCCCCTTTCGCGAAGTCCAAGTGCGATTCGGGTTGACGTTGCGGGAGGGGGGAATGGATTCGGAAGGGTGGGGCGGCTCCGCCGCCCCACCCTTCCGGAAAAACCCTCCCCTCCCCCTGGCAATTGCGCAGAGGGAGCACGAACGCCCATCCAGGGGGAGGGGTTAGGGGTGGGGGTCCGGACGAACCGACCCCTTGGTCTTTGAGCCATGGCCCAGCCCTACATCACGATCCGCGGGCTGCGCAAGAGTTACGTCATGGGGACGAACGTCATCCACGCGCTGGACGGGCTCGACCTGGAGGTCGAGCGCAACGCCTTCATCGCCGTCATCGGCCCTTCCGGGTCGGGCAAGAGCACGCTGCTGCACATGCTGGGCGGCCTCGACCGGCCGACGGCCGGCGCGATCTCCATCGACGGGGTCACCCTGGAGACGATGGACGAGCACGCGCTGGCCGAGTACCGCCGGCGCCACGTCGGATTCATCTTCCAGTCCTTCCACCTGTTGGCCGGGCTGAGCGCCGAAGAGAACGTCGCCTTCCCGCTGATCTTCGCCCGCACGCCTCGGCCCGAGCGCCAGGCCCGCGCCCGGCAATTGCTCGAGCGCGTCGGACTGGCGACGCACGCCGCGCACCGTCCGTCGGAGCTCTCCGGCGGCCAGCAGCAGCGAGTGGCGGTGGCACGGGCACTGGCCAACGAGGCCGAGCTGATCCTGGCCGACGAACCGACCGGCAACCTCGACACCCAGAGCGGCGCCCACATCATGCGCCTGCTGGATGAGCTGCACCGTCAAGGGCGGACGATCCTCGTCGTCAGCCACGACCCGCGCATCACGCGCTTCGCCACCCGCACGCTCCTGCTGCTCGACGGGCGGGTGGTTTCGGACGCCGAATACGCCGCGGCCCTGGAGGCCGCGGAAAGAGAGGCCACCGCATGAGGGACCGCCTTCCCTTCCGACTCGCTCTCGCCCTGCTGCTCGTCGCCCTGTTCAGCGCTTCGGCGCTGGGCGCCTCCAACGCCGCCCCGTTGCTCCAGACTCCCGAACCGAGCCCGACCCTCTTCCAGCGGCCGGTGCTGACGCTGACGTCTTACTCGGCCAGCGGCGCCGTCACCCCCGGGAACAACTTCACCCTGACCTTCCGCGTCGCCAACCAGGGCGGCGCCAAGGCGCGCAATATCGTCTTCACCATCGTCCCCGGCGATTTCCTTCCCTCGGGCAGCGGCGGCGTCATCGCCGGCGGCGTGATCGCCCCCGACGCCGACACCGGCTATGGCCAGGACCTCATCGCCACCGGCGAGCTGGCGCTGAAGGCGTTCGGGACGCTGCAGATCGTCGCCTCCTACACCGACGACTACGGCGCCAACTACAGCGAGACCTTCAACCTGAGCTTCCCCGTGACGAAGAAGTCGACCTCGAGCAGCAGCGCGCGTCCGACGGTCACCCCCACCCTGGCGCCGCGCCCGATCTTGCTGATCGACGGCTACAACGTCGATGTCGAGCCGCTCAAGCCGGGATCGATTTTCAACCTGGCCATCCGCGTGGCGAACGTCGGCGGGTCCCTGGCACGCTCGGTGACGGAGATCATCGGCGGCGGGACGGTGTCGACCGGCGCCAGCGGGACCCCCGGCGCCGAGACCGGGGGCGTCTCCGGAACCGGCGGGCTCGAGCATTTCGCCCCGCTGGGCCAGTCCAACGTCGCCTACCTGGGCGATCTCGCCCCCGGCGCGCAGCTGACCTCGATTCACGCCCTGATCGTCAACAGCACGACCGCGCCCGGCGCCTATCCCCTGCGCATCAGCCTGATCTACTCCGACACTACCGGCCGGATGTACACCGATGATCAAACCATCACGCTGCTGGTCTACGCCCCGCCGGTGCTGGAGATCGGCTTCTATCAGAACCCCGATACGCTCTTCGTCGGACAGCCGGCCAGTCTGCCGATCCAGGTGCTCAACCTGGACCGCAAGGCGGCCATTCTCAGCCGGGTGCGAGTCGAATCGAACGACGCCGAGATGCTCAACAACGAGCTGCCCATCGGCTACCTCGACACCGGCCTGCCGTTCACCATCGACTCCCAGGCCATCCCGTTCCAGCCCGGCCCGCTGGAGATCGTCGTCTCGGTGGACTACATCGACGACTTCAACGAGGCACAGACGATCCAGCAAACGCTGACGCTGGAAGTGCTGGAGGCGGAGCCGATCCCCGAGTTCCCAGGAGGCGAGGGAGGCCCGGCGCTCGGGCCGGAGGTGGCACAGCCGGAGAGCTTCTGGGACAAGGTCCTGCGCTTCCTGCGCGGCCTGCTCGGGCTGGACAGCGCGCCGGCCGAGACGACGCCGGTGGAGGGTGCCCCGACCCAGGAGCCGATCCAGATCATCCCCGGCGCGCCGGGGACGAAGGGGTAGGTTGCCCTCCAGCCTTCATGCAATGCATCAGAATGACATGAGACTAGATCATCTTTCGGCCTCACCCCCCTGCCCCCCTCTCCGCTGGGACGCCCTCCCACGGCTGTCGTGGAAAGCGGAGAGGGGGGAGGAGAGGTTTTTGAGGAGAGGGGGGAAGCTTTGCTTCCCCCCTCTCCTCAGGATTTCTCCCCCTCCCCCCGGATGGCGCCGACGAACGGGAATGCCCTCAATCGGGGGGAGGCCTTTCAGGCTGCTGCGCGAGGGGCAGGGGGAGAGGGGCACAGGTCCGTCACCGGAGGCCAAGGAAGAGGGGCGGGAAGGCCAGACATGCGCCTGATCGACCTACTGCGCCTGGTGTGGGACAACATCGGCCGCCGCAAGGGCCGGGTGGCCCTCACCGCCATCGGCGTGGTCATCGGCACGGCGGCGGTGGTGGTGCTGGTCTCGCTGGGCATCGGCCTGCAGCGCAACGCTACGCAGCAACTGGGAGGGATCTCCGACCTGACGCTGATCAACGTCTCGCCCACCTACGGCGAGGCCTTCTACGGCGGCGGTGGCGGAGGCGGCGTCATCGTCTCCGGCCCGGGGATCGAGACGTCGACGCAGCAACAACTGATCACTGATGAGAGCCTGGCTGAATTCGCCGCCATCCCGGGCGTGGTCGGCGTCTATCCGCGCGACTACCTGCAGGGCGGCGCCACGATCAAGCTGGGGAGGCTCGAGAACTACCCGAACATCCTGGGGGTGACCGAGGCCGAGCTGGCCGATCTCGATCTGCCGATCCAGCAGGGGACGACCGAACTGAGCCGCGGGGCGACGGTCGTCGGCGCTTACGTCCCGGTGAACTTCTACAATCCCTACCAGCGGCCGAACGAAGCGCCCCCGACTCCGCCGGAGCTGTTCGACGAGACGCTCAACATGATCCTCTTTCGCTACTCGAGCGAAGGAGTCGAAACGCGGCGGACCATTCCGCTGCGCGTCGTCGGCGTCCTGAACGAAACGCGCGGCGAGTCGGACTATTCGATGTACGTCCGTCTGTCGGACCTGGAGGCCTACAACCAATGGCTGACCGGGCGGCGGGTCAACCGCCTTCGCGACGGCTATCCGACGGCGCTGGTGAAGGCGCGCGACTCGCGCGTCGTGCTCGAGATCGCCGACCAACTCACGGCGATGGGGTATCAAGCCTCTACGCCGCTGTCGTTCGTGCAGGGCATCAACTCGTTCTTCGCCATCCTGCAGGTGATCTTCGGCGGCGTGGGGGCCATCGCCCTGCTGGTGGCGGCCATCGGCATCGCCAATACGATGACGATGGCGATCCTCGAGCGGACGCGCGAAATCGGCCTGATGAAAGCGCTCGGCGCGACCAACGGCAGCGTGCTGGGGCTGTTCCTGGGCGAGGCGGCCGGGATCGGCTTCATCGGGGGTTTGGGCGGCGTGGCGCTCGGCTGGGCCGCCGGCCAGGCGATCAACGTCCTGGCGATGGCCTACCTGGCCGGCCAGACGGCCGAGACGGGGGGGCTGCCCCCGACTGTCGCCGTCTACACCCCCTCGTGGCTGCCGGTGTTCGCGCTGGTGTTCGCCACGCTGATCGGCGTCGTCTCGGGGCTCTACCCTGCCCTGCGTGCGGCGACACTCGTCCCGGTGACGGCGCTGAAGTACGAGTAGACGCTTCGCGGTGAAAGGGGCGTGGCGATTGGCCTTTCGTCCGTTCGCCCCACCCCCTTCCCCTCGCGACCCCTGCACCCTCTGGCACCGCCCGGCAGGGCAGGTGTGCGGCGCACCGCAGGTGCGGTGCAGGTGAGCAGCCCTGTGGGCCTCCCCGATGATCGACCCCGCTCAGTTTTGCCTATGGCGGGGAGGGGGCAGAGGAAACCCAAGAAGAAGGGGGCGGCAGACCCGCCCTTCCTTCTTGGGAGAAAACTTCCTCCCCCGACGGTTCAACATGGCATGCAAGCTGTGCAGCTGCAGCGGGCCCCTCGCTCCGCTCGGGGTGCATGCGAAGGCCAGGTGGGGGTGAGAAGGCTCCTCCATCGAGGAAGTCAACCCATCTCTCAGTCGCCGGCCCCCACCCCTCGCGAGTCATCCCACTAGGGTTCCCCGGTGATTCTGCCGCCCCCGCCAGCGGCAGGCGGGGAGGGGGAAGGGAGAAACAAAGGGAAGGGGGCGGCTGCGCCGCCCCTTCCCTTTCAAACAAACCACCTCCCCCTGCACTTCAAGTTGGCCTGGCAGTCCAGCTAATGCAGGGGGAGGCCGGGACAGGAAACGACGCTCCTGCTCCCGCTCCCCTGCCGGCGGACCGTCGGCCCCCGTCCAACAGACGCCGATCGGATCCGATGCGGGAAATGGCGCAGCGAGATCCTCGATCTCGCCCTCGGGCAGCAATCGGGAGACGAGCCGATCGAACGCCGCAACGCCGAACGACTCGACCCTGAGCGCAATCGGTGCATCGGTCTGCAGTCGGCCGGGCAACGCGTAGAAATCGCCCTCGACATCGATCGTGAGGCCGGGCGGAAGCGGAAACGCAGCCACCGGCGGCGGGGTCAGCTGCGTCTGATTGGCGGAGGCGACTTCCGGCGGGCGGACCGGCATGACGGCTCGGCCGGCCGAGCGGCGGACGGACGGCACGTCAGGCCTTCCTCACGTCGCCGACTTTCTGATTGTGGGCTTCTTCAAGGGCGCTGCGAATGCGCTGAAAACGTTCTGGCCAATCCCTAATGGTCCCGCCGCCTTCAGGCGTCCTGGCGGGGCAGCACGGGCATCGCCGGCCCGACCTGGCCGAGATGCTCGGCCAGCGCCGCCTGCAGGGCAAGGCGGTCATCCCACGGATATTCCGTCTCGTCGAAGGCCATCGATTGCTCGTGGCCCTTACCGCATGCCACGATAACGTCCCCCGGGCCGGCCAGCCGGACGGCGTACCGCAGGGCCTCGCCTCGGTCCGGGACGCGCACGAAGGTCTCGCCTTCCCGCCCGCCGCCGGCGCGCGCCCCGGCCGCCATCTCGTCCAGAATCCCGCTCAGCGGCTCCGTGCGCGGGTCCTCGGCTGTCAGAACTGTGAAATCCGCCAGGCGCGCGGCGATCTCTCCCATCATCCTGCGCTTCTCCCGATCGCGCAACCCCGCCGCGCCGAAGACGGCGATGACCCGTGCTTCGGTCAGCCCGCGCGCCGCTTCCAGCGCGCGCCGCAGGGCGTTCGGCGTGTGGGCGAAGTCGACGACGGCCAGGAATGGCTGGCCGGCTTCGACCAGCTCCATCCGCCCCTGCACGCCGGGGAAGCTCCCCAGCGCCTGAACGACAAGCTCCGGCGACAGGCCCAGGCCTTCGACGGCCGCCGCGGCGGCCGCCAGGCAGTTGCTGAGATCATAGGCTCCCAGCAGCCTTGTGCGCACCGGCAGGCGATAGCCGGCCCCGAGCAGGCGGAAGGACAACCCGGCCCTGCCGGAGGCCGGTTCCTCGGCGCGCACTTCGGCGCGTGGATCTTCCCCGTAGCCGACGACCGGGACGGAGGCCTTGCCGCGGACCGCCTCGTAGGACGAATCGTCGCGGTTGAGGATCGCCCGCCGTTCCACCAACGACGGCTTGGGCGCAGATCCGGCCAGGCCGGCAAACAGGCGCGCCTTCGCCTCCAGGTACGCCTCGTGCGAGCCGTGGTAATCGAGGTGCTCGTGAGTGATGTTGGTCAGGACGCCCAGATCGAAATCGCAGGCCGCCACCCGGTGCTGCGCCAGCCCGTGCGACGTCGTCTCGACGACGGCGTGGGTCACCCCGGCCTCGACCATCTGCGCCAGGAAAGCCTGCAGGTCGATCGGATCGGGCGTCGTGACGTGGAAGCCGGTATCGACCTGGCGCGGGCCGATGCGCGCGCCGACGCTCGTCACCAGGCCGGCAGCGAGGCCGGCCTGCTCGAGGATGTGGTGGATCAGGCTGCTGGTGGTGGTCTTGCCGTCGGTGCCGGTCACGCCGATCATGACCATCTTCCGTGACGGGTATCCGTTCCACGCGGCGGCGGCCTGCGCCAGGAACACGCGCGAGTCGGCGACGCGTATGTACGGAAGGCCGAGCCCCGGATCGGGTTGTTCGCCCGCCAGGGCCACCGCGCCGCGCGCGGCGGCGTCGGGCAGGAAGCGGTGGCCGTCCTCCGTGCCGCCGACGGTGGCGACAAAGAGGAAGCCGGGCCTCACCCGGCGCGAATCGGCGGTCAGCCCGGTCGTCTCGATCTCGGGCAGACCGCCGGTGGGAACAATCTCATTGAGCAGAGTGCTCAGACGCATTTGCGATCAATCAGGAATCTGGGCCAGATGGAGGCGGGCTGGCATTTCGCCTCCGGAGGCGCCGTCTCAACCCCCACCCTACCCTCCCTGCTTGATGCGATTCCCGCATGATTCGATCCTCCGCAGGGGGAGGGGAGAATTTGGAGAGGGGCAGGGGCTCCGCCCCTGCCCCTCTCCAGGAAAAAACTCCCCCTCCCCGCCGTGCCGAACAACGCGGAAACCCATTGATTCGGGGAGGCCCACAGGGCTGCTTCGCGAGGGGTAAGGAGGTGGAGAAGACGGCGGGATGGGAACGGTCATCCGTCGCGGCCCTGGTGCCGATCCCGCTCCGCCGACCACTGAGCTCTCGAACCAACGGGATCCGACAGTTGTCCAGCGTTCACCGCATGCCGACGGAGAGAGTACGCGACCCAGCCTCAGCGCAGGCTCTGGCGCAGCCCTTCCAGCTTCCCGGCGACCGAGCCGTCGATGACCTTGTCGCCGAGGCGCACGACCAGTCCGCCGAGGATGGCCGGATTGACGCGGAACGACAGCGAGGCCCCGGCGCCGAGCGGCTTGGCCAGCTGCTTGCGCACCATCTCCTGCTCGGCTTCGGTCAGCGGCAGCGCGCTGGTCACTTCGGCGCTGGCGCCTTGTAGTGCCTCGCCTTCGAGCACGACCACGCGCCCGTCCTTGATCCCGCTGAAGAACTCCTCCACCAGGTGGCGTTGGCGCTTCTCATCCAGCGAATCGCCGATCAGCTTCTGCGCCGCGGCGATGGCCAGGGCCGCCACCTGGCCGCGCAGCTCAGCCAGGGCGGCCGTGCGGGTCTGCTCGGCCTCAGCGGCGGCCGCCTGGCGCACGGCGGCGGCGTCCTTCTCAGCCGCGGCGTGGATCTCGCGCGCCACCTGCTCAGCGCGCTCGGCCGCCTCGCGGATCTTCTGATTGGCGTCAGCCTGGGCCCGGCCGAGCAGCGCTTGGGCTTCTTTCTCGGCGTTGGCGCGGGCCTCGGCCGCCACGCGGGCGTCCTCCAGCCCCTGCGCAATACGTTCGCGCCGCTGCTCCAGGGCCCGCAGGATCGGCTTCCAGGCCCACATCCGCAGGATCAGCAGCAGGACGACGAAATTGACGATCTGGGTAATCAGGAAGGTCAGGTTGATCCCCAGGGGTGCCAGTGCGTCCACAGCAGATCTCCCTTCGGCCTCAGATTCCGACGAAGAGCAGAATCATGGCGATGACCAGGGCGAAGATTGTCAGCGACTCGGCGAAGGCAATGCCCAGAATCATGTTCGTCGTGATGATCCCCGCCACATCCGGATTGCGGCCCATCGCCGTCAGCGCCCCCAGCATCACCAGGCCGATGCCGATGCCCGGCCCGATGGCGCCCAGGCCAATCGCCAGTGCCGCGCCCAACGCTCGAGCAGACTCAAGATCCATGTGCCTGTCCTCCTCTGTCGATCCGGCGGCGACGGCCGCCTAGGCCCCGCTGTGGGCGGCGGCCTCTTCGTGCTCTTCACCGCCGTGGGCATGGGTTGCATTGTTGATGAAAACGAGCGCCAGCAAGGCGAAGACCGCCGCCTGGATGATGCCGACGAACAACTCCAGGCCATAGAACCCGGCCGGGAGGAAGAACGGGATCAGGTTCGACATGACGAAGATCAGGACGGTACCGGCGAAGATGTTGCCGAAGAGCCGGAAGGAGAACGAGATGATGCGCCCGAACTCGGAGATCAGTTCGAGGAAGCCCGCCCCGAATTCGATCACGCCAATCGGGCCGCGGCCGAGGGCCGGGAAGTTGAAGAACTTGTAGAAGTACTTGCCACCCTGGGTGCGGACGCCCCAAACCTGCACCAGGACCATTGTGATCAACGCCAGGGAAAGGGTGAAGTTGAGGTCGGTGGCCGTGCCGCGCAGGAAGGCCGTCACGTTGCAGGAAGTGCACAGGCCTCCCGTCTCGGTGTGCGAATCGACCGCCGCCGCCACTCTTCCCACCTGCTCGGTTCCATCGATCGTATAGAAGGAGAGCGAGCCAAGCTGGATCAGGCGCGGGGCATAGCCCGGAATGGTCGTGCCGTGGGGGGTCTCCAGCAGCCCAACGCTCTCCACGCCAGGCAGAAGCTTGAACAAGTTGCCGACGAAAATCAGAAAGAAGATCGTGGCGACGAGCGGGAAGACCGCCTGGCCGCGGCGGCCGGCGACGCTCTCGGCGAACCCGGCCAAACCTTCGGCGATGGCTTCGAAGGCGTGTACGACGAAGCTCTTGGCCGGCACGAGATCACCGCGCCGCAGGTGGCGCAGCCCGAAACCGACCAACAGCAGGAGCAGCACGTCGACGACGAGCGTCGTCAGGAAGGTGTTGGTCATCTGCTCGCCGTTGAACCACGGGATGGGCAGGGCCTCCGCCGGAAGGCTGATCACCGGCAAAGCGCCGAAGCTCGACTTGCCCAGGCCCTCGTAGAGAAAGCTGTAGATCGGCCCGCAAAACAAGGCGACGACGACCAGGGCGACAACGACCTTCACCACCTTCCCCACCCTACTCCTCCTTCTTCATCGAGCCCGGCGCCTGACCGGGGACCGGGTTGAGGCGGCGTGTTTCCCGCAACACCCACCAGACCATAAGCGCCAACGATAAAGGGATGCTCCCCAGCAAGACCGCCAGGGTGATATACGGCCTCGTCCCCATCAGACGGTCGAGCCACAGCCCGATGAAGACCGCCGCCAACAGGAGGGCCGCCGTCAGACATCCGGCCGAAACCCCGATCCCGGACGCTCTACCGAGAAGCGCCAGGCCTTTTCCCACCGAGTCCATCGACAACCCGAGATTTCCAGGAGCTGGCGGGCCGCCTGAGTTCGAGCGGGCGTCCGGTTCAGGGTTCACGACTAGGCCCAGATGACTGTGAACTCTATCACGAGCAAACTGGAGCGTCAACCGGACGGTCCAGGTCGGATGACTTCGGTTTCACCGGCCGGGGCCGATCTCAGAAGAGGCTGAGGGCGATAGCCGTCGCCCGCTCGAGCCACGGCCCGCTCACCACGCCGATGGCCACGATGAAAAAGACGCACGTCCCCAGAGCCAGCGAATACGGCCACCCGACGACGATCGGCTTGTCCTCGTCCGGCGAGCGGTAGAGATAGACGACCTTCAGGACCGTCAGGTAGTAATACAGCCCGACGATGGCGTTGAGCACCCCGATGAACGCCAGCCAGACCAGGCCGCTTTGCACGGCGGCGGCGAAGACGTAGAACTTCCCGACGAAACCGGCCAGGGGCGGCATGCCCGCCAGTGAGAGCATCGCCACCAGCAGCGCCAAGCCCAGGCCGGGTGAGCGCCGGCTGAGCCCGGCGTAATCGGCAATGCGATCCGAGCCGGCCGATCGCGCGAAAAGGATGACGACGGCGAACGCCGCCAGGTTGGTCACGACGTACGCCACCAGGTAGAAGACGGCGCTGGCCGTGCCCAAGACCGAGAGGGTCACGACGCCGATCAACGCGTAGCCGGCATGGGCGATCGAGGAGTAGGCCAGCAGGCGCTTGATGTTGGTCTGGACGAGCGCCAACAGATTCCCCAGCGTCATCGTCGCCACAGCCATCGCCGTCAGCACGACCAGCCAGGTGTCGCTCGTCGGAGAGGCGAAGGCCAGCAGGAAGCGCAGCAGGACGGCGAACCCGGCGACTTTCGAGGCGGTCGAGATGTAGGCCGTGGCCGGCGTCGGCGCGCCCTCATAGACGTCCGGCGTCCAGAAGTGGAAGGGGACGGCCGAGATCTTGAAGGCGAAACCGACGAAAACCAGAATGGCCGCACCGCCGACGAACCAGGTCGAGACCCCGCCCCGCCGCACCTGGTCGGCCAGCAGGTACAGGTTCGTCTGACCGGTGGCGCCGAACAGTAGGCTGAAGCCGTAGAGCATCACGGCCGACGTCAGGGCGCCGAAAAGGAAATACTTGAGGCCCGATTCGGTCGACTTGTCGTCGCGCTTGAGGTAGCCGGCCAGGACGTAGAGGCAGATCGAGGCGGTCTCGATCGCCAGGTAGAGCAGGATCAGGTCGGCGGCGGCGGCCATCAGGCACAGCCCGAGCGTCGCCACGATCACCAGGAAGTAGTACTCGCCGCGGTCCCCCACCCCGTCGACGTCCACCGAGAGCAGCGCCGTGACGGCGGCGCAGAAGAGGAACAGGACGGCGAAGGCGAAGGAGGCGGTGTCGAAGCGCAGCATGCCGCCGAAGACCAGCGCCGGTTCCCCCGGCCGCCCGTAGAGCAGCACCAGAACCAGGATCACCACCAGGCCGAGGGCCGTCAGATAGCCCAGGCCCCGTCGGCCGCCAGGTCCCGGTGAGGGACGCGGGCCCGGCGCGCGGCGCGGCCGCGCGATGAGGTCGACGACCAACACCAACCCGGCCAGGACGAGAAGGAGAATCTCCGGGAGGAGCGCCGCCAGCATCGAGGGGGTGAAAGGCGGGAGGGTCACTCAGGCACCTCCCAGGACGCGCAGCACGCCCTGGGCGCCGCCGGCGATCATCGGCGCCATGACCCACGGCTGCAATCCGACCAGGATCAGCAGCCCGGCCAGGACGACCAGCGCCACGCGATCCTGCAGGCGGATGGCTGCGATGTGGCCGACAAACTCGGCCGGCATGTCGCCGTAGAACACCCGGCCGACGACGCGCAGGATGTAGCCGGCGGTGATGATGATCCCCAGCGCGGCGACGATTGCCACGATCGGCTGCACCTGCCACAGCCCGAGGAAGATCGGGAACTCGGCGACGAAGCCGCTGAAGCCCGGCATGCCCATCGAGACCAGGCCACCGATGATGAAGGCCACTGCCACCAGCGGCATCGCCTTCGAGAAACCGCCCAGTTTGGAGATCTCACGGGTATGCGCCCGGTCGTAGACGATGCCGACGACGGCGAAGAAGAGCGCCGTCATCACCCCGTGCGAGAACATCTGCAGCCCGGCCCCGGTCAGCCCGTTCTGGTTGAGCGTGGCGAAACCGAGCATCACCAGCCCCATGTGCGAGACCGACGAGAAGCCGATGACGTACTTGAAATCGGTCTGGACGCTGGCGATGAGCGAGCCGTAGACGACGTTGATCAGCGCCAGAACCAGGATCAGCGGCGCCCAGAACTTAGCCCCCTCCGGCAGAAGCATGATCCCGACACGCAAGGCGGCGAAAGCCCCCAGCTTCATCAGGACGCCGGCATGGAACATCGACACCGCCGTCGGCGCCGCCACGTGGCCGTCCGGCGACCAGTTGTGGAACGGGAAGATCCCGCCCAGGACGGCAAAGCCGAAGAAGACGAAGGGGAACCACAGGCGCTCGAAGGCCGCCGAGAACCCCGCCCCCTCCATCTTAATCATGTCGAACGTGCCCAATCCGGAGGCGAAGTACATCGCCAGGATCCCGACGATCGCCACGACCGACCCGATGAACAGATACAGCGTCAGCTTCATGGCGGCGTACTCGCGCGTCACCTGCCAGCCCCAGATGGCGATGAGCAGGAACATCGGGAAGACGGCGATCTCGTAGAAGAACAGCAACTGGAACAGGTCGAGGGCGACGAAGACGCCGAAGACGCCCGTGGCCAGGATGAACAGGAAGGCGAAGAACTCGCGCGGGCGGTCGTCGACGCTCCACGAGACGAGCACACCGGTCACCATCACGATCCCGGTCAGCAGGACGAGCGGCAGGCTCATCCCGTCCACCCCGACATGATAGGAGATCCCCAACTGCGGGATCCAGGACGCCTGCTCCTGGAACTGGTAGCCGCCGAGGGTCTGGTCGTACGACAGATAGGCCCAGAACGAGAGGCCCAACGCCAGCAGCGCCGCCGCCAGCGCCAGGATACGGATCTCGCGATGACGGCGGGCCGGCATCAGGAGCAGGAGCAGGCCGGCCGCCATCGGGGTGAAGGTGATGACGCTCAGGATCGGGAAGTTCATGCGGCGCTCTCGGAGGCGTCAGTCGGTTCGTCGACTGCAGATCGACCCCCACCCCTGACCCCTCCCCCTGCTT
>CAYUWF010000066.1:0-13188 GCA_964448245.1 uncultured Anaerolineaceae bacterium | reverse complement strand
ACCCCCTCCCCCGCGTTGAAACCACAACGCTTTCGCCGGGAGGCGGGGGAGGGGGGTGAAGAACAGACCGGATCGAAGGGTGCGAGACGCCTCGTCCAACTACCGTTGGTATAATCGCCTCCTCGCGCCACCATAGCTCAGCTGGTAGAGCAGGCGTTTCGTAAACGTCAGGTCGTGGGTTCGAGTCCCACTGGTGGCTCCAGACCTGTCGACGGAGACGGGCACACTCGCAGGGGATGCGCCCGTTCACACCCGATGACCCTTCACCCCAGCGCGCAGCGTGTCCAGGATGAACTCGCCCGCCGCGGATCGGCGGCGGTCGTGCGCCAACTCGACCGTACCACCCGCAGTGCCGCCGAGGCGGCCGAGGCGGTGGGATGCGACGTCGGGCAGATCGCCAAGTCGCTGGTCTTCCGCGGGGCGAAGACCGGGCGGCCGATCCTGGTGATCACCAGCGGCGCCAACCGGGTCCAGGAAGCCGCCCTCGGCGAACGCATCGGCGAAGCGATCGAGCGCGCCGATGCCGATTTCGTCCGCCAGAGCACGGGCTTCGCCATCGGGGGAGTCCCGCCGCTCGGCCATCCCGCCTCTTTGGCGACCTACTTCGACGAAGACCTCCTTCGGTTTCCGGCGATCTGGGCGGCCGCCGGCACGCCCAATGCCCTATTCGAGATCGACCCGGCCGAGCTGATCCGTCTGTGCGGGGCGACAGCCCTGCGCGTCAAAGAGTAGTGGTCAGTGGTGAGTGGTCAGTGGTCAGTGGTCAGTCGCGATGGGGTGAGGCCACTGACCCATGACCACTGATCGCTGGCTACGGGTCTGACCCGGCGCTTATAATCTGGGCATGTCGCGCGCGGCGCCGATCGTCATCGGGATCGCCGGGGGCACCGGCTCCGGGAAGACGACCGTCGCCAACGTCATCTTGGGCCGGGTCGGCGCCGAACGCATCGCTCTGCTGGCGCACGACGCCTACTATCGCGACCTGCTCGATCTGCCGCGCGCCCAGCGCGACATCATCAACTTCGACCACCCCGATTCGCTCGAGACCGGTCTGCTCGTCCGACACCTGGAAGGGCTGCGGCGCCGGGAGGCGGTCGACGTCCCGATCTACGACTTCACCTCCCACGCGCGCACGAACCTGACGCGGCGAATCGAGCCGCAGGCGGTGATCCTGGTCGAGGGCATCCTGGTCTTCGCCGAGCGGACGCTGCGCGAGCTGTTCGACGTCAAGATCTTCGTCGACACCGACCCGGACATCCGTTTCATCCGGCGGCTGCAGCGCGACATCGAGGAGCGCGGCCGGACCGTGGCTTCTGTCATCCAGCAGTATCAGATGACGGTGCGGCCGATGCACCTGGAGTTCGTCGAGCCGTCGAAGCGGTATGCCGACGTCATCATCCCCGAAGGCGGGCTGAACATGGTCGCCATGGACATGGTCGTCGCCCGCATCCAGACGCTGTTGACTGATCGCTGAGGAGGAGCCGATGCCGAGCCGCACGTACGCCGCCCCGCCCCCGATGACACTGGACCTGACGAAGGGCTACCAGGCGCGGATGCACACCGACGCCGGGGAGATGCTGATCGAGCTCTACGCCGACCGGGCGCCGCGGACGGTGAACAACTTCGTCTTCCTGGCCCGCCAGGGGTACTACGATGACGTCGTCTTCCACCGCGTCATCGCCAACTTCATGGCGCAGGGCGGGGACCCGACCGGCACCGGCACGGGGGGGCCGGGCTACACCTTCGCCGACGAATTCCATCCATCGCTGCGGCACGACGGCCCGGGGGTTCTGTCGATGGCCAATGCCGGGCCGAATACCAACGGCTCGCAGTTCTTCTTCACCCACGTTGCCACGCCGTGGCTCGACGACAAGCACTCGGTCTTCGGGCGCGTCGTCGAAGGCCGGGACGTCCTGACCGCCATCCCCCCGCGCGACCCGAACCAACGCGGCGCCACGGCGATTCACATCCAATCGATCGAGATCCTGGAGGCGTGACCGCCCCGCCCGCCGCCCGTCGCTACGGGCTGGCGCTCGCCCGCGTCGGCGCGTTGGTCGCCTGCGTCGGGATCAGCGTCTACGTCTACTCGATCCGCGGCCAGACCCAGGCCCTGGCGGCCTACGGCCTGCCGGGAATCTTCCTGCTCTCGCTGCTGTCGAATGCGACCGTCATTCTGCCGGCGCCCGGCTGGGCGCTGACCTTCGCCCTGGGGGGTGTCATGCACCCTGCCGCAGTGGCGCTCGCCGCCGGCGCCGGTGCAGCGCTCGGCGAGATGACGGGGTACCTGGCCGGGTATACCGGACAGGCTATCGTGCCTCACGACACCCCAACCTACATGGCTCTCGAACGGTGGACCGCCCGCTACGGAGGCTTCGCCATCCTGGCGCTGGCCTTCATCCCCAACCCGTTCTTCGACATTGCCGGTGCTACGGCCGGGATGCTGCGTATGCCGGTGGGGATTTTCTTATTCTGGACCTGGATCGGCAAGACTCTGAAGATGCTGGTGATCGCCTACGCCGGCGCCGCCTCGGTCGGCTGGCTCCAGGGCTACCTCGCCGGGCCAAGCGGGTGACTCCGCTCTTGTTCGTGACCCCCGCGTAAGCGGGGGTCCAGCCTAGTATCCTTGAACCCTGGATTCCCGCACCGCTCCGCTGCGCTTCGGGTGTCTTCGACTTTCGCGGGAATGACTCCATTCCTATCTGTCACCCCCGCGTAAGCGGGGGTCCAGTCCGAGGCGTCGTCTCCTGGATTCCCGCACCACTCCGCTGCGCTTCGGGTGTCTTCGACCTTCGCGGGAGTGACTCCGCTCCTGTTCTGTCACCCCCGCATACGCAGGGGTCCAGCCTAGTGTCCTTGGACCCTAGATTCCCGCAACGCTCCGCTGCGCTTCGGGTGTCTTCGACTTTCGCGGTAATGACTCCATTTCAATTCGTCACCTCCGCGTAAGAGTTGGTCCCGGGGCCCCATACACAGCGCCGAGGGGCAAATGGGGGATGAACTATGCCGCCCCACCGGCGAAGGTTTGCTTTCGCACTGTGACCCGATCCAGTTCTGCTTCGACGACCTGGATCCCCAGACCGGGAGAAGTCGGCACGTCGATTGTGCTGTCGGCGTTCAGGCGGAAGGTCGGCTCGGCGAACTCGCGGGCGTAGTAGCGCGCCGAAGCCGAGATGTCGCCCGGCAGGGTGAAGCCGGGCAACGACGCCAGCGCCAGGTTCGCTGCGCGGCCGATCCCGGTCTCGAGCATGCCTCCGCACCAGACGGGGATCCCCTGCGCCCGGCACAGATCGTGAACGGCCTGGGCTTCCGCCAACCCCCCGACGCGTGACGGCTTGATGTTGATCACGCGGCAGGCGCCGATCTCAAGCGCTTGCCGCGCGTGCCGCGCCGAGAGGATCGACTCGTCGAGACAGATCGGCGTATGCAGGCTCGCCTGCAGCCTGGCGTGGTCGACCAGATCGTCTTCCGCCAGCGGCTGCTCGATCAGGAGCAGGTTGAAGCCGTCCAGCGCCAGGAGCGACTCCTTCTGGTCCAAGGTGTAGGCGGAGTTGGCGTCCACCTGAAGGGCCGCGTCCGGAAACGCCTGGCGCACGGCACGCACCTCGGCCACGTCGCGGCCCGGCTTGATCTTGAGCTTGATCCGGCGGTAGCCCGCTGCCAGGTATTCGCCTGCTGCCCGAACGAGCGCCGGAGCGTCCACCTGAATCCCGATCGAAACCCCGACCGGCACCCGTTGGCGCTCGCCGCCCAGCATCCCTTTCAGGGACCGGCCGCTGCTCTTGCCCATCAGGTCCCATACCGCCAGCTCCAGACCGGCGCGGGCCTGAGGATGTCCCTTGTAGCGATCGAGCAGACTGCGGAAGGTGCCGATCCCGTCAAGCGGACGACCAAGGATGCTTGGGATGAAGAATCCTTCCAGGGCGTGCCACGCGGTACCGACGGTTTCATACGAGTAACCGGGGAAGGCCCCGGCGACGCATTCCCCCCACCCTTCGACCCCGTCCGCCCACACATGGAGGACGATCGCCTCCCGGTCGACCTCGACGCCGAAGGAGGTCTCGAACGGCGAAAGCAGACGCATGCGGATATGGCGCAGCTCGACGCGCTCGATCTGGAAGGTCATCCGAAGGTGCTCTCGCCCTGTAAGAGGACGTAGTAGGCGCGCGGCGAAGTCTCGCCGCGCAGGAATACGAAATCGGTCACCATGTACCCCACGCGGAAGACCTCCTCGAAAAGAGCTCGGCTGTGCTCGCGCCAGGCGCGCGCCAGACCAATGTCGGCTTGGCGCAGGGCCTGGAAATCCGGCGGGATCTCCGCCAGGAGCAGGTTCGCCCCCGGGGCTTCGATCGCCGCGGCCGGCTCGGGCCACCCGTCGGCGCTCAGCGCGGCCGGGTTGAGCTTCTGGGCCCCGCCCTCGAGGAAATGGACCAAGTCGAGAGGAGGTCGGCGGCCTTCCAGCCGGGCTTCCACGCGGTGCGACGTGACCCACCACTCCACGTCGAATCGGTCCGAGGCCAGGCCCGCATTCAATTCATCCCGCATCTGTCCATAGGCATCTCGTAGATAGATGTGGCTGACGGCGCCTAGCCGCCGGATGTTGAGGTGGGCGTTAAGGCTGAGCAACGGATCATAGGTCCAGGTGGCCAGGCGGATTCCCTGGCGGACGACGGCCTCGCGCTGGGCCAGCTTGAGGCGGAAACCGATGCTGCGGTTGCGCGCGGCGGGATGGACGGCCAGCATGTGGGAGCAGTGCCTGAGGCGGGCCATCGCCACACGCTCGGGGTGGGCCGAGTCGGCACCAAGGAAACCGAACACCATCCCGACCAGGCGGTCGGCCTCGAATGCGCCCAGGACCACGCCCCCGGCGTGAGCGACGGCCAGCAGCATGTGGGCCGGGACGACTTCGGTCTCGTTCCCCGTCCAGACGGCGCGCTGGAGGTCCTCCACCAGCGCCATGTCTTCCGGCGAGGTCAGCGGGCGGATCACCAGCGTTTCCTCAGTCATGGGGTGAGTCCCGGTGGGTCTGCCGGCGGAACCACTCGCGGGCCCAGCGGTGCGGGCGCAGGTAGCCGAGCCGGTCCTCCATACGCGAGGGCTGAAGGCCAAAGGCGCGCGGCAGGGTATCGAGCGAACCGGTGCGGCCGGTCGCCAGGTAGTCGATCCAGAAGGGCGTGAACGGAGGCATCGGCAGAACGGCCTCGCCCAGGCGGAAGAGCGCTCGCAGGGCCCACGGCCGGGCTTCGACGAGCACCCGTCGGAGGTGGGCCGAACGCATCACCAGCTCCACGACCTCGCGCAGTGTCAGGTATTCGGGCCCACCCACTTCGTAGGTTCGCCCGAGGAGGCCGTCTTCGTCGAGAGCCCACACCAGCGCCGTGGCCAGGTCCTCGATCCACAGCGGCTGAAGCGGCGTCGCCCCACCCCCAGGAAGAAAGAAGGCGACGGGCGAGAGAGCCAGCGTCATGGCCAGGGAAGTCGTAAAGCGGTCTTCCGGCCCATAGGCGGCAGCCGATCGGACGATGGTGTAGGGCACGGCGCCGCGCCGGATGGCCTCCTCGGCCAGGGCCTTGGCCTGGAGCACCGGATAGGCGGAGGCCCGGTCCGCCCCGAGATGGCTGAGGAAGAGGATCCGCTTCACCCCGCCATCGCTCGCCGCCTCGATGAGAGTCCGGGTTGCCTCCGCATCCGACTCGGCCAGATCGGCGCGGCTCCCCTGCCCTTCGCCGCTCGCCAGGTGGACGATCGCCTCGACGTCTAGCAGGCCGGCGCGCAGGCCGCGCGCGTCGGTCAGCCCCGAGAGGCCGACCTCGACCGGAACACCCTTGGGGAGACGCGGCGAGGCCTGCGAGGGGCGAAGCAGGATTCGCACCTGGTGGCCGGCCTGCGTCAGTTTGGGAAGGACGGCGCGCCCGACAAACCCGGTGGCGCCGGTGACCAGCACGCGCACGGTCGTGCCGCCTCCCGACGGCCATGCTCCAGGACGTGTCTCCAGAGCGGGGTCGGGGCATTCTAGCACAACGTCGCACCGCTGCGGTTGGTCGAGTGTTATACTCGTACCTTCCGCAGAAGGCGTTCGCCTGACGGGAGCCGGAGGAAGTCGTGTCCAGGACACGCGTCGTCGTTACGGGCCTGGGTTGCATCAGCCCGCTTGGGAACACCGTTGCGACGACATGGGAATCTGCCATCGCCGGGCGCTCGGGTGTCGCGCCGATCTCGCATTTCGACCCCCGAGAGCTCAAGACGCGCTTCGCCGCCGAGGTTAAGGGTTTCGATCCCCAGGAAGCCCTCGGGCGGCGTGAGGCGCGGCGCATGGATCGCTACACTCAATTGGCGGCGGTCGCCGTTCAGGAAGCGGTAGCGCAGGCCGGCCTGGTCATCGACGACAGCAACCGCGATCGCGTCGGGGTGATCCTGGGAACCGGGATCGGCGGGGCCGGCACCCTGGTGAGCGAGACCCGCAAGTTCGTCGAGCGGGGCCCGCGCTGGGTCAGCCCGCATCTGGTGCCGATGATGCTTCCGGATGCCGCCCCTGGCCAAATCGCCATCCTGCTCGGCGCCCGCGGGCCGAACATGAGCGTGGTGACCGCTTGCGCCTCCGGGACGAACGCCGTCGGGGAGGCAGCCGAGATGATTCGGCGTGGTGCGGCCGACGTCATGCTCGCCGGCGGGTCCGAGGCCGGCATCGTCGACGTGGCCGTGGCCGGCTTCAGCGTGATGGACGCCCTGTCGTCGCGCAACGACGATCCGGAGCGGGCCTCGCGCCCCTTCGATCTCGACCGGGACGGCTTCGTCATCGGCGAAGGCGCCGCCTTCCTCGTCCTCGAATCGGAGGCGTCGGCCCGCGCCCGCGGGGCTCGGCCCCTGGCCGATGTCGTCGGCTACGGCACGACGAATGACGCCTACCACGTCTCGGCCCCGGCGGAGAACGGCGCCGGCGCGGCGGCCTGCATGAAGCTGGCGTTGGACGATGCCGGCCTGGGCCCGACCGATATCGATTACATCAACGCCCACGGGACGAGCACCCGCCTGAACGATATGAGCGAGACCACCGCTATCAAGACCGTCTTCGCCGAGACGGCCTACTCCGTCCCGATCTCCTCGACGAAGTCGATGACGGGCCACCTGCTCGGGGCGGCCGGCACGCTGGAGGCCATCTTCTGCATCCTATCGCTCGAGACGGGCATCCTAGCGCCGACGATCAACTACCAGACGCCCGATCCCCAGTGCGACCTGGATTATGTCCCCAACGAGCGGCGGCAGGTGGCGCTCGACTACGCCCTATCCAACTCATTCGGCTTCGGCGGGCACAACGCCTGCCTGATCTTCGGTCGCCCTGGCGCGCAGCTCGCCGTCTAGTGTCCCCCTTCGCCCACGTCACCGGTTGGGGGATGGCCGTTCCCGAGAAGATCCTGACCAACGACGACATCGCCCAGATCGTTGATACCAACGACGAGTGGATCGTCAGCCGCACGGGCATCCGCCAGCGGCACATCGCCGAGAAAGGTGAGACGACGGCCAGCCTGGCGACGAAAGCGGCCGTCCAGGCGCTGGCGATGACCAACCTCGAGCCCGCCGATATCGACCTGGTCGTCGTCGCCACATCGACACCCGAGCACCTTTTCCCGGCGACGGCCTCCCTCGTGCAGGACGCGCTGGGCGCGGGTCGGGCCGGAGCCTTCGATCTCATGGCCGCCTGCACCGGATTCATTTTCGCCCTCAACATGGCGGCGCAATCGATCCGCTCCGGGTCGATCCGCAGTGCGCTGGTCATCGGGTCTGAGACGATGTCGCGCTGGATCAACTGGGAAGACCGCACGACGTGCGTGCTCTTCGGCGACGGCGCCGGCGCGTTGGTCCTGCAGGCCAACGAGCGCCCGGGAGGGATCCTGGGGTGCGTGATGCGCTCCGACGGCTCGGGCGGCGAGCTGCTCAGCATCCCCGCCGGCGGCAGCCGCCACCCGGCCTCGGCCGAGACCTTGGCGCGCAAGATGCACACGATCCACATGAACGGCCGGGAGGTCTTCCGCTTCGCCACACGCGTCATGGCGACCGCCACGCGCGAAGCGGCGGCGCGCTCGGGCTGGCGCCTAAGCGACGTCTCCCTGATCATCCCCCACCAGGCCAACCTGCGCATCATCGAGGCCGCCGCCCGCGGCCTGCACCTGCCGATGGACAAGTTCATGGTCAACATCGGGGACTACGGCAACACCTCCACGGCCTCGATCCCGATCGCCGTCTGTGAAGCGGTGAGCGACGGCCGGGTTCGGCCGGGGGACAACCTGATCATGGTCGGCTTCGGCGGCGGTTTGACATGGGGCGCTTTGGGTCTGCAGTGGGTCGAGCCGATGCGGCGGGCGACCCCCGCCCGGCGGCGACGGCGCTCGGTCCTCATCTGGCTGGCTCACGTCCGCTCCTTCTTCCGGCGTATCTGGCGTCGGATCGAAGGCCTGCTGTGGGGCGGACAGGCTCGCCCGACTCCCTAATCTCAGGAGACCGCCAGCATGTCGGGCCCCGGACGTCGCAGGGCTCGCGCCTTCCCCCTCTTCCACTTTGCAGGTTGCGTCAAGACCCTCTTCTCAACTCCCCCCCGACGCCCTCTCCGCCGAGATGAGTTGGGTGTGCGCGGTATCGTGGCGGAGAGGCCCTCCGCTTCGCTACGGGCGGCTCCGCGCGGGGCGGAGGTATTTGGGGGGTGGGGGAGCACATCTCCCCCCACCCCCCCAGGAATGGCCTTCCCTCCCCATGCAGGAATCTCAGGTATGGGAGATGGAGCGGGCGCAGGGCGGGCCCCTACGGGTACTCACCTGCACCGCACCTGCGCTGCGGCGGACACCTGCCCTGGCGGGCGGTGCCAGGGGGTGCAGGTGTCGCGAGGGACAGGGGTGGGGGCTTGTTGGCAGTCACAGTTTTTTCGCAGGCTGCTAGACGCGGAATCACTCCCGCCCGGCTGAGCCGGGCGGGAGGCGAAGGTTTGGGACCTGTGGGGCGCGCTAGTTGGCCGAGGCCTGCCCTACAACGTTCATGAACTCTTCGACCATCTGGCGGAGGTGCTTCTCCGGCAGCGCGCCGACCTGCTGATGGGCGATGACGCCGCCGCTGACGAAGAGCATCGTCGGGATCCCCTGGACCCCATACTTCATCGCCCAAACCGGATTCTCATCCGTGTTGACCTTGGTCACCAGTAGCCGGCCGGCATATTCCGCCGCCAGCTTGTCGAGCACCGGCGCCACCATGCGGCACGGGCCGCACCACGGCGCCCAGAAATCGACGATCACGGGCACATGCGACTGCAGCACCGTTTTCTCGAAGGCATCGTCATTGACGTGAACCGGTTCTGTGATCATTCGGCACCTCTCATCTCAGGCGTTCCGCTCCAATTCTACTTCCTCGGCTCCCCCGACGGGGTCGATCTCAAAGGAGGTCGTAATCTCGACATGCGGCCGCAGGGAGGCGGCGACGGAGCCATAGCGTCCCTCGGAAAGCTCGATGGCGCGTGCCACCGCTTCGGGCGTCAGGTTGCGCCCTCGCACCCGATCGTCAGATGGATCGTGCGGAAGCGCCACGGCGGATCCGGCTCCTGCTCGCCATCGGCCATCACCTCCAGGCGCGACAGCGGCTGGCGCTTCTTGCGCATGATGGAGACCACGTCGACGGCGGTGCAGGACGCCAGCGCCACCAGCAGCAAGTCGGACGGCTTCATCCCGACCCGGTTCTCTTCGTCCCGGGTCGAAATGACGACCGAGTGTTTGTTCCTGTCGATCCCGACGGACAGTCCTTCGCCGCACCACACCAGCCGCGTATGCGCCTTCGTCATGCCGCTTCGTCTCGCTCTCCGCGGCAGCGGCGCGCAGTATACCATCCGCCCGATGATATAATTTGGTGTTACTCAGGGTGGATTCTCCATGAAGGTCGGCACCTGTCCGGCGTGCGGGCGCGCTCATGCTATGGGCGCGCAGACCTGCACCTATTGCGGCGAACCCCTGACGAGCGTGGCGCGCGTCCTGACCGCCCCCTCGGCACCGCGCCAACCCCGCTGGCTTCAGCAGAATCGACAACGCGCCTCCGAGCTGCGCAAGTCCGAAGACCAGGCCTCCGAGGAGCGGATGGGGTCGCTGGTCGAAACCGATCGGCGGCGCCTGGAGGCCGAGCGGGTCCTCGCCGCGCGCACTCAGGCGCGCGAACGGCGCGCCCTGCTCCTCACTGGCCTGGTGTTCGCCCTCATCGCAGCGCTGGCGGCGGGCGTCGTCCTTGCCCAGCTCTTCTGAACGCCGGTGACAACCTATACGGTCCGCCTCCCGGTCTACGAAGGGCCGCTCGACCTGTTGCTGGAACTGATCCAGCGCGCCGAGCTCGACATCACCAAGATCGCCCTGGCCCAGGTCACGGATCAGTATCTCGCCCACTTGCGCCAGATGACCGAACGCGACCTGGGGGACCTGGCCTCCTTCCTGGTCGTGGCAGCGCGCCTGTTGCAGATCAAGTCGGAAGCGCTCTTGCCGCGGCCGCCGGAACGCGAGCCGGAAGAGGAAGACCCCGGCGACGCCCTGGCGCGCCAGCTGATTCTGTATCGCCTGTTCAAACAGGCGGCGGCCGCCCTGGGCGAGCGGGCCGAGGCCGGGCTGCATACCTACGCCCGGCTGGCGCCTCCGCCGCGCAGCGAACCCCACCTCGATCTCGGCGCGCTCAGCCTGGACGACCTGCGGCGGACTCTGCAGCAGGTCCTGGCGGCGGCGAGGGCCGAGCCGCAGCTGGCCGACTCGGTCGTGGCGCTGCGCATCAATATCCGGCACAAGATCGCCCTGATCTTCGAAGCGCTCCGCCGCCAGGGGCGAATGGACTTCCGCGACCTGCTGCGGCGTTCGCGCTCGCGCCTGGAGGTGGTGGTCTCCTTCCTGGCGGTGCTCGAGTTGATCAAGCAGGGCCAGGTCCTGGCACGCCAGGAACGCCTGTTCGACGTGATCGAAATCGTCCCGGGTGCCGAATGGAAGCCCGATCAGGAGACCGAGCTGGAGCTGGAGTTCGAGGAGTAGATCATCGCCGCCAGCAGCGCCAGCGCCGCACCGAGCGAATCGATGCCGACGTCGCGCAGCGCCGAATGGCGGCCGCGCACGAAGGACTGATGGAACTCATCGCTCAGCGCGAACAAGACCGCCATCAGCAACGACAGCACGCCTCGGTAGACCGGGCTCAGGCGCGGCGGCAGCGCGAAGTAGTAGGCGATCGCCAGCGTGGCGTAGCCCGCGGCGTGCGCGCCCTTCTTGATCAGCAGATCGTATTCGCCGAAAAAGGGGATGCGATCGGAAGGCAGCGAGGAGAGGGCGAAGATCGCCGCCATCATACCCAGCGCCGGAAGCCAACGCAGCAGTGGAGAGGTGGTCGTCACGCCGGTCATTCTATCATCCGGGTTCGGCGCGGCTTCCCGTCAGGACGATGATGACGAATCAATTGGCGTCTGAAACCTCTCCCTACCTGTTGCAGCATGCCGGGAACCCGGTGGAATGGCTGCCGTGGGGCGAGGCCGCCCTGGCGCGCGCCCGCCGCGAGGACAAGCCGATCTTCCTCAGCATCGGCTACGCCGCCTGCCACTGGTGCCACGTCATGGCGCACGAGTCCTTCGAGGACGAGGCGACGGCGGCCATGCTCAACCGGGATTTCATCGCGGTGAAGGTCGATCGCGAGGAGCGGCCCGACGTCGACGCCGTGTACATGGAGGCCGTCGTCGCCCTCAGCGGACAGGGAGGCTGGCCGCTGAGCGTCTTCCTCACCCCCGACGGTGAGCCGTTTTACGGCGGCACCTACTTCCCACCTGAACCGCGCCACGGCATGCCCTCCTTCGCCGAAGTCCTGGCCGCCATCCGCACCGCCTGGCAGGGCGACCGCGCTCGCCTGGTCGAGACGGCCCGCCGCCTCACCGAGCACGTCGCCCAGCGCGCCGAGCTGGCGGCCGGTCCGCAGGCCCTCGACCCGGCGGCCGAGACCCGCGCCATGGAGGCGTTGCTCCGGTCCTACGACTGGGAGTACGGAGGCTGGGGCGGCGCGCCGAAGTTCCCCCAGGCCGGGACGGTGGGACTTCTGCTGCGCCGCTTCCACCATTCCGGCGACCGCATGGCACTGGACATGGCCACCCACTGCTTGGAAGCGATGGGCCGCGGCGGGATCTTCGATCATCTCGGCGGCGGTTTCCACCGCTACGCCGTCGATCGCTCATGGACCGTGCCCCACTTCGAGAAAATGCTCTACGATAACGCTCTGCTGGCGCGGGTCTACCTGGAGGCCTGGCAGGTCACCGGCCGCGCCTCCCTGCGCCAGACCGCCGTGGCCACCCTCGACTTCATGCGCCGCGAGCTGCGCACGCCCGAAGGGGGATACAGCGCCTCGCTCGACGCGGACTCGGAAGGCGAAGAGGGTCGCTTCTACGTCTGGACGCCGGAGGAAATCGAGGCGGTCGCCCCCGATCCGGCGACCTTCGATCTGTTCCGGCGGTGGTTCGATTTCCCGGCCGGCGGCAACTTCGAGGGCCGGCTGGTTGTGCGCCGCCCGCCTTTGACGACGAGCGGAAAAAGTGCGCCACCCGAAGAGGGGCAGGACGAGCGAATGGCCGCTCTGCGGGAGCGGCTGCTCGAGGTCCGGTCCCGGCGGGCGCGCCCGGCCCTCGATGACAAAGTCATCACGGCCTGGAACGGTCTGGCGTTGAGCGCCTGGTGCGCCGCCGCCCGCGCGCTCCAGCGGCCGCAGGATCTCAAAACGGCACAAGAGCTGGCCGCCTTTCTTTTGGAGGCGCTGCGGCCCGACGGACAATTGCGCCGAACCTACCGACTCGGCCGGGCGCGCCATGCGGGCAGCCTTGACGACCATGCCGCGCTGGCGGAAGGGCTCCTGGATCTCTATCAGGTCGACTTCGACTCGCGCTGGCTCGAAGCCTGCCTCGAGCTCGCCGAAGTCATCCTGCACGACTTCGCCGATCCGCAGGGTGGGTTCTTCGACGCCGGCGACAAGCCGGAAGGACTCCCGGCGCGACCCAAGACTCTGCAAGATACTCCGGTCCCCAGCGGGAACGCGCTGGCGGTCTCCCTGCTGCTGCGCCTCGATGCTCTCACCGGCAAGGCTCGCTACCGTGAGGCGGCGCTCCCGCCTCTGAGAGCGATGCAGGAGACCGCCAGCCGCCACCCGACCGCGTTCGCAGGCTGG
>CAYUWF010000065.1:0-13297 GCA_964448245.1 uncultured Anaerolineaceae bacterium | reverse complement strand
TCACCCGAGCCATCCGGGGAGGCGCTGCAAGAGAGCGGGCAGATCCTCGAAGGTCCAGTCGGGTTGCACCTCTCGACCGCGCAGTTCCGCGCTGCTGGTGACGCCCGTCAGCAGCAGCGCCGTGCGCATCCCGGCGCGCACGCCCCCGACGATGTCGGTCTCCAGGCGGTCCCCGACGACCAATGTCTGCTCCGGCGGCACGGCCATCCGCGTCATTGCTTCCACGAAGAGATGCGGCTCGGGCTTGCCGACGATGATCGGTGGGCGACCGGTGGCGGTCTCGAGCGCCGCCAGGATGGCGCCGTTGCCGGGGCCGATCCCGCGCTCGGTGGGGAAGGTCCGATCGGGATTGGTGCCGATGAACGTCGCGCCGCCGGCGATCGCCAGGCCGGCTTCGACCAGCTTCGGCCAGGTCAGCGCGCGGTCCATCCCGACGACGACGACGGCGGCGCCCTCGGCGGTTTCGACGAGGGTGCAGCCCGCTTCGACGAGGGCCTGGCGCAACCCTTCCTCCCCGATCACCAGCACCCGCGGCGGTTCTCGGTAGTGGCGCTGTACATAGCCGGCAGCGGCGTGGGCCGAAGTGACGAGCGCCTCCGGTCGAACCTGGACGCCGATCGACGTCAGCCGCGCCTGGACGGTCTCGATGGTCAGCGTGGCATTGTTGCTGGCAAGGCAGTAGCGCAGCGAGCGCTCCTCGAGCAAGCGGAAGAGCTCGGGGACTCCGGGGAGAATCTGCTGGCCGCGCCACAGGACGCCGTCGAGGTCGAGGACCAGGGCGCGGATCTTCGGTGGCGGGAGCGTCATGAGGCGGACCGCCGTTTCAGGAATTCATAGGCGGGCCGGTCGATCCAACCAGCCTCGACGTCGCTGCGGTCTTCGAAGTTCTCATTGCCGAGGAACCGCCGCAGCGCGTCGCGCGCCGGGGCGGAAAGCGAGGTTTCGTCCGGGCCGTCGTAGGTGCCGAGGCGGCGGGCGAGCCGCAGGAGGTCCATCAGGACGGCGCCGGTGAGGGCGAGTCGGTCCTCGGCCGAGCTGGATCCGAAGTACAGCTCGTGCAGCTCCAGCAGCTCCGCCAGGCGCGGGACGGGGTCGGGATGGTCGTCGACGCGGTAGTCGATCCAGCGGTCGTTGTGACCGGCGTAGCCACCGCCTGCGCGCACGACGAGCAGGGCGGCGCTCTGCCGGCCGCGGCGATCGCCGCCGGCCCGGTCACCGGCCAGCAGCGAGGCAAGCAGCCGCCCACCCAGGTCGGCCGATGAAGCCGCGAAGCTGTTCGCCATCGCCTCGACGACCTGAGGCCCGGCGAGGATATTGCCCTGGAAGGCGACTCCGTCGGCGGTCAACCCGCCGGCCCAGGGCTGGCATTCGGAGCCGGTGAACGTCGCCGCCCCGCCACGGGAATCGACGAACCCGGCCTGGCGCTGTTCGCGGCCCGGGTCTTCGGCCAGCAGCGCCTGCAGCGCTTGCGTGGCCGTGTCGCCGGCGGCCATGCGCTGCAGTCCGTCCGGGCCGTAGGTGGTGTTGGCGTAGGACTGTGTCGCCACGGCGCCGGCCGCGGCTCGGGCCCAGGGCACGACGGCGCCGACCGCCGGGAACTTGGAGGCGACGGCAACCCCCCAGGCCGGGAGGGACGAATCCCAGGCTACAACGGAGAAGGTCGCGACAGGCCGGAGAGGGGAGCGCAAGGGGGCGGGCCTGGGTTCAGGCGGCGTCGGACTGGGGGCGATCGGAGTGCTGGCCGAGATCCCGCCCCGCGGCGTCGAGCAGCTTCGGCGGCGCCTCGCCCTGGATGGTGGCATCGCCGACCATCACGTGGCGCACCTCCGGGCGGGAGGGGATCTCGTACATCACGTCGAGTAAGACGCTCTCGATGATCGAGCGCAGTCCTCGGGCGCCGGTCTCGCGCGCCATTGCCAGATCGGCGGCGGCATCCAGCGCGGCTGGGGTGAACTCGAGCTGCACCTGGTCCATTTCGAACAGGCGCTGGTACTGTCGGACGAGGGCGTTGCGAGGCTCGGTGAGGATCGCCCGCAACGCCGCCCGATCGAGCGGATCCACGCTGACCGTCACAGGCAGCCGCCCCACCAGCTCCGGGATCAGGCCGTAGTGCATCAGGTCATCGGGATTGATCAGCCGCAGCAGTTCGGCTTCGCCCATCGAAGCCGGATCATCCGGGTCGCGCGTCCCGGCAAAGCCCATGCGACCTCGGCGCCCGACGCGTTCCCCGACGATCTCGGCCAATCCGCCGAAGGTCCCGCCGCAGATGAACAGGATGTCGCGCGTGTCGAGCTGGATGAATTCCTGCTGGGGATGCTTGCGGCCCCCTTGGGGCGGTACGTTGACCGAGGCGCCTTCGATGATCTTGAGCAGCGCCTGTTGCACCCCTTCGCCCGAGACGTCGCGGGTGATGCTGGGGTTCTCGCCGGACTTGCGGGCGATCTTGTCGATCTCGTCCAGGTAGACGATGCCGCGCTCGGCGCGCTGGACGTTGAAATCGGCTGACTGCAGTAAGCGCAGCAGGATGTTTTCGACGTCCTCGCCGACGTAGCCGGCCTCGGTTAGGGCGGTGGCGTCGCCGATGCAGAACGGGACGTCCAGGATGCGCGCCAGGGTCTGCGCCAGCAGGGTCTTGCCGCAACCGGTGGGCCCGACGAGCAGGATGTTGCTCTTGTCCAGCTCGACTTCGGAGTCGCCGCGGCTGGCGATGCGTTTGTAGTGGTTGTAGACCGCCACCGAAAGAACGCGCTTGGCGCGATCCTGCCCGACGACGTAGTCATCGAGCTTGTCGTAGATCTCCTGCGGGGGGAGGCTGGGGCGGGGCGCCCCGGCCGGATGACCGCCGTGCCGGACGTCCCCTTCTAGGATGTCGCGGCACAGGTCGACGCATTCGTTGCAGATGAAGACCCCTTCCGGCCCGGCGATCAGCCGTTGCACCTCGGCTTCGCCGCGGCTGCAGAACGAACAGCGCCGGACAGCAGGGGACTCTTCGAGCGTCATCGGATGGTGTGCTTCAGGCTTTCTTGGCTTCCGCGACCGAGAGCAGCACATGGTCGACGATGCCGTAGGCCTTGGCCGCCTCCCCGGCCATGTAGAAGTCGCGCTCGGTATCGCGCTCGATAACCTCGCGCGTCTGGCCGGTGTGATTCACCAATATCGTATTCAGTTCTTCCTTGAGGCGCAAGATCTCTTTGGCCTGGATTTCGATGTCGGTCGCCTGGCCCTGGACGCCGCCTAGGGGCTGGTGCAGGTGGATCGTGGCGTGCGGCAGAGTGTAGCGCAGGCCCTTCTCGCCGGCGGCCAGCAGGACTGTCCCGAAGGAAGCCGTGACCCCCACCGCCACGGTCGAGATCGGGGCGCTCACTTGCTGCATGGTGTCGTAGATCGCCAGGCCGGCATAGATCGCCCCGCCCGGGCAGTTGATGTACATCTGGATCTGCTTGTCCGGGTCCTCGCGGTCGAGGAACAGGAGCTGGGCCACCATCAGGTTGGCGACCTGGTCGTTGATCGGGGTTCCAAGGAAAACGATACGTTCCTTGAGGAGGAGCGAGTAGATATCGTAGGCGCGCTCGCCGCGGCCGGAGCTCTCGATGACCATCGGGATCAGCGCGTGCGGATCGTGCGTCGTCATGAATCACCTTCTCCTTGAGAGGCGGACGGCCCTTCGGCTTCCCTCGGGGCGGGCGGAACGAGCGGCGGCGCCTCCCCGCGTGCGATTTGCACGAGGCGTGCCACGGCTTTGTCGGTCAGCAGGTCGAGCCGGAGACGCCGACGGCCGGGAGGCGTGTCGAGGGCACGGCGTACGGCGTCGGTCGAATCGGTCAGCGGTTCGAGAATCCGCTCCAGGGCGGCGTCGACCTCGGCCTCTTCCACGTCGAGCGACTCGGCCTCGACGAGTTCGCCCAGGGTCAGCGCCCGCTCCAGACGACGGCGAGCCTGCGGTTCGAGCTCCTGGCGCAGGTCGCTTTCCTCTTTCTTCTCGATCTTGAGATAGTCCGCCAGGCTGAGGCGCTGATCCTTCAGGCGCCGGGCGAGGTCCTCCAGCGTATCGTCGACCTCCTGGCGCAGCAGGACCGGCGGAAAGACGATCCTTGACCCGGCGACGACCGCCTCGACTACTTTCCCGGCGTACTCCGATTCGGCCTGGCGCTGGCTCTGCGCCTCGAGCGACTGGCGCACCTTCACGCGCAGGTCGGCCAAGTCGTTGAACTCGCCCAGCGTGCGCGCCAGGTCATCGGACCACTCCGGCATGGTGCGCGACTTGACCGTCTGGCAATGGAAGTGGAAGGATGCCTTCCGCCCGCGCAAGGACTCGTTGCGGTAGTCGGCAGGGAAGGTGTACTCGGCCTCCCGCTCTTCCCCGGCGGCGAGACCCAACAGATGCTTGGCGGCGCCCGGGAAGGGAAAGTCCGTTTCCTCCGCCACCAAGACAGAGACGCCGCGCTCATCCATGAGAACCCGCCCGGCGCCTTCCGGAGCGTCGCGGAGTTGCCCCCGGAGGTCGAGGACGACGACGTCGGAGTCGCGAGCCGGGCGCTCGACGGGCTCGATCAGCGCTTGCTGCTGGCGAAGCCCTTCGAGGACCTCTTCGACCGCTTCGTCTTTGACGGCGGGCATTTCGAAGGGAAGGCGCAGCTCACGGTACTTGCCCAGATCGATTTGCGGGGTGAGGGGAACCGTATAGCGCAACACCAGCGGCCGTCGGCTGACGACGTCTTCCAGCGCGCCAGGCGCCACAGAGTCGAGGGAAGAATCTTCGAGCGCCTGGCGGTAGACGTCGGGGCCGAGGGCGTCGAGGGCCTCGTCAAAGACCGCCTGCTCGCCGTAGCGCTGCAGGACGACCTCGTAAGGAGCCTTCCCGGGGCGAAAGCCGGCGATCTTGGCGCGCTGGCTCATCCGCCGCGCGGCGCGATGCATGGCCGCCTCGATGTCATCCTCGGGCACCTCGACCGTCAGCTGCTTCTGGCGCTCGGCCAGGTCCTGCGTCTCGATCTTGAGCGGCGACATCGGTTGGTTCCTGGCCTGTCGAAGCGCGTTTCCGCGTCGACAGGAGTGGGGAAGGAGGGACTTGAACCCTCACGCCTCGCGGCACGTGATTCTAAGTCACGCCTGTCTGCCAATTCCAGCACTTCCCCGAGCGAGGATTATAGCCTCCGCCATGGCGCCGTGTAAAGCAGGCACGCGTTAGACCTTCGTTTGATCTCTTCTGGAACTCGGACACGTGACGATCCCGGCTAAGATGAGCCCCTCAGAACGTCCAGGTCCGCTTTGCTGTCCGGTGAACCAACGGGCGCATCCTCTGGCCGACGGAGAGGGACAGCACCGGCGCTCTGATCCAACGGTCCATCCCCAAGAACCAACGACCGCCCGATCCTCGTTGTAGATCAGGCGGCCGGCTCGTTGGGTATCGAAGATCCCGCGGCCATCCTTAGAGAACCTCGACCTCTGCGGGTCGGCGGCAGGTCCTCTCTCACGTCAAGGGCGGGCTGTCAGATCCCGCCGTTATGCCCGACGGTGATGGCGATATGTCCCTTCTTGTGTCCTTCTTCGACGTACCGGTGAGCCTCGGCGACCTGCTCGAGGTGAAAGGTCCTATCGATGACGGCCTTGATCACTCCCGCCTCGATCAGCGCTTTGACTTTGGCAAGATCCTCGATCCGTTCGGGCGCCACCGCGCAGATCACCCTCTTGCCGGTCTGCCGTCCGGGTAGGCTCGCAGCGATCGAAGTCCACAGCATATCAAACAGGTCTCTTGCCTTGAAGCTGACCAGGAGGTAGCGTCCGTTCGGCGTTAGCGAGCTCTTGCAGCGTGAGAAAGAGCTCCTGCCGAGCACGTCGATGATTAGGTTATAGGTCTCACCGTTCTTGGTGAAGTCCTCGGCGGTGTAATCGATGACGGTGTCGGCTCCCAGCGCTCTCACGAATTCCATTCTGGGCGTGCCGCAGACCCCGGTGATATGTGCCCCGCAGTGCTTGGCAAGCTGCACCGCAGCCGAGCCAATTCCTCCGGAAGCGCCGTTGACCAGCACCCTCTGCCCCGGCCGGATATCCGCTTTGCGCAGCAGACTGAGTGCGGTGAACGCCCCATATGGAACTACCGCCGCTTCTTCGTAGGACACGTTGGCAGGCTTCATAACGACCATGCCGGTTTGCGGCATGGTCACATATTCGGCGTCGGCTCCCATCTTCCCGACATGTCCGAAAACCTCGTCACCTGGGGCGAACAGCCGCACATCTTCTCCAACCGCTTCGACTTCGCCTGCAAACTCGTGCCCGAGGATCCTCCTCTTGGGCTTGTTGAACCCAAACGACATTCGACCCAACAGCCAGAACGCCAAAGGCATGTTGAACTCTCGGGGGGAGATCTCGCCGAACCTCCGGACGGTGAGGTCCCCGAAGCCTACGGATGTTGCGTGTATCTTGACCAGGATTTGGTTTTTCGTTGGGCTCGGCTTATCCACCCGGGTCAGCTGAAGGACCTCCGGGGGTCCGTATTCTGAGTAGACGACAGCCTTCATCGTGTTACTTGTAACTGGAATGTCCTCGGCCATCTTCCATTTGTCATGTGATGCGGTCATGATCTGGTCTCCTTTGCTATCTGGGTTCTGGATACTGGAACACTTCTTTGAGCGGGACCCCGAAGGCCCGCGCGATCTCGAAGGCCATCTCCAGCGATGGCGAGTAGCGGCCCTGCTCGATGGCGATGATGGTTTGCCGCGTCACGCCAACCCGGTCGGCCAGCTCCGCCTGGGTCATCTCGCCGTGCGCAAACCGCAGGGCCCGAATCGAGTTGGTGACCTTGGTCGGCTTGCCCATGGCTAGAGTCCTCGTCGGTAGGCGACGATCTTCACGATCGATGAGGTGATTCCCGACAAAACGAATACCAGGAAGATCGCATTGGCGATCCAGAAGTGGTCGAACTCCGCCATCGTCAGACCGAGCGGTACCACCATGCCGACACCGACGACGATCCCTCCGATGTATTCGCCGAACCGGTAGATCTCCTTGTCCCGAACGTCGCTCTTGTCGGCCTCGCTCGGCTTCGAAATCGCTACCGCGATGTGGCCAGCGATCGACAGGGCGATGATGATGGCGATGGTCCACAGCATCGTCGATACGTAGGACACCTCGGCGAGCGGGACGTTTTCCGCTCGTCCAATGATGATGCTCAGGTAGGCGAGGTAGGCGCCGACGGTCACGACGGTGTAGACCCATGTGCCCTTCTCTTCAAATGACATTTCATGCTCCTGTAAGTCGGTCTTGACACAGTGTAAAGTATATTTTACACTGTGTCAAGTAGCATTTACAAGTGGGGACGGAGCTACTCGGCAGCGAGGGGTCGAGCCATGCGCCGCCTTATGGAAAGAACAAGCTTGCTAACCCGTAAGCGGGATTGAAGAGTTCGCTCGGGAAGTGGGCAACCGCCGGGGCCGCCGAGGCCGGCCGACGGTTATGGGAAGGGAGCCGTCATGCCCTGGTTCGCCGGCCGGGCCGGAACGTCAGCCGGCCTCCAGCGCCGCCACCAGCTCACGGCAGAAGTTGGGAATGTCAGGGACGACACGACCCCATACCAGGTTGCCGTCACGGAACGCCGGCTGGTCCACCCACGTCGCACCGGCGTTAATCAGGTCGTCGCGGATCCCCACGGAGCCGGTGGCGCGATGACCGGCCACGATCCCGGCCGAGATCCCCACCAGGCCGGCGTGGCAGATCATGGCGACCGGCTTTCCCTGGTCGTACATCGCGCGCACCAGGCCCGTGACGGCCGCCGATCGTCGCAGCTTGTCGGGCGCCCAGCCGCCGGGAACGATCATTCCGTCGAAGTCGTCCGGGGAGACATCGGCGGCTTCTCGGTCGCTCGAGGCGGCCAGGCCTCCGCTTTTGCTGTGAACGACCTTCCCGGCCTTCGGTCCAACGACGGTCACCTGCGCGCCTTCCTCCTCCATGCGCATCAGCGGAACCCAGAATTCAAGGTCTTCGAAGCCTTCCTCGACCAAAATGCAAATCCGTTTTCCTTCGAGTCGCATGATCTACTCCCTTTCCGAAGGCCTGTGCGACCTATTGTCAATCCGAGCCTCCGACCAAACAGCGACATCCTGGTTGGGCGACCGCGGTTCAAGGCGGATCTTCGCCGCACGCCGAAGGTCGTGTTCGGCCAGGACAGGTCTCGGGCGTCGAAGTAGGCCGGGAGGAAGCGGCCGAGATCGTTCTCAAGCAGAGTGTCGTCCAGGTCGACGAGCAGCGCTTGGATCATGGGGTGCCCCGGGGGGCGACCTGGGGCTGGAATGCTTCGTGGCAACGGCCGCAGCCGATCTCCGGCTCCGCCACATCGGCCAGGCTAAGCAGGCATTCGGCGCGGACCTCGACGCGTCTACCAAGCCCGAGAATCCCCGGGGAGACGCTGGCCTGGAGGACGAGATGGCGGCAGGCGTTGGCCTGCAAGATGCGGGGAACGCGGCAGGGGCGGCAAAGGTCGGGCTTCCAAGGAGCGCTGCTCGGGTTCCGCGCGATCAGGCGGCACTCCTGCCGCTGCCGGCCCCGTTGGAAGTCTTCGAAGTAGTACGTGCACTCCGCACCAGCGGGCGTTCGCACCGTGGCCGCCGGTTCAGGCCCGCGTCAGATACTGCCCGTTGCGGGTGTCAACGCGGATCGTGTCCCCCGTTTGGACGAAGAGCGGCACCTGAACGCGCAGGCCGGTCTCGGTCGCGACCGTTTTCGTGGCGCCGGTCGCCGTGTCGCCCTTGACGCCGACCTCGGCCTCGACGACTTTCAGGTCGACCGCCGTCGGCAGTTCGATATCGATCGGCTCGTCGAGGTAGAAGGTCAGTTTGGCTTCGAGGCCTTCGGTCAGGTAGTCCGCCACCTCTTCCAGCGTCGAACGATTCAGTGTCGGCTGCTCGTAGGTTTCGGTGTCCATGAAGTGGAAGAAATCGTCGTCGCGGTAAAGAAACGTGACGATGTGGTGATCGAGCCGGACGTCGCGCACGCGGTCGCCGGAGGTGAAGGTCTTCTCGAGCACGCCGCCGCTGCGCAGATCGCGCACCTTGGTGCGGATCGTAGCGTTGCCGCGCCCTGGCTTGTTGTGGGAATACTCAAGCACCTTAAACAGGTTGCCGTCGAGTTCGAAGGTCACGCCCTTGCGCAAATCGTTGACGTCGATCACCGCAGGTTCACCCTTCCGAGGAGATGAGGCCGCATTATAACGCTCTGACAAACCCGTTTTCCGAAGGAAAACGGGTTTGTCGGGTCAGACTCCCAGCCAGTGCGCAACCTGGCGCGGCGCCTCGTCCAGCGGTCCCTGGCGCGTGGTGCAGGAGGGGAGCGATTGGAGGAAGTAAGGGCCGTAGCGCTTGGTCAGGACGCGGCGGTCGAGGATCACCACCGCCCCACGGTCGCTCTTGGCCCGAATCAGGCGCCCGAAGCCCTGGCGAAAGCGCAGAATCGCCTCGGGCAGGGAGTACTCATCGAACGGCGAGTCATAGGTCTCGGAGCGCGCCGAGACGATCGGATCGGTCGGCACGTCGAACGGCAGCCGGACCATGACGACCACCGACAGCGCCTCGCCCGGCACGTCGACCCCTTCCCAGAAAGACCGCGTCCCGAGCAGGACGGACTGCGCGTCGGAGCGGAAGGACTCGAGCAGCGCGTGGCGCGAGACGCCTTCGCCTTGCTCGTAGACGGTGATGCCGTCCTGGGCCAGCGGCTCGCTCAGCGCCCGCGCCGTCCGGCGCAGCTGGTCGTTAGAGGTGAAGAGCACCAGCGTCCGCCCGCGGGTGGCACGCGCCAACCCGATCAGGCCGCGCTCGATGCCCTTTTGGTAGGCCAGGCGGTCGCCCGGCTCGGGGATGTCATTGACGAGGTAGAGCAGGGTGGACGTCTCATAGTCGAAGGGCGACCCCAGGGCCACCTCGTCGGCGCTCTGGGCGTGCAGCCGGCGCTTGAGGTAGTCGAACTCGCCGGCAGTCGTCAGCGTGGCCGAGGTCAGAACGATCGAGTCCTTCTCGTTCCACAGATGGCGCTCGACCAGCGGGCCGATCGCCAGGGGCGCGGCGTTGACCGAGAGGCGGCGACGATCCGATCCGAGCTGGGCCCAGTAGATCGTTCCGGCGTCGGGCTTGAAGACGAAGCGCTCGAAGAGGTCGGCCGTCTCGCGCAGGGAGCGCAGCGAGGCGCGCAGCGCGCCGGCGACATCGCCGGCCGAGGCCGAACCCCCGTCACCGAAGCCGGCCAGGGTCTCGGCCAGCTCGGCCACGCCGTCGGCGATCGCCGTCAACAGCGGACGGGTCTCGTCCCAGGCCACCTCGACCGACGACCAGGGCGGCAGCGACCGCAGGGCAGGCACGATGCGCACTTGCAGGCCGTAGCTGGAAGCGGCTTCCTCGCCGTGGAGGCCCACCAGGAATTCGGCCAGGTTGTTGAACACGGCGCTCCAGGCCTGCAGCGACTCGCTGCACTGGACCTCGAGCTCCTGCGTCGCCTTCGCCAGCCGGCGCGCCTCGACCGGGCCCATCGACCGGCGAGCCAGGGCCGAGGCCTCCGGGAGCAACGCGTTCGGGGCGCCGACGAGGTCGCGCAGCGTGCGCGCCAGGTCGCCCTCATGGATGCGGATCGTCATCCCGGAGGTGGTGGCCGCCTCCAGGTGATGGCCCTCATCGATGATCAGGTGGCGGTATTCGGGCAGGACACGATTGCCGGACTGGATATCGGCCATCAACAGCGCGTGATTGACGATCAAGACGTGCGAAGCTTCGGCCTGCGTGCGGGCGGCGTAGAAGGCGCACGCTCCGCCCGTCCGCTCCAGGCAGGCATCGAGCGTGCAGTCTTCGCTCTCGGCGGAGATGCGGGACCAGGCCATCATCTCTCCCGGTCCGCCCAGGCTGAGATCGACGCGTTCCCCCGTCCCGCCGTGCGCCAGCCAGACCAACACCTTGGCCAGGACGCGCATCTCTTCGGGGGTGCGCGGACGCAGGCGGCGGAGCGCTTCGAAACGCGCCGGGCACAGGTAGTGGGTGCGCCCCTTGAGGACTGCCGCGCGCAGCTCGCCGCCGAGCAGCTCCTGGAGCAGCGGGATATCCTTGCGGATCAGCTGATCCTGCAGGTTGATGGTGTTGGTCGAAACAACCACGCGGCGGCCGTTGCGCGCCGCCCACAGGAAGGCCGGGATCAGGTAGGCCATCGACTTTCCCGTGCCGGTGCCGGCCTCGACCAGCAGGTGCTTGCCTGCCGAGAGGGCCTCGGCGACGGCGCGGGCCATGCGGATTTGCTGCGAGCGGTGCTCATAGCCGGGCTGCAGGCGGGCCAGCCCTCCCCCCGGCTCGAGGTACCCGGCGGCCTCGTCCGGATCGATCGGTGTTGGGGTCTCGCGCGGCTCGAGGGGAGGGGCGGCGGGCCGCGCCTTCTTCGCTTTCGGCGGACGAACCGGCGCCGGCGACTCGGGCGGCACGCCCGCCATCTCGGCCGCCATCTCGAAGGCCGGCCCGGCGCCCCAAGCGAGGTTCGACCCGATCTCGACGATCTCGCCCAGCACCTGCGGCGGAAGCTCGGCGGCGCGGTCGAGCAGGCGGACGAAGATCTGCTGCGTCGTGCGCGCGTCCTCCAGCCCGCGGTGTACACCGCGGGGGACCACGCCCAGCGACTGGGCGAGCGTCGCCAGCCGATAGCGTGCGGTGGGGAGGACAACCGAGGCCAAGTCATACGTGTCGAGGGCCTCGTTTTGGCGAAACGGCGTGTGGCGCTCCAGGAACTTCAGGTCGAAGGCCAGGTTATGACCGAGCAGCGGCGCATCGCCGACAAAGGCAATCAGCTCCGGCAGCACCCTGGACAGGCGCGGCGCTCCGGCCAGCATGGCGTCGGTGATCCCGGTCAGCTGGGTGATGTAGGGGGGTAGGGGGCGGCCGGGGTTGACCAGCGTCGACCACTCGGCCTCCACCCGGGGCCCTCGAAAACGGACCGCACCGATCTCGATGACCGCGTCCTGGGCGGGATCCAGGCCGGTGGTTTCTAAGTCTAGGGCGACGATCGACTTCATGGGGTCGGACGGGATTATAGCACTCGACTAGACCAAACGTGCTAATCCGCTTCGGGGGGCCGGCGGCGCGCCGCCGGCGAAGCGCCGGTGGCGGTGGTAGCATGGCGTCGCACCTTCCCCCCTATGCGGATAGAACGGAACCCCGTCGACGGTGTTGTTTATGGCTAAGAAGCCTCGCCGCGAACGGCCGGATGAGCCGGTCGACCACGGCGACGAGCTCAATCTGGTTGCGCGCGCCGGGTCGGACGCCGAGGCGTTCGGGGTTCTCTACGAGCGCCACGTCCGGCGCATTTACAACTACATCTTCTATCGGACCGGGAATCACCACGACGCCGAGGATCTGACGGCGAGGGTCTTCCAGAGGGCGCTGCGGCACGTCGGGAAGTTCGAAGACAAGGGCGTCCCCTTCTCGGCCTGGCTCTACCGGATCGCGCACAACTTGGTGGCCAACTGGCACCGCGACCGGAGCCGGCGGCCGACGGTCCCGTTGGAGGATAACCTGCTGCCCTCGGGTGGGGGTCCGCACCCGGAAGCCGTGGCGGTGGCCTCGGAAGAGCAGCGGATGCTGATGGTCGCCGTGCGGCGACTTCCGGAGGACCGCCAGCAGCTGCTCATCTTGAAATTCGTCGAGCGGCTCTCCAACGCGGAGGCCGGGGTCATCATGGGCAGGACGGAAGGGGCGATCAAGAGCCTCTACCACCGGACGCTGAACACGCTGCGCGACGAGCTGGCGAGCGCCGGCGATGGGGCCGAGGCCGGGTGGGATGTGAATCGGGAGAGGTCCGGGTGGGCGGACCTGGAGGAGTAGTCCGTCATGAGCGTCGCTTACGGAACGCAGCCAATGGAACCGTCGGAGCTGGAGGCCTGGCTGGGCCGGGTGCTGGTGCCGGTGGAGCCACGCGAGCCGTTTGTCTCTCGGCTGAGAGGCACGTTGGTGGAATTGCGCGGTGCGCGTCCGACACGCGGCTGGATCACGCTGGTCGCCGTGATGGGTGTGGGCCTGGCCGCGGCGGTGTGGCTGGGAGTCGCGCTGCGCCTCATGCTGGTGGGCCTGGCCTTCCTGGGGATCCTCGCCAGCCGGCGTCGTCGCATGGCTGAGCACACGAAGAGTTGAGACGCCAAGGTCACGCCAAGACAAGAGGCCGGGCGTTGAGCCCGGCCTCTTGTCTTCAGGGATAGGGGGGCGAAGTACCCCTGTGGCGCGATCTCTCTAGTACAGCCCCCAGGCGGCCCCGGCGCCTTCCTCCATCAAGCTCGGATCCCACATCT
>CAYUWF010000064.1:0-13330 GCA_964448245.1 uncultured Anaerolineaceae bacterium | reverse complement strand
CCCGGCATATTCCCCGGTGGCACAAACACGGTTGCCGATCAGGCCCTGGCTCTCGTAGGTCGTCGCCACCAGGCGCGGAACTCCGCCGATCTGCTGCTCGTACAGGATCAAGGTGCCGTTGCTGGACCAATCCGGGTGAGTATCCTCGCCGCCTCGGGTGAAGCGTTTGGACGAGCCACCCTGCTCCGGCATGATCCAGATATCGAGCGAGTCGGCGCGTTCCCCGGTGAACAGCAACTCGGCGCCGGTGGGCGACCAGGAGGGCTGCATCTCCGTTGCCGGGTTGCTGCTCAGATTCGTGATCACCTTGCTCTCAAGGTCAATGACATAGATCTGCGCGTGGCGGTCGCGCAGCGAGGTGAAGGCCAGCCGCTTCCCGTCGGGAGACCAGGCCGGATCGAAATCGCCCCCGGGGACGGTGGGCAGCGGCGTCAGATCGCTGCCATCGGCGTTCATGATGAAGATCTGCGCTCCGGTATAGATCTCTTTATTGGCATTGCAGGGGGAGGTGAAAGCCAGACGTTCCCCGTCCGGCGACCAGGCCGGCTGGCACGCGCCGTCGGCCAGGGTGGTCAGCGCCGTGGGGTCGGATCCATCGAAGTTGACGAGGTAGATCTGCGCCACGGCGTCCCGATTCGAGGCGAATGCCAACTGGCCGACGCCACCCCCCACCGGAGTCGCGCCGCTGGTCGGCACGACGGTCACGGCCGTGTCCGTGGAGCTCGGCGGCGAGGTCGGTGGCAGGGTTGGGACGATGAGGGCTTCGGCCAGCGTTGGCGATGGGAGGGGCGCGGGCGAGGAGGCCTCCGAAGGCGTCGAGCGATCTCCGCCGAACAAGGCGGAGACGGCCGGCACCAGCGTGGACACCCCAAACACGGCCAGCACCCCCAGAATCGCCACGAGCAGCAGAGGCCACGCCTTGCGGCCTTCGGCGCGGGTGAGGATCCGCGTCGGGTCTGACTTCGGCGCGGCGACGGTCGTCTTGGCCGGCGGCGGGGTCGCGGGCGGCTGGGCATCGACGAAGGGCATCGCCCGGGCGAGAGTCGGTCGGCTGGCCGTCGACGCCGCGCGCAGGGCCGCGGCGAACTCGGCCATCGTCTGGTAGCGGTCGTCCGGCCGGATTCCGAGAGCTTTCTCGATAGTTCGGGCCACCCCCGAGCCGACCTGGGGGTTGCGCTCCCGTAGGGGCGTCAGGTGCTCGCGCCCCATCGCCCGTTCCAGGGCGTCCTCGGGAATGTGCGCGGTGAAAGCGGCGTACATCGTCGCCGCCAGGGAGTAGATGTCGGTGCGCGGATCGGTGCGGCCGGTGCCGTACTGCTCCGGCGGGGAGAACCCCGGCGTCATCGCCTTGGCGCCGACGGTCGTCGTCCCGGTCCCCTCGACCACCTTGGCCAGCCCGAAATCGACCAGGACGCCTCGGCCGTCGGGAGTCAGTTTGATGTTCCCGGGCTTGACGTCGCGATGCAGGATGGCGGGGACGCGCGTGTGCAGATAGGCCAGCGCGTCGCAGATGTCGAAGAACCAGGGCAGGGACTCTTCCTCGCTTACCAGTCCCCTGCGCTCGAGCCGCTCGCGTAGATCTTCGCCGGCGACGAAGTCCATCACCAGGTACTGTCCCTCGCCGTCGACGACGAAGTGATCCGTGACGCGCGGCAGGTTGGCATGGCGCAGGTTGGCCAAGATGCGGGCCTCACGCTCGAACTGGTTGGCGAATTCCTCGGTGGTGAAGAGGTTTTCTTTAACCGCCACGGTCACGCCGAGGTTTGCGTCGATGGCAAGATAGACGGCCCCCATGCCTCCCTGGCCGAGGACCGTCTCCACTCGGTAGCGATTTCTGAGCAGCGTGCCCGGCTGCAGCGCCATGGTTCCCCCGGCGTGTCCTTGCGCCGACACGCTATTGTAGCAAACGGCACACCTATTCTCTACCCAACGAAGCCAAAGCGGGCGAGGCCACAAGGCGATTGGAAGGCGTCGTGTCCACACCGCCCTGGTCTCCCAAGCGGACCGAAAGCCGCTAGGAGGGTCTTCCGAGGCGCGCCTCCCGGGGCCCTTTACGAGGCCGGCAAGCGCGCATGCTATAGTTGCGGCCCTTCACAACAGGGAGAGATGGGCTCGCGGGCAGATCGCGTCGATCGGCTGGGGCTGGCTGCCGTCCACTTGTCGCTCTTCGCTCTCCTGGCGGCTTGCGTTCCCTCCAGGGGCGCGGGGGCCGCCGAAGGGCTGCCCTTCCCGACCGGCACCGCGCGCCCGACTTCCTCCGCCCGATCCAGCCCAACCGCGCCGCGCCCTCACGCCAGCCCTGCGCCGCCCACGGCCATCGTGGTGATTCCAACTCCGACCGCCGCCGATGGCGTTCCGGTCGTCATCGGGACGTCGGTGGGCGGTCGGCCGCTGGAGGTCTTCCGCTTTGGGAGCGGCTCGCGCCAACTCCTGATCGTGGCGGGGATCCACGGCGGCTACGAGTGGAACACGATCGCCCTGGCAGACGAGTTGATCGAACGGCTGAAGGCCGAACCTGCGCGTGTGCCCGGCGAGGTGACTCTCTACATCCTTCGAGCGATGAACCCCGATGGGGAAGCCCGTTCCCACAGCTACGACGGCCGGGCCAATGACCACGGAGTCGACCTGAATCGCAACTGGCCGGTCAACTGGCATCCCGACTGGGACCGGACCTACTGCTGGCACTACCTGCCGATCACGGCCGGCGCCCATCCGCTTTCGGAACCCGAGACGGCGGCGGTCATGGCGTTCATCCTCGACCACGACTTCGCCGGCCTGATCAGCTACCACAGCGCCGCGCTAGGCATCTTCCCGGGCGGATCGCCGCCCGATACCGCTTCGCAGCGGCTGGCAGAGGCCCTAGCCGAGGTCAGCGGCTACCGCTACCCGCCCCGCGATTACGGCTGCGAGTACACCGGGCAGTTCGCCGATTGGGCGGTGTCGCAGGGGATCCCGGCGGTCGACGTAGAGCTGACGACGCACGTCGACACCGACTTCGACATCAACGTGGGCGTGCTAGAGATGTTTCTGAACTGGAGGCCGTAGGCCTCCCTGAACTTGAACCGCCGTGGCGATTCCTGAAAAGGCACGGCGGGTTTCAAAGGGAAGGCGCCCCTCCGCCGCCTCGCCTTCGGCCGAAAAAACAGTTCCTTCGCTCGCTTCGCCCGCTCAGGATGACACGCTTTGAGTGTCGCCCTGAGCGAAGCGAAGGGTCTGCTGGTCGGGTGGCACGCCGATGCCGCACTCCCGCCGCCCATGCCTCGCTCGGCTCGAGACCATGTGCCGTGCCTACTTCGTTCTAGCCCGGCGCGGGACAGACGTTCTCAGCCGCGCGGCCGTACGATCCCGCGAAAGACCGGCTGGTAGTCCGGAAAGATCGCCTCGACGGACGGGTTGTTGAGCCGGAGCCGGCAGATCTCCGCCAGCACGTCCCGATAATCGATCGTCACCGCCAGGTCTCCCGGCCCGAATAGCTGTCCGTCCTCCATGCCAGGCCACAGCGTGTGAACCCGACCTCCCTCGACCCCTCCGCCCAGGACGAACAACGCCCCTCCATGGCCGTGATCGGTGCCGAGGCTGGCGTTCTCGACGGCGCGCCGGCCAAACTCGGTCATGACGACGACCGTCAGGTCATCGATGCGGTCGATCAGATCGGCGTGCAGCGCCGCCAATCCCTGCCCCAGGTCGGCGAGCAGGCCCGCCATGAGGCCTTCGCTGCCGCCCTGTCCGAAGTGTGTGTCCCATCCGCCGACGTCGATGGCGGCCGCCTCGAGCCCGACGTCGGCGCGGATCAACGCCGCCACCTGCCGCAGGCCCATGCCGAAATCGGTCTCCGGATAGAGCGCCTCCGGCCGCGGTCGATAGCCCGCGGCGTCGAGGGCCGAGAGGGTGTCGAGAACGGAAAGGGTCTCCCGCCCCACCTGATCCAGAGGATCGCCCCCGGCGTACAGGCTGGCCAGGGCCGCCTGGAGGCGGGCCGTGGAGCCTGGGTCTCCGCCCAAATGGTAGTCGGCGATCGACTGCAGCGCCGAGGCTGGGACCACGCCGCGCAGGCTGCGCTGAACTTGCTCGCCGATCCCGACGGCCCGCAGCGGCGAGCTGTTGCCCGTGTCGTACGAGGCAAGGTGGCGGCTGATCCAGCCGGAGGCCGGGCCATGCAGGTCGGTCAGCCCGCGCTCCATCAGCTCCATCGCCTGGAAGTGGCTGCGCGACTCGTCGGGCGCCCCGCAGGCGTGGACGATCGCCCAGTGACCTGCCTGCCATGCCGGGAGCAGCGGCGCAAGCGCCGGGTGGAGCCCAAAGAAGCCGTCCAAGTCCACGGCGCGCGTGGCGGATACGGCGCGCCGGTCGTCCGGCCGCGGGATGGAGAGCGACGGCCGAAGCCGGTAGTAGGCCTCCTCGCCATGCGGGACGATCACATTTAGGCAGTCGGCGGCGCCGCGCAGGAAGACCACCAAGAGGACGTCGCCGGGCGCCCCGCGCCCCACCGGCCGAAACGCCAGGCGGGGCATCCAGGCGGCCCAGCCGGCCACCGAGGCCGGAACGACCCAACGACAAGTTTCACAACGCAACTCGGACGTCATAGGTCACGCTCCCTGACCGGTTGTCACCGCCATTGAAAAGCCGGGGAAGCCAGCAGTCCGGCCAGGAAGAGCGCCGGGGCCTCGTCCTCGGCCTTCGATAGGACGCGCAAGATCTCGCCCCGCGCCGGCTCAGCCAACGGAGTCCCCAACACCAGATTCGCCAGCGCGTCGAACGTGTCCCGGGTCCCGTCGACCCCGGCCGTCTCAAGCAAGGAGGGGATATCGATCTTCGTCCCCTCGATTTGATTGCGCGCCAATTGGTAGGCGAACTCCCAGCGCGCAAACAGGCCCGTCTGCCAGGCCGCCCTTTCCTCCGGCGGTCCGTCCGGCGTCGGCCACTCAAACATCGGCTGACCCATCTGCGCCAGGTGCTGCTGGATCGGGCCGCCTCCGTTCGTGGCGGCATCGAGCATGCGCAGGGCCGAGGCCACGACGTGGACGGGTCGCTTGAACTTGGGGGCCAGCCCGCCCTCTTGGCGCAGCACGCCGTCGAGCAAGATCGCACGCACCATCGGCAGGATCTCGCCACCCGAGGCGACAAGAGCCGCCGCCGCGCGACCGGCGAGCGCTTCTTCCTCCCTCGGCTCGAGCTCCAGGAAACGGCGCACCATCTTGCGCGCCAGCCGGCGCGCCGTCGAGGGATGCACGGCCAGCCGTTCGATCACGCCCTCGGCCTCCGCCAGGCCGGCGGCCTCAATCGTGGTCCCCAGGACTCGCTTCGGTCCGTCGTCGTGCATCTCGGGGCGAAAGACAAACTGACCCTTCCAGAAACGGTCCCGGACCGTCCAGCCCGTCAGGCAGCGCGCCATGGCCATCACGTCCTGCTGCGTGTATCCCCCGTCGACTCCCAGCGTGTGCAGCTCCAGGAGTTCGCGGGCGTAATTCTCATTTGGCGCGCGGCGATCGTTCGCCTGGTTGTCGAGGTAGACCAGCATCGCCGGCGAGTGGGCCGAGGCCCACAGCAGATCGCGGAAGTTGCCGAGGGCATGGCGCCGAATCACGTCGCGGTCGTCGATCGTCTTCAGGTACCAGCAGGCGCCCTTCTCGATCGAGATGTTGAAGTGATCGGTCCAGAACTCGACCAGGATCTCGTGCAGCTGCCGGCGCGAGGAAACGCGCCGCACGAGCGCACCACGCTGAAGCTCGGCCACGACGTCGGCGCGTTCCCAGGCTGCCAGGTCGACGGCGTCGAGGGTCAGGCTGGTCAACGATCGGACGGCCAGCTCTCCCGGCAGGTCGGGCAGCGCCGGCGTGGCCAACTGTTCTTCCACCCAGGCCTGGAGCCCGATGGTCGAGGCGTGGTGCCGCTCCGCCAGGGTCGGGCCGTAGGTCATGCGGTGGAGCGCCCGGAAGACGAGCCCATCGCCCTCGATCCACGGCGTCGGGCCTTCGAACGCCTCGCCCACCAGCCGGTACAACGGGGTGCAGGCCGAGAGCGTCCCACCCGCGGCGACCAGGCTGGCCAGCTTGAGGAACTCGCGGCGCTCGATCGGCATCGTCAGGCGCGGCTGGGGACGGCTTCCGGCCGAGGAGCGGCGCTCGCTGCGCTCGGCCGGGGGAGCCAGCGCAGCAGGCTGAAGACCCCCGCGCCGAATCCCATCAGCAGGACGCCGGGGATAACCAGCAACCATCCCACGATGGGGAAGACGGCCGCCAGTTCAAGCGCGACCGCGCCGCGTACAAAGGCCCCGGCCGGGCTGACCGACGAAGGAGACTGGGCGCGCAAGCGGTCGCCCATCTCGGCGGCGATCGACGCCGCCCCGAGCGTCGCCACGCCGAAGGCGGCCAAGACGATCAACACCGCCGCCAGCTTGGCGATCCCGATCGGGATCGCGTTCAGGATCATCACCGGGATGGCGGTCAGCAGGACGGCGCCTACGCCCAGGAAAAACGAACGCCACGGCGTTCCGGCGGCTCGCAACCGCGCCCGGCCGACCATGCCGGGGAAGAGCAGCCACGACCCCGTGAGCAAGCCGGGGAAGGCGATGCCCAACGCCAAAAGCGTTCCGAAGACAGCATAGACGTCAGCCATGTTTCCTCCTGTGGGGATGCCGGGAATGGGATCTACCCTGGATTACAGGAGGACGGGACGAAAGGTCGCGGGGATCTCGGGGAGGTCGCGCCCGGAAGGGACGCTGCGTTTGAGACGCTTAGGGGATTCCTGGCGCCTTACGGGCGCTCGGAATGACAGAGTGGTGTGGGCACTCGCTCTGGAGGCGCCCTCTTCATGTCATTCCGAGCCCCGTCCTGAGCGAAGTCGAAGGGCGGGGCGAGGAATCCCCTAGGCCCAGTGCTGTGGGGAGCGCCAAGGGGCCGCCTGAGTTGAGAACTACTTCTGCCGAGCTACAGCTGCGCGCTCCACGCCCGACGTCGGAACCATCCCAGGATGAAGCCTCCCAGCCCGAGGAAGACGATCCCCGGGAGGAAAATGAACCAGCCCAGGAACGGCGCGGCGCTGGCCAGAGTCAGCACAACCGTCCCGGCGAGAATCTCGGAGAGCCCGGTCGCCTGGCGCGTAAGCCTCTTGCCGACCATCGTCGCCACGCCCGCCAAGCCGATCGCCAGGCCCGACAGACCTGCGGCACTCACGATCCCGCCCAGGACCGTCAGGATCGGGCCGCTGCTGGCGAAGAGAGTCAGCGCGATCGCCAGAAGAAAACCGGCGTTGACTCCGCCAATTAGCAGGGATCGCCCCGGGCTCTCTTCCGCCGCTCTCTGGGCGAGCCAGACGAGGCGCGGGAAGAGCGCCGCCACGCTGGCGAACAGCCCGAACAGGACGGCGATGAGGGCGATGAAGGCGACCAGCAAACTGAAGGGCTGTTCCATCAGAGTCTCCTTGGCCTGGCGGCGCGCGGACCCGGCGCGCGGCCGGCCAGCAGGATCGAATTACCCACGATGGCCACCAGCACGGCGCCGGCGAGGATCGCCGGCCAGAGCGTGGCCCATTGCGGCGCCAGGCGGAGCCAGGTGTCGGCCGAAGCCGAGAGCTGCCGGGAGGCGGCTTCGAAGGCCACGATGGCTCCTTGCGCCTGCACCGAGATTGATTGCGACAAGCTCAGGTCGAAGCCGGGGAGCGCGGGCAGACGGAAAGAGGCGAACAGCCCTGCCACCAGCGGCCAAGCGAGGGCGACGATGAGCACCGCCAGACCGGCCTGGAGGACTGTCGCCACTCGCAAACCGATCGGTGTCGCCCGCTGAGTCAGCGCCCTCAGCACCCCGGGCGCCAGATCGTGCGGCGGGGGTGAGCCGGCCCAAGCTTCGATGGCGGCGAACAACCCGGCGTGGGCTTCGGCGCGTCGCGCGCAATCGCCGCAGGTCGCCAGATGCGCCCGCGCCTGGCGCGCCTCCCGTGGGTCGAGCGCCTCATCGAGCAGGGCCTGAACGTCCAGATCGGAAAGGTGGGACGGCTCAGTCATCGTCGCTCAACCATCTGGCCATCATCCGCCGCGCCCGGAACAGGCGGGTGCGGACGTCGCCGACGGCGATCCCCAGGGCGGCGGCCATCTCATCGTAGCTCATGTCCTGGTAGTGCCGCAACTCGATCACCGCCCGGTAGTGGTCCGGCAGGCGGAGCAGCCCTGCCCGCACCCGCCGCACAAGCTCCTCTCGATCGCCGGCCAATTCCGGCGACTGCTGCGGATCACCGGGGACCTCGTCCGATTCGTCGTCCAACTCGACCGCCGGCGAAGGTCGCTGTTGCAGGGCATTCAGACATAGGTTGGCCGCCACCCGCCGCATCCATGGGCCGAAGGGACGCCCCTCGTCGTAGCTCCCCAGGCGCCGAAAGGCGCGCAGGAACGCATCCTGGGCCAGGTTCTCAGCCTCCGCCGAGTCGCCGAGCAGGCGGTAGCAGACGCTGAAGACCGAGGTCTGGTAGCGCTGCACCAGCTCCCCGAAAGCATTCACGTCCCCGCCTCGCGTCCGCTGCACCAGCAGACGGTCGGGGGCTTCATCCATGGCCATAGAGTACTACAGGCGAACGTACTCGGAAGTCGCGCCTCCTTGCCATTCCGAGCGAAGGCGACACTTGCACCTGCGCTTGCAGCGCAGCGGCAAGTGCAGGTGGGAATCCCCGAGGCGAGCACCCGAGAGGGCTTGCAGGCCGAAGGCGCGGCCGAGGGCGAGGATCATGGGGATCCCTCGGCCGCTACGCAGGCCTCGGGATGACACAAGAGAGGCCACAGAGCGCTAGACATCCAGATTGCGAACTTCGCGAGCGTGGGTCAGGATGAACCGGCGGCGCGGCGGCACGGCCTCGCCCATCAGCATGTCGAAGGTCCGGTCGGCGGCGGCCGCATCCTCGATCGAGACCTGGAGCAGCGTCCGGCGGGCCGGATCCATCGTCGTCTCCCACAACTGCTCGGGGTTCATCTCGCCCAGACCCTTGTAGCGGCTCAGGCTCGCCTTCTCGGCGCCCGAACCGAGGTCTTTGAGGATCTTCTCGCGCTCCTGCTCGTTGTAGGCGTACTGCACCTTGTTCTTGTGCGCGATCCGAAAGAGCGGCGGCTGGGCGATGAAAAGGTGGCCTTCTTCGATCAGCGACGACATGTAGCGGAAGAAGAAGGTCAGGAGCAACGTCCGGATGTGGCTACCGTCGACGTCGGCGTCGGTCATGATGATGACCCGGCCGTAGCGCAACCCGCTCAGGTCGAAGTTGTCGCCGATGCCCGTCCCCAGGGCGGAGATCAGCGTCCTGACCTCGTTGTTGGAGAGGATCTTGTCCAGCCGGGCCCGCTCGGTGTTGAGGATCTTCCCCCGCAGCGGCAGGATCGCCTGGAAGTGCCGATCGCGTCCCTGCTTGGCCGACCCGCCCGCCGAGTCGCCCTCGACGATGTACATCTCGCACTTGTTGGGCTCGCGCTCGGAACAGTCGGCCAGCTTGCCCGGCAGGGTCAGGCTTTCCAGCGCGCTCTTGCGAATGACCAGATCGCGCGCCTTCTTGGCCGCGTCCCGAGCCCGTGCCGAGGTCAGGCACTTCTGGACGATGGCCCGCAGTGCCCGCGAATTCTGCTCGAGGAACTCGCCGAAGGCCTCGCCGACCACCTGCTGCACCTGGGTTTGCACCTCGGCGTTCATCAGCTTGACCTTGGTCTGGCTCTCGAATTGCGGATCGCGGTGCTTGATGCTGACGATGGCCGTCAGGCCCTCACGCGTGTCGTCGCCGGAGAAATTGGGATCGGAGTCCTTGAGCAGGCCGTTCTTGCGGCCGTGGTCGTTGATCGTGCGGGTCAGGGCCATGCGCAGGCCGGTCAGATGCGTCCCGCCGTCGACGGTGTTGATCGTATTGGCGAAGGCGTAGACCGACTCGGCGTAGGCGTCGGTGTACTGCAGGGCGACCTCGACGCCGGTCCCGTCGATCTCGCGCTCGGCGTGCATCACCGGGTGCAGCACCTGGCGGTTGCGATTGAGGTAGCGCACGAAGGACGTGATGCCGCCTTCGAAGAAGAACGTCATCTGCCGTCCGTCGCGCTGGTCGAGCAACTGGATGGTGACGCCGCGGGTGACGAAGGCCATCTCGCGGAAGCGCTGGACGAGCGTCTCGAAGCGGTAGTCCGAGTCGCCCTTGAAGATCTCCCGGTCGAACTTGAAGGTCGTCATGGTGCCGGTCTCGTTCTTGGGGACCTTGCCGATAACCTCGACCGGTTTGACCGGCGCGCCGCGGGTGTAGCGTTGAAAGTGAATCTGGCCGCCGCGCTTGACCTCGACCTCGCACCACTCGGACAAGGCATTGACGGCCGAGACGCCCACCCCGTGCAGCCCGCCGGCGACCTTGTAGCCGCTGCCGCCGAACTTGCCGCCGGCATGCAGCGTGGTCATGACGACTTCCAGCGCCGGCTTCTTGCGCTCCGGATGCAGGTCGACCGGGATGCCGCGCCCGTCGTCCTCGACCATGACGCTGCTGTCCGGCAGGATGGTGATGTCGATGCGGGTGCAGGCGCCGGCCAGCGCCTCGTCGATCGAGTTGTCGACGACCTCATACACCAGGTGATGGAGGGCCTTGACGTCAGTGCCGCCGACGTACATGCCCGGTCGGAGGCGGACGGCCTGCAGCCCTTCCAGGACCTGGATGTCCTTGGCGGCGTAACTGCTCACCGCCGGGGTGGTCTTTTTACGCGCCACGCGCATCCCTCCGATGGACTGCCGCCTCGTCGGGGGCCGGCGCCGGACGATCCGCCGTCACCAGCGTTTCCCGGCGGCCGACGTAGAAGACATAACTGGCGATGAGCAACATGGCGCTGACGAAGGCGTGCCCGATGATGGCCAGCGCACTGAACCAGGAATCCGCCGGCGGCAGCTCCCACACCAGGCTGGTGGCCCAGGAGAGGAGCAAGAGCGACGACAGCAGGCCCACGACGGCGAAGAAATCATGCCGGACGATGCGCACGCTCTCCCGCATCGAAGGCAGGAGGCCGAGGCGATAGCGAACCAGGCCGTGCGGGGTGAAGATCAGGTAGACCGCCAGCCAGAACAACAGGGTGAAACCGAGAAAGGCCACCCCCGTCCCCAGAAAAGGCGTGACCAGGGTCACGACCGAGGCCGCCAGCAGGCTGGCCAGCACAATGACTCCCATCCCGATGTAGCCGACGGCAGCCATCGCCATCACCCGCAGCCATAGGCTCCAACCGCGGCCGGTGGTCGTGCTGGGGGAAGCGGCTCTGGCCACGGCGGCATGGTAGAGCGAAGCCATCCCCAGCCCAAGGACCGTCAGGGCGAGCCAGATCAACAAGATCGTCACCGGGTTGGAGAACGGGATGGTGTGTGGGTCTCCGAGCGGCGAGGTCATCGGCATCGTTGCCGACATCAGGCTCGGGACTCCGATCGGGAAGCTGGAGAGCGCGGAGAACAGGTTGAACTGCGTCCCGAAGGTCGTCAGCAGGTCCTTGGCCATGGCGACCTGCTCGGCGAGCTCGGGAGGCCCGCTCCCGGGGGCCGCCAGCGTGGCGGCAAAGGCGTTGAAGACCGCCGCCAGGTTGAGCCTCGGCCCAAACCACAGGAACAGGTCGAGGGCCAGCGCCGGCAGGATAAGGTACGGTCTCGACGCCATCCGGTCGAAGGCGGTCGTGATGGCACGCAGAATGCCGGGCGGCGTGGGACGAACCGAAGGCGTGATTTCGCTCACGACCCTCCATTTTATCACGAGCACACCTGGCAGGCCCCTCCCCCCCGCACGCCGCCCCTCGAGAGGCTCGGGCTCTCCTTGCCTTCACGATTGACCACGTTCGGCCGGTTCGTTAGAATCGCCCCGGCCGAACCAACGCACATCCGTTCTGAGGATCGACGTCGAGCCCGGCGGCCAAGGAAATGCCATGCAGTCGTTTGTCATCGAGGGCGGCCATCCTCTGCGGGGCGAGGTCACCCCGTCCGGCAACAAGAACGCCGCGCTTCCCTTGATCGCCGCCTGCCTGCTGACGGACCAGGCCGTCCAGCTGCGCAATCTGCCCGACATCGGCGACGTCCGGACGATGCGGGCCCTGGTCGAGACGCTGGGCGTGGTGGTCGAGGCCGCCGATCCTCACACCTGGCGCGTCCAGGCGGGCCAGGTGCGCAAGGCAGACCTCGACCCCGATCTCTGCCGGCGGATCCGGGCCTCGATTCTGCTGGCCGGCCCGCTGCTCGCCCGGACGGGAGAGGCGGTCCTGCCCCCGCCCGGCGGCGATGTCATCGGCCGCCGGAGGGTCGACACGCATCTCCTGGCGCTGCGACCGTTCGGGGTCGAGACCGATTTCCGCGAGGGCCTGCTCCACCTCCGGGCGCCCACCGGCTTGCACGGCGCGCGCGTCCTTCTCGACGAGGCCAGCGTCACCGCTACGGAGAACGCCATCCTGGCTGCCGTGACCGCCCGGGGTGCCACGACCATCCGCAACGCCGCCTCCGAGCCCCATGTGCAGGATCTGTGTCACCTGCTCAACTCCCTGGGCGGCCGAATCGAGAACATCGGATCGAACACGCTGCACATCGAAGGCGTCGCCGCCCTGCACGGCGGCGAGTACACCATCGGGCCGGACTACCTGGAGGTTGTTAGCTTCATCGGGGGAGCGGCGATCACCGGCGGCGAGGTCCGCATTCACAACGCCGCCCCAGAACACCTGGAGATGGTGCGCATGGTCCTCGGGCGGCTGGGCATCGTCTGGGAGGAGCACGGCTCCGATCTGCACGTCCCGGGCGAACAGTCGCTGCACGTCGTGCCGGATTTGCGCGGCGCCATTCCGCAGATCAGCGTCATGCCCTGGCCGGCCTTCCCCACCGACCTGATGAGCTTGGCCATCGTCCTGGCCACCCAGGCGGAGGGGACGGTGCTCTTCCACGATTGGATGTTCGAAAGCCGGATGTTCTTCATCGACAAGCTGACCGCCATGGGTGCGCACATCGTCCTGTGCGATCCGCATCGCTGCCTGGTCCAGGGCCCGAGCCGGTTGGTGGGAGAACAGCTCGAGAGCCCGGACATCCGTGCCGGGCTGGCGCTGGTGACGGCGGCCCTGGCGGCGCAAGGCACGTCCCACATTCGCAACATCGGGCAGATCGAACGGGGCTACGAGCGGATCGACGAGAAGCTCAAGGGACTCGGCGCGCACATCCGGCGCGTCGAAGGCTGACCGTAGTCGATGCCATGACCTTGAGCTTCACGGGAAAGTCCCGGGGATTGCGGAAGGAACCTCCCTCCGCCTCACCCCCTACCCCCTCTCCGCTGACAGACACCTCTTAACACGAAGGACCGTGGCGGAGAGGGGGAGAAAAACCTAAGAGAT
>CAYUWF010000063.1:0-13521 GCA_964448245.1 uncultured Anaerolineaceae bacterium | reverse complement strand
GCCGTGGCCTGGGCCGGGTCAAGCGTGGCCGAGACCGGGGTCGCAGAGGCGACGACGACGACCTGCGTCGGCGTGGCGGTGTTGGTCGGCGCCGGGGTGCGCGTCGGCGGAGTCGTCGGCGAGGGGAATCTCGCCACGGCCGTCTCGGTGATCTGCAGCGCCGTCTGCGTATTCTGGGCCGCAACCTGCGTCAGCTGCGCCTGGCGATCCTCCACCTGCCGCGGGGCAAGGATGAGCGCATACCCGGCCAGACAGCCGATGCTGATGAGAATCAGCAACCCGATCCCGCCGGCTGCGAAGAGAAACGTCCGGTTCGACGATTCCTCCGGGGGCGGACCACCAACTTCAAAATCCTCGGTCATGACTTCGCCTCCTCCCGACGGGCCTGACGGCGCCCAAGACTACTGCAGGATCTCCAGATTGGCCAACGGAATCATGGCCGGCCCGGAACCCTCCAATTCGACGCGGGCGCTGCGCGCCAGCACCCCGCTGGGGTAGGCCACGGCCCGCGCCGGAACCTCCCGCACGACCCCCACGGCTCCGATGTGCGGCGCCTGAATTACCCGCACCCGAACCCCCGGGTTGATCGGAATGACCTCGTCCGGCAGGCCCACCTGGCGCCCGGCCGGCAACGGAATGATCACCTCCGGCCGCTGCAGGCTGTACGGCCCGCCCACGCGCCCGTCGACCGTCACCTCGCGGCCGACATTCGTGGTGAGCAGCGAAAACGCGGCCGAGTTCATCGGGATCTCGCCGAAACCTTCGGTCACCAGAACCGGGAACGACAAGCGGCGCGCCAGCGGCACCAGATCCGCCGCCAGGCTCCCCAGAATCAGCCCGCGCACCGAAAGATCGGCGGCTTGCTGCAGCGCAGCCGGATGGGAGCACATGCCTCCCAGCAACACCGCCCCGCGCAGGCTCAGATCGAACTGTTCCGGCTCGAGCTTGTCCCCGCCGGTCGAGGCGACCTGGCGCATTACCCCGGTATCCTGCTTGCCGTTGCCCCAGACGGCCTGAACCAGCGCTCCGGTGGCCTCGAGGGTCACATTCTGGACCCCGTCCGTCCCGACCACCACCCCGGAGAAGATCGCCCGCAGGGCGACGACGGCGCCGCGGGCTTCGAAATACAGGCGTCCTTCCTGGAGGCCGACGACTTCGCCGGCCGCCGGGGCGCGCAGGGTGCGCCGGGTCACGCCCGCTGGGCCGGCCAATACGTCCCCGGCATCGACACGCTCGCCGCGCTCGCGGCGCACGAACTTGACGGCGTCCTTGGCCGGAACGCCCAGCGCCCGCGCCAGATCCAGGCTGTAGTAGCGGGCGGCGGGCTCGGCTTCCGCCAGCACGTCTCCGGCCTGAACCTTTTCGTTCATGCGCACGAGAACCGCCCCCGGGACCGGCAATTGCTGCTCTCGGCGGATGGTCGTCATAGGGATCACGTGCGTCAGCGGCAACATTCTGTCGTTTGCCTTCTCTCAACTGCGACTACGATGCAAGACCGGTGCCGCAGCCCGGTGTCCCGTTCCGGCGCGTGCCTCCCAATGAGAGCCCCCGGAACGGGACACTATTCAAGTGCGCCGATGTCCCACAGCCACTTCTGCACCAGATCGCGCCACCGACCCCCATCCCTGGTGAGTTCCAGGGGGCGGCCGCGCCCGTCCAGGATTACTCCAACCGCGCCGCCGCTCACTCGCACGGCCCCGGCCCTCCCCGGGCCTCCGAAGCCGACGTCGAAACCTCGCTCGGGCCTCAGCGTGAGCTTGGCGAACTCGCCCTGGCGCAAAGGCAACACACTGAGCTGCCCGTAACGCAATTGACCTTCGGCCGCCTCGCCGCCCTCCCGGTCCAGACGCAGGCGAAGCATCGGTCTTCCCGGCCGCCCGCTCCCGACCGGCGCCACGACCGTTCCCAGGCTGACGTAGCTTCCCGAGTCGAGGGCCTGGACCGTCGCCAGGGGGACGACACCAGCGGCAACCCCCAGCGCCGGGGTCAGATTGTGAGGATCGAGGATCAGCGTCGCCACCCCGGTGGGTTGGAGCCCGTCGAGAATCGCCAGCGCGGCATAACCCGGCCGCGGCGCGCGCGACAGCACGCCGCCGCTGGCCAGGATCGGTTCCATCGGCGGGAGACGGGATCCGGCCCGCCCGTCGCGTCCGGCCGGCCAGTCCTGGCGGGCCGAGGCCAGGGCCAGGCGCAGCACTTCGCGGGCCAGCGCGTACTCCATATGGAGCTCCTCCATCTGCACCGGGATAGCACCGGGATGGAGGGCTTTGTTGAAGATGTAGTCGCGGATGCGCGGCTCGGGGACCTGGACCGGGAGCCAGCGGGCGATGTCGGCGGCGCTGGCGTGGCGCAGGACGCCGGTCACCGCCGTCCCCAGGCCGAGATCCGTGCGCACGTGAAGGCGCAGGTCCCCTCCAAAGCCGGCGGCGATCGTCGTCTGACTGGCGCCCAGGTCGATCCCCAGGACGCCCTTGCCCGAGTTGTAGACGTGGCTGAGATAGCGGATGACGCGGCCGAAACCGTCGGCGGTGTTCATCAACTGCCCGCCGGACCAGTTGCGGAGCTCCTCCAGACCGGAGATCCGGCTGGAGCGCACCGCCTGGACCACCTCCGACAGGCGCTGACGGACCGTCCCGATCTCTTCGAGCTCGAGGCTCGGGCGCAGGTTGGGCGCCAACGTGACCTCGGCCACGCTGCCCAGCCGCTCGCTGACCATCGCCGCCAGCCGCTGGTTGCCCGCATACACCACGCGCGGCTTTTCCCCTCCCGGCAGAAGCGAGAGGCCCAGCCCGAGGATCGACGCCATCCGCTCCACGGACTGCGTGGCGCCGCCGTCGGTGCCGCCCACCAGCAGGACCAGGTCCGGCCGGGTGCGGACGATCAGATCGAGGCGCTCATCGTCGCGCTTGCCGTCGAGCAGACCGAGCTCACCCACCAGATCCAGATAGGCGGAGGCTGCCAGACGGCGCGCGCTGGCCAGCGAGACTCCCGGCATCAGGCCCACCAAGAGAGTCTTGGCCCGCGGGCCGGCGGAGGCCGTGGCGACAAAGACGTCCACGCCGGTGCCGGCGCCGGTCGCCGGCATGATGAGCGACTCGGCTTCGTCGACCAGCTTTCGCCCCGTGACCGCCTGGACCTGCTCCAGCGCCATCCTCACGCCCTCGCTCACGTCGAAGAGCGGCGCGCCGGCCGTCGAACCGGCGCGCCCCGTGGCGACCAGGCGATAGCGGCCGTCGACGATATCGAACAGGCTGGCGCGTGTGTTCACGCTCCCGACATCGACCGACAGCAGCGTTTCGGATTCCTGGAAGGCGCTCATGCGATGGCGAAGAGGCCGGAGAGCAGCGTCTGAACGGCGCTCGCCAGGAACTGCAGCCGCTCCGTCAGGTAGAGGAGCGAGGCGCTCAGCGCGCCGGCGAACATCACGCCGAAGGCGATGAAGATGAAGACCTCACCGAGGAACGGGAACACCGGCCAAGGGACGTGGACCGAACCGAGCGGCGTGCGCACCCGGCGCCAGCCGTAGCGCGGGCTGTGCTCCTCCCCCTTGCGGACGCCGAAACCGAAGTAGGCCAGCGTCCCCACCGTGCCGACCAGGACGAGCAGCACGTTCACCATCCGCTCCACGCCCGCCTCCCCCGTCTGAGGCGCGACGGCGAACGGATTGAGGGTCTCCATGGCGGCCATTGTCTGCGGGACGAGCGTCCCGGTGATGGCGCCGCCCACGACGGCCGCCGCTCCCACGCCGATGAGCAGGGCCACCGGCAGGCCGCCCAGGCGCCCGGCGCCCGGCACCAGCCGCAGCCCGAGGAGCGCCACAAGCCCGATCGGCACCAGGACGCCCGCCAGAAAGGACCCGGCGCCGAACTGCGCGAAGTCCATCTGGAGGAACGGCGCCACTAGGCGCGGCTGCAGCACCTCCTGCCAGGCCACCGCCGCGGCGTACCCGCTGGCGACACCGACGAAAAGATAGGTCGCCACCCGGAACAGGGCGTTATCGCCCAGCACGTAACTGAGCACCATCACCGTCAACACCGCCGCCAGAAGAGTGCCGAGGGTCTCCAGCAGGACCGGGTCGAGCTGCACGGGCATTGGCTATCTCCGCCGCGAACGCAAGGCGCTGGTGGTGATCCCGCCCACGGCGCCCAGCACGACCAGCACTTCCACCGCCAGCAGGCCCAGGCCGTACGAGCTCCAGCGCGAATGGGCCAGACCCGGACGGCCGAGCCGTTGTTCGTAGGCGACAGCCGAGGTCAGGCCGCTCAGGATTCCGTTCACCTTGGGATCGATCGACTCGTAGTAAGGCCGCACGAGCGGCTCAGATCCGGCGCTGACGACCGACACCAGCGGCGAGTCCCCCAGAAACGCCTCGCTCTGCTCGATCCATACCCGCGCGTCTTCGGACCCGGAGGTGATCACAGCCATCAGGGTGAAGTCCGAGAGCTGCGAAACCCCGGCCAGCACCGGCGAATCCCAGATCGTGGTGAGCGCCTCATCTTCCAGAAAGCCGGAGGTCACCGCCTGGCGCGGCGAGGCGGCGAAGAGCTGGACGGCCGCCGGCCCTCCCGGCAGATACCCCAGGTGGACGAAGTCCTCTCCGCGAACGTAGTTGTGCGACGATCCTTCCAGGGCCATCAGCCGCTCGGCCAGGACCGATCCGCCGGGGCGGGTGGAGAGCGTGGCGATCGGGACGCCGCGTGCCATCAAGTGCGACAGCAGGGGTCCGGCGACCGCTTCCATCTCGCCGGTGGCCCCGGCTTCATAATCGAAGACGACCAAGGCCGGGCGGTCGGTCGGCACCGCGTCGACCACGCCCACCAGGCCCGCCAGGTCGCGCGGCGCGAAGGCCGGCAGGTCCATCGCCGGGATCCCGAGAATCCCGGGGACGCCGACGGCCAGCAGCAACGCCGCGGCCACGGCCCAGCGCAGCAGGCTGGGCCGCGGCTTGGCTGCGGGCCGCGGCCGGACCTCGCGCTGCTCCTCCTCGATCAAGCGATGGAGCAGTTCGGCCTGGGCGTACTGTCGCTGGTTGACGTCGAGCCGGATCGATTCGGCGCTCGGCGCGCGCGGCATAGCGACGACCGGCTCGGCCAGCAGGACGCCGCGCAGGCCCGCCAGCGGCCCGGCGGACTCGACCGCCTGGTCTTCGGCGCTCTCGATCTCGATCATCGAGCGGAACGTCTCGACCGGCCGCATCGACTCCAACCACGCCGGAAGCGTCGCTAGCGCCAGGTCCGGTCGATCCGACGACTCGGGAGAGCGCGAGTCGCCGATCCAGTCCGGCACCTGGGCGGAGAGCGCGGCCAGGTCGATATCCGGCGCCGGCGCGGGCGGCGTCCCTTCGCCGTCGAAAACCAGCGCCGGGACCCGGGGCAGTTCCCCGCTGCCGTCGTCCGTGACTCCTTGTAGCCAGGCAGGCCGCTCGGGTTCCCTGGGCGGCGGGACCGTCGGCGCTTCGTCCGGCCGTGCCGCCATCAGCCAATCCGGCAGGCCGAGCGACGCCGGAGCCTCCGGCTCACTCGGCGTCACCGCCTCGGGTGCCGGTTTCCGCGCCGCGATCGGTGGCGGAGGCGCCGCCATGGCGGCGCCCGCCTTTTCGAGGCCCGGCTCGCCTTCCCCTTCCGCACGCGCCTTCGCCCGGATCTTGGCCAGCCAATCGGGGACGTCGGCCTCTACCGCAGTCCCGGCAGGCGTCCTTTCCCCAATCCATTCCGGCACTTCGCCGGGCGGAGGTCCTTCGTCTTCCCCCCCGACTTGCGGCATGGTGCCGAGCCAATCCAGATCGTCGCCGGCACCGGAGAGCGGTGAGGCCGAAGCCGGCGTCGGCTCGCCCGTCACATCCTCCCGCAGTCGGGCCAACCAGTCCGGCATTTCCCCGCCCCGGACGGCCGGCGCAGCCCCTTCGGCGGAAGCCTCTGGTCCGGGGCTCTCCGGGAGCTTGGCGTGGCAGAGGCGGCAGAACTGCGCGTCCGCGGCGTTCTCCGTCTGGCATATCAGGCAGCGGATCGCGGCCACGCGCTAGTCCCCGTACGGTCGGTCGGCGCCGAGCAGGATGCGCAGTCCGGTGGCGGTTGCGCCGAGGGCGACACCGAGCAGCAGGCCGCGGGCGGCGCCGGCCGCCCAGACCTGGCTGATCCAGGCGCGCGCTTCGCCCATCAGTTGATGCAGTTCGCCGTTGCTGCCGATGAGCCACGGCCCGGTGCCGAGCAGAACGAGGAAGGTCGTGATCACGAAGATCGTGGTCCGCATGTCGCGGCGGCGGGAGAGCAAGCGGACGACGCCCAGCGTCAGGCTGATCGCCAGCAACCCCGCCAGCGACGACTCCACAGGTTGTTGGATGTACTGGAAGATCGAGAGGACCAGCGGGCTTTCCTCGCCGAAGAACAATCCGACGAGCAGCGTGACGGCCAGCGCGCCGACGAGCAGCGCGCTGTAGGGCCAGCCTTTCTCCTGCTCCCCGATCTTCGACAGGTGCACCGCCAGCAGGTTGACCACGCCCAGGAGCAGAGCGGCCGCGGTCAGGATCACCGCCCACTGCAGAACCATCGTCCGCAGCCCGCGCAGCACTTCGAGATCGAAGAAGTAACCCTGCAGCACGATCAGCCCGAAGGCGATGGCGACGGCGGCCCAGACGGCGCCCAGCCCACCTCTCACAAGCCCACTCCGAAGGTGCGCAGGATGGTTCCGACGACGATCACGATGATCAGGATCAGGCGCAGCAGATCTTGCACGCGCAGGCTGGCGCGTTGCATGCCTCCTGCGCCCAAATAGGCGCCGGCGGCGAAGGCCTCCTCGCCGATCAGCGGCCGATCCGCCGTGGCGTAGAACAGCGCCTGGGTCGGGACGGCGTCCGTCCCGGCCAGCACGAAGGCCCGCTGGCGCGCTCCCATATCTGCCGCCAGCGCGCCCTCGGAGCCGAAATGACCGAGCAAGACGTGGACCGAAACACGCTCGGACTCGAGCAAGCCGGGCAACGTGGCGACGTAGGAGAAAGGCGTCGGGCCGAGCATGCGGCCTCGGGTCCAGCGGAAGCGATCCGGTGCACCCAGGCGTCCCAGCGTGCCGCGCAGCGCGTCTTGCGAGGCCGCGGCCACCGCCCCGTCGCCGCTCGAGGCGATCACCGGGCGATCGCTCTCAAGCGTTAGCTCAGCCGTCTGGGACAGGGCTGTCAGCCCGGCCAGGGCCGGCCCGCTGTCGCTGCCGATCAGCGTGCCGGTGCCGAGCGAGAGGTGGACGCGCTGCCCGGCCTCGACGGCGCGTTCGATCGCCCGGCGCAGGTCGTCGAACGCCGGCAGGGCGCGTAAGGTCGTCGGCCAGCGCCGTTCGGTCCCCGTCCGAACGATCAGCAGGACGGCGAAAGCCACCAGGATAGCGATCCCCAGAAGGTCGCTCAGGCTCATCGTGCCGCTCCCTCCGCCAGGCCGCCGACGCCGGCCTCAGGCAGGCGGTTCCTGCGTCAGGCGCCGCTGCAGCGCGGCGCGCCTCTGGTCATCCTCGAGGGCCTTCGCCAGCGCGCGGGTCGACCGCCTCTGCCCCAACACCGGTTCGATCAGGTACAGCAGCTGCGCACCCACCGGCGCCAGCGGCTCGAGCGATTCGAGCAAGAACGCGGCCCAGCCGGCAAGCCGCTGGCGCCGCGCAAAAGTAATCCACGCGTCGAGGTCCGTCGACGGAGGACGCATCGCGCGCAGTATAGCACAAGCGTCGCGCGGGCACTACCGAAGTGGTTGGCACACGGACTCCGCATTGCCCATGCCCTCAGTTGGGCTCTCCGGAAAAGTCTGCGAGCCACTGAACATCTCGGTCCTCACCGCCCCACCCCCTTGCCCCTCCCCGCGGAGAAGTGTCCGCATTGAGATCGTGCCGAGCGGGGAGGGGGTGGGGAAATCCAAAGGGGTGGGGGGGCGGCCAGGCCGCCCCTCACCCCTTTGGAAAGGAATTCCCCTTCTCCTGCCCCATACGATGTCTCTTGGAATTCGCGGGTGCAGGGGGTCCCTCCGCTTCGCTGCGGGATGCTACGCGAAGGGTAGGGTCGGGGTTGTAGGCCCTCCTCGCTATTGGCAATGGTGCCATCTGTCAGGAGCGGTGCGCCACGAGATCGAGCCTATTCCCCCGCCGACGTGATGGCGGCGCTCTCCCCCTCGGCTATAATCCTCCGCACCCAGTCCCCTGCGGGATCCAAGTGCGACCTCGTTGGTCATGAGCCTCGACCTCCGACAGCTGCTCCCCCAAGTTGAAAACCTCGGCCAGGAGGCGGTCCGCCGCGCCGCCGAGGCTGCCGCGCGTCTGCCCGAGCTCGAGACGATGCTGGTCGAGGCAGCGCACCTCAACCGGGAGGAACTCCAAAGGCGGCTGGCCGCCGCGCCGCCCCCCGCGCATCCTGCCCAGCCCACCGACGAGGCCATCGACGCCAGCTTCCGCCTGCCGGCGCACCCGTCACAGCTGCGCATCCTCGCCGCCGACGGTTCGCAGGTCTACCCGGACCGGCACGGTGCGGCCTTCTTCTATATGGTGAACGTGGGCAGCATCGATCTGGCCCACGGCAGCGGGCGGCCGCCGCAGGTTGCGACGCGGTCCGCTCTGCACTATGCCGACGAGGACCTACACGATACGCGCGGCCTGCCGGTCGACACGCACTTGATCAACGCCCGCCGCGACGCGGCCGAGCTGGCGGAGCTGGCGCGCCTGGCCGGAGAGAAAGCCCAGGCGCCGTCGCTGGCACTGCTCGACAACGGCCTGCTGCTGTGGGCGGCCTCGCAGGAGCAGAAGGCGGCCCGCCCCGACGTTCAGCACGTCCTGGACGAGTACCTGGAGGCGCTCGACCGGTTGCGCGACGGCGGTGTGGCGCTGGCGGGGTACATCAGCCGCCCGCGCGGCGCCAACGTCGTCGACCTAGTCGAAGCCGCCCGCGGCCGCGCGACGGGCACGCGGGGGCGACTGACCGATCGGCTGCTCTTTGGCCGACGTCTGTCCGTCCACACGCGCAGCGCCCGCTTCCGCCATCCGGCGAAGATCAACGACGAATTCAGCGCCCGCGGGCACGAGATCCAGTTCTTCTACCTGCACACCGGGGCTCAGGACGGCATCGCCCGGGTCGAGGTCCCGGCTTGGGTCGCCGAGGATTCGCAACGGATGGCCGTCGTCCACGCCGGGATCGTCGAGCAGTGCCGCCTCACCGGCGTCCCCTACCCCCTGGTGCGCGCGCACGAGCTGGCTCTCGTCGGCCAGGACGACCGGCGTGCCCTGGACGGGCTGGTCCAGGCGGCGCTCATCCGCCATGGGATGTCGGGCCTGGCCTCCCAGAAGGCGCAGACCAAGCGCTGGACGAGCCGCCGCCGACGGCACCGACTATGACCCGCACCGCCGCCGAGCCTGAAGCGCGGCTGATCGGCCGCGTCACCCGTTGCAATATTCAAGGGTACGCCGGCGGGATTCGGATGACCGAGCCGGACATGCCCGCCTTCGGCGGGTTGTGCCGCGCGCCGGCCCAGGGGGGGCGCAGCCAGGTGATCGGTCTGATCTACGAGATCAGCATCGAAGACGACGACCTGGCGCGGCAACTAGCCGCCTCCGACGCTCCCCAGGAGGAGGTCCGGCTCGATCAGCAGTTCGTCCGCCCGATTCCGATCGAGATCCGCGCGCTGAGCGTCGGCTACCACGACGGGGCCGGCTACGTCTACGATCTGCCGCCCCAGCCGCCGAATACGCTGGCCGACATCCACAGCCTGCCCCCCGGCGAGGTCCGCCAGTTCACCACCTCGCTCGATTTTCTGCCGCTGGTGCTGGCGGCGCCGCAGCTCCCGACCGACAGCCTGCTGGCGGCGGCCTTCCGCCTGGCGGCCCAGGCTCTCCCCGAGGCGGAGCGGCGTGCTTTTCTCATCGGCGCCGGGCGCGAGTGCGCGCGGCTCCTCTCCGGCGACCTGGCGAGGCTCAACAACCTGGTGCGGAGCCTGCAGGCTTAACGTGCATGCCCTGGCAAGCTCGCCCCGCCTCACCCCCTACCCCCCTCCCCGCGGAGAGGGTACGACAGGGCCGCGGTTGCGTGGCGGAGAGGGGGTTGAGGTTTTGGCAGGTGGGGGGAGCAAAGCTCCCCCCACCTCCCAAGAAACCCTCCCCTCCCCCTGCAAGATTCCCCCGACTGCGCGCGTCATCACGAGCAGGGGGAGCCCCTACGGGACGCTCCGCGGGGGCAAGGGGTGGGGGTCGTCTGTCCGTGACCCTCAGGCGCAGGGGCCGCATATCGTGGGACACGAATGAGCGAGACGCCTTCTCTCGACTCCTACTTCGGCCCACGCTCCGGTGAATCCCCGCTGGGGATGGTCGTCGGGGGATCGCTCTCGACCGGCCTGCTCGTCAACCTCAACCCCCAGCTGTCGATCGAGCGACTGGCCGTTGGCCGCTATGTCGTCATCGAGGGGGCCAGCGGTAGCCGTTTCTTCGGGCTGATCACCGACATTGCCCTGGATGCGATCAACCCGGACCTTGTGCGCCAGCCGCCGCCCGCCGGCGATGCCTTCGCCGCCGAGGTGTACACCGGCGGTCTCGCCTTCGGCGCCCTCAAGATCACCCCGATGCTCGTGCTGCAGGAGGGCGAGGACGAGCCGCGACCGGTCAAGACGGTCCCCTCGCACTTCACCGCCGTCTTCGAGGCCACCGCCCGCGATGTCGAACGGGTTTTCGGCCGCGAGGACAAGCACCACTTCTTCGTCGGGACGCCGCTCGACATGGAGCAGGTCCACATCCACCTCGATCTCCGGCGGCTGGTCGAGCGGTCGTCCGGGGTCTTCGGCAAGAGCGGCACCGGCAAGTCCTTCATCACCCGCACCTTGCTGGCCGGAGTGATCCGCTCGCGGCTGGCGTCGGTGCTGATCTTCGACATGCACAACGACTACGGCTGGACGGTTCGCGGCGAGGCCGAGCGGGAATTCAAGGGCCTGCGCCAACTGTTCACCGACGGTTCGGTGAATGTCGTCACGCTCGACCCGCAGACCTCGGCGGCGCGCAACAGCAAGGTCGACCGCGTGCTGCAGATCGGCTACGACCAGATCGAGCCCGAAGACGTCGAGATGCTGGCCGGCCTGCTCGACTTGAGCGACGTCCAGGTCGGCGCGCTGTACTGGTTGCGGCGTCGGCTGGGCAGGTCCTGGATCGCCAAGCTGCTCTCGGAGGAGAAGGACGCCGAGCTGGACAAGATGCTCGAGGACGAATCGATCGTCAAAGGCACACTGCACGCCATCCAACGCAAGTTCGAGCTCTTCCGCCGCCTGGAGTTCCTCGTCCCCGGAGAGCCCGAAGACGTCGTGGAAGACATCTTCCTGCGCCTCAACCGCAAGACGAGCGTCGTTCTGGAGTTCGGCCGCTACGGCAACCTGCTCGAGGCCTACGTCCTGGTGGCCAATTTCCTGACGCGCCGCATCCACCAGCGCTACGTCCGGCAGATGGACATGGCCGTCGGCAAGAAGGCCGACGAGCCGCACCCGCTGGCGATCGTCATCGAGGAGGCCCACAAGTTCCTCGACCCGGCCATCGCCGGGCACACCATCTTCGGCACCATTGCCCGTGAGCTGCGCAAGTACAACGTGACCCTTCTCGTCGTCGACCAGCGGCCGAGCGGGATCGACGAAGAGGTCATGAGCCAGATCGGGACGCGCATCAGCTGCCTGCTCGACAACGAGGCCGATATCCGGGCCGTCTTCTCCGGCGTCAGCGGGGCGACGACCCTGCGCGAGGTGTTGGCCCGGCTCGACACGCGGCAGCAAGCGCTGATCCTGGGCCATGCCGTGCCGATGCCGGTCGTCATCCGGGTGCGAGACTACGACACGGAGCTGTACGCCGCCCTGGGCGCGGCGGCGGACGACCAGGAAGTACAGCGCCGGGGGGCCAAGGCCGCCCGCGACCTGTACGGCGATTGAGGTGGCCGAAGGTCCCTCCCCCTCCCTCTTGGACCGGACGATCGCCCACCGGCGGTCGATCTGGGCGACTCTGGGGCTCGTGCTCCTCATCTACCTGCCCACTGTGCGGCAGCAGCTGCCCCGCGCCTTCCATCTTCTGCTGGAACGGATGCAGAATAGAGAGCCGAGGGGGAACCACCCCTGGGAGGTCAAGGCCCTCGTCGCCTACGAAAGGGAACTCCAGGAGGCCAACACCTGGCCGTACAACCCGGCCATCCTCCGTACGCTGGTGGTCTCGGTCCTGCTTCCCGTGGCGACGGACTTCGCCCGCCGGGTCTTCGAGGTGTACATTCAGTAGGAGCCCCCTGCGGCGGATCTCTTGTCTGGCGGCCGCGCCGAAGGCCGAGCACGCCGGGAAAGGACATCCATGAGCCGACATGCCTTGCTCCCCCTCGTCATCCTCCTGGCCCTCGCGGGATGCCTGCCGCAGCCCGCCACGCCGGTGAACGTCGACGACCTGGTGGCGACCATCGTCAGCGCCACGTTGGCCCTGCAAGCGACGGCCTCCGCCCCGCCCCCGACCCAGCCGCAGGTGACGATCGACACCCCCGGCGCCACCGCCCCGCCCTCGGCGACCACCGCGCCGACTCTGGTTCCACCGACATCGACCCCGAGCCCTACGGCCACGCCTCCGGCGACGAATACCCCCACGCCGATGGCGGGCGACCCGCGCACGGCTTTGGGACAGCCCGCCTGGCGCGACACGTTCACCAGCGCCACCGGCTGGAACATCGGGGAGGATTCCTTTACCAAGGCGGAGGTCGAGGATGGGAAGTTTGTTCTGACCGGGTTGACCACGGCCGATGGCTGGCGCCTGACCTGGCCGGAGTTCGAGAGCGCCTACCTGGAAGCGACGATCCGCATCGGCACCTGCCAGGGGTCGGACCAGTACGGCCTGATCTTCAGAGTCCCCGATATCCACGACCCCAACGAAGGCTATCTGTTCGGCTTCACCTGCGACGGACGATATTCCCTGCGCACCTGGGATGGCGAGAACATGAACAGCCTGATCAGTTCGACCGCCAACTCGGCTATCCAAGCCGGCAGCGACAAGGTCAACCGCATCGGGGTGTGGGCCGAGAACAACGAGCTTTCCCTCTACGCCAACGGGACGTTGCTGGCGAAGATCGACGATTCGACGTTTCCCGACAAGGGCGGTTTCGGTTTCTTCATCGGCGCCCGCAAAACGATCGATTTCACGATCGACTCCGAAGAGATCGCCTATTGGGATATCGACTAGTTCCGGCCCGAGCCCCTCGAATCCGAACGGACGCCGGATGCCGGCGTCCGTTTTCTTTTTGGGGACCTGGCCTCCCGGGCTCCTGCCCTCCTCACCAGCGGCCGGGCGCCGGACAGGGAGGACGGGCTTGCCTCCCTAGAACGTTTGTGCTATCATCAGTCTAGATGGATCCCTTTCGGGGCCTCCGGCATTCTGGTCAGGATATACCCCCGTGGGCAGGGAGGCCCCATATATCCTCCTAGACGGACGACGCCCGCCGATCCAGATGACGATGCTCGGCCCGAACTCCGGCCCGCCGTCGACGTGAGGGCCTCGTCGGCGTTGCCCCGA
>CAYUWF010000062.1:0-13622 GCA_964448245.1 uncultured Anaerolineaceae bacterium | reverse complement strand
ATGTCGAAGCTCACCACGCTGCCGCAGGCCGTCGCCGCCCACGTCCACGACGGCGATCTGATCTACGCCGCCGGCTTCACCCACCTGATCCCCTTCGCCGCCGGGCATGAGATCATCCGCCAGGGTCGGCGGGATCTGACCCTGGCCCGCGCCACGCCCGATCTGATCTACGATCAGATGGTCGCCGCCGGCTGCGCCCGCAAGATCATCTTCTCTTATGCGGGCAATCCCGGGATCGGCTCGCTGCGCATCCTGCGCGCCGCCCTCGAGGCCGGCACGCTCGAATGGGAGGAGTACTCACATTTCGCCATGATCTCGCGGCTGACGGCGGGCGCCTCCGGGGTTCCGTTCCTGCCGATGAACCCGACCGGGGTCGATGACCTGCCCAGGGCCAACCCCAACTACCGCACCATCGTCGACCCCTACTCCGGCCGGGAGGTCGTCACCGTCCCGGCGCTCCATCCGGATGTGGCCATCGTCCATGCTCAGCGCGCCGACACCGATGGCAACTGCCATCTGTGGGGCATTCTCGGCGAACAGAAGGAAGCCGCCTTCGCCTCGGCCCGCGTGATTGTCACCGCCGAGGAAATCGTCGACTCGACTGTGATCCGCTCCGACCCGAACCGCACGATCGTACCGGGCCTGGTGGTCGACGCCGTCTGCCACGTCCCGTATTGTGCTCACCCTTCCTACACCCAGGGCTACTACGATCGCGACAACGCCTTCTATCTCGAGTGGGACCATCTCTCGTCCGACCCCGGCCAGGTCAAGGCCTGGCTCGACGAGTGGGTCTTCGGCGTGCCCGATCGGTTGGCCTACTGGGAGAAGCTCGGTGCCGAGACCCAGGAACGACTGCGCGTCGCGCCGCGTTGGAGCGAGCCCGTCAACTATGGGCGCTACTGATCCCTTGAGAGCCCTTGCCGCCGCGTGACGCTCGATCGTTCCCGCTCGCTCGACCTGCTGACCGCCCTCTACGCGTCCGAGGCCTCGGCTGTGCTCGAGCGCCTGGAGGCCGTGCTCGAGAAGCATCGCCGGGAGGCGATGGCAGCCGACATCGACGAGCTGCTGGCCACCACGCCGTGCGACACTGCCATCGTCCGCGGCCCCTTGCCGCAGGAGATCCGCCGCGTCCTGGTGCCGGTGCGGGGCGGTCCGTTGGCCGAACTAGCGGTGCGCATCGGAATGCGCCTCCGTCCCTCCCAGTCCACCGTGCTGCACCTGACCGCACCCGGAGCCGAGCAACCGGACGCGCCTTTCGCCGGCCTCGACCGGGTTCTGCGGCGCCTGCCCGAAGTCGATCTGCAGAGGCGGGTCACGTCCGATCCCGCACAGACCCAATGGGATGGAAAGTGAAGGAGCCGCGCCGGCGAGTCGGCTTCGTCTCGACCCGCTTCGCCGGCAGCGACGGGGTCAGCCTGGAAACCCGGAAGTGGGCGGCGATCCTCGACGGCCTCGACTTCGAGTGTTTCTACTTCGCCGGCGAGTCGGATACGCCCGCCGACCACACCGTCGTCGTCCCCGAGGCCCACTTCCTCCACCCGCGCATTCTGGCCCTGACCGAGCAAATCTTCTCTTCGCCGACCCGCACCCACGAAACCTCGCGGGAAGTGAAGCAGCTGCAGGAGCATCTCAAGCCCCACCTGGAGAAGTTTGTCCGCAGCGCCGGTCTCGCCCTGCTGGTCGTGGAAAACGCCCTGTCGCTGCCGCTGAACATCCCGCTCGGTTTGGCGCTGGTCGAGATGATCGCCGAGAGCGGGCTGCCGACGATCGCCCATCACCACGACTTCAGCTGGGAACGGACCCGCCTGGCGATTCACGGCGCCGGCGACTACCTGCGCGCCGCCTTCCCACCACAGCTACCGTCGCTGCGGCATGTCGTCATCAATTCCTTCGCCGCGCGCCAGCTGGCGCTGCGCGCCGGAATCAGCGCCGTGCTCATTCCCAACGTGATGGACTTCGACACGCCGCCGGCCGGGCCGGACGAGGTGAGCGCCCGGTTCTATGGGGCGCTGGGGCTGACCCCCGCCCAACGCCTGCTGCTGCAGCCGACGCGCGTCGTGCCGCGCAAGCGAATCGAACTCGCCCTCGAGCTCACCCGGCGGCTGAGCGACGGCTGCGTGCTGCTCGCCTCGCACGCCTCCGGCGACGAGGGGACGGCCTATGAACGGCACTTGCGCGGCTACGCCGAGCTGCTGGAGGTCCGCGTCATTTTCGCCTCCGAGATCCTGGCCCCAGAGCGGGCCAGCCTGCCAGATGGCCGGCAGGTATTCTCGCTAGCCGATGCCTACCAGCAATCCGAACTCGTCACGTATCCGTCGACGGTCGAAGGCTTCGGCAACGCCTTCATCGAGACGCTATACTACCGGCGGCCGATCGTGATGAGCTCCTATGAGATCTTCCGCACCGACATCAAGCCCAAGGGGTTCCGCGTGATCGAGTTCGAGGACTTCATCACCGACGAGACGGTCGAGAGGGCGCGCCAGGTCCTGGACGACCCCGATCTGGCGGCGGACATGACCGACCACAACTACGAGCTGGGTCGGCGTTACTATTCGTTCCACACGCTGGAACGCCGGCTGACGACGATGATTCAGGATACGCTGGGGATGGAGACGGCCGGATGGCAGTGACACCGCAGACGCATCGTCCCTTATGGGGGGACCCATGTCCGACCTGACCTCTTCCGAACTGATGACGGTCACCGCCGCCCGTCTCTTACGTGACGGCGATGTCGTCTTCGTCGGGGTCGGGCTTCCCAACCTGGCCTGCAACCTGGCTCGGCGGACTCACGCGCCGGGGCTGCTGATGGTCTACGAGGCCGGCGTGATCGGCGCCCAACCGGCGCGCCTGCCGCTGTCGATCGGTGATCCGACGTTGGTCTCCGGGGCGCTGTCGGTGTGTTCGATGTGGGAAATTTTCGCCTGCTACCTGCAGCGCGGCTTGGTCTCGGTCGGGTTCATGGGCGGCGCCCAGATCGACCGCTTCGCCAACGTCAACGCCACGGTCATCGGACCGTACGCCAAGCCCAAGGTCCGCCTGCCCGGATCGGGCGGATCGATGGAGATCGCCGCCTGGGCCGACCGCTGCTACTACATCACGCCCCACGAGAAGCGCCGCTTCCCGCCGCGAGTCGATTTCCGCACTTCGGCCGGCTTCCTCGGCGGGCGCCACGAGCGACAGGCGGCCGGCCTGCGCGGCGGCGGTCCGGCCGCCGTCGTCACCGACCTGGGCATCCTCGAGCCGGACGAGACGGGCGAGCTCGTGCTGGCGGCCGTGCACCCCGGCATCGACCCGGCGCAGGCGCGGGCGCAGACCGGCTGGGACCTGCGCCTCCTCCCGGCCCTGCGCACGACAGAGGCGGTGACACGGGACGAGCTGTCGTTGCTCCGCCAACTCGACCCGCAGCGGATCTACTTGAATTGACGCCGCGCAGCGGGAGCGGCGGATAGCCCCGCCCGAGGCGCGGCCGATCTGGCAATGGTCCCCCCGTATCTTGAGGAGCTCCTAAGTTGGCGGCGACAGAAGGAGGACGACCTGCGCCGCCGCGACGGCTGGCTGGCCCTGGCAGGGCTGCACTGGCTGACCGAAGGGAATCAGTCGGCCGGCGCCGGCCAACAGGTCGACCTTCGTCTTCCGCCCCCCGCGCCCGCTGTCCTCGGCGATTTCGAGGTCCGCGGGGGAAAGGTCTTCTTTCGCTCGGCGACGCCCCTGGCATCGGGCCTCGAGGGAGCTCCCCCGGTGGGCCAGCCCCTGCAGCCCGACACCGCAGAAGATCCGACCTTCCTGCGCGTCGGCGAACTCACACTGATCGTGATCGAGCGCGGCCAGCGCATCGGGCTACGGGTGTGGGACAATGCCCGCCGCGAACGGACCGCCTTCGTAGGACGGTCGTGGTACCCGCCGGATCCGGCTTTCCGAATCGAGGCCGATTTCGACGCCGCCGCCGGAGCAGACACCATCCCGGTCCCCGACGTGATTGGCAATATCACCCTCGAACCGTTGCTCGGGACGGCGCGTTTCAGCCTGGACGGCCGCCCCGCCAGTTTGCGCGCCGTTCCCACGGGTGAGGCCCGGCTGTGGTTCCTGTTCGCCGACGCCACGAACGGAAACACGACCTATCCGGCCGGCAGGTTCCTCGTAGCCGAGCCTCCGCGGGACGGCGTCGCCGTTCTCGATTTCAATCGGGCCTACAACCCACCGTGCGCTTTCACCCCGTTCGCCACTTGCCCTCTTCCGCCGGAGGGCAACCGGCTGACGGTTCCCGTCGCAGCCGGGGAGACCTACTCGCATGAGACGCGAGCCTAACGCCCTGATGCCGGAACAATACGGCTGCCCTGGCGCGGTCCCGCATGATTCCTGATTCTCACGGCGGGGTGCCGCTCTCCCCGCTTCACGATCGGTCGACGCTGGCGAGGATCTTCGTCTCTCCACGTGAGCCGCGGCCTCGCGCCGGCTGGCGGCTCCTCGCCCAGGGCGCCATCGCCTTCACCTTCGTGGCCTGCTGCAGCCTCCCGCTGGTCTTCCTGCCGGGTGTCCTGGTGCGGAGGCCGATTTCGATGCCGGTGATGTTTGCCTCGGCGGCCGCAGGGGCGGTCGGCATCACGGCCGCCACGATTTTGGCGCGGCGTTTTCTCGATCGGCGCACGTTCGTGTCGCTGGGGTTCGTCTTCGATCGCCGCACGCTGCTCGACCTTGCCGTCGGTTTCCTCATCCCGGCAGCGCAACTGGGGCTGGTCCTCCTGATCGAGATCGGGCTGGGATGGTCTCACTGGCAAGGGTGGGCCTGGCAGACTTCCTCGGCGGCGACCGTCGCCGGCGGTCTCGCCCTCAGTCTTCTCGTCTTTATCCTCGTGGGCTATCAAGAGGAATTGCTCAGCCGCGGTTACCAGCTCCAGAATCTGGTCGACGGGTCCGGTCTGCGCTGGGCGCTGTTCCTGTCCTCCGCCATCTTCGCCCTGTTGCACCTCGCGAATCCCGGAGCGGGGGCCGCCTCGACGGTCGGCCTGGTGGCCGCCGGGTACTTCCTGGCTTTCGGTTGGCTGCGCACCGGCCGCTTGTGGCTCAGCATTGGCCTACACATCGGCTGGAACTTCTTCGAGGGGACCGTCTATGGCTTCCAGGTGAGTGGCCTCGAGCCCTTCGCCCTGATGAAACACACGGTGGATGGGCCGGCCTGGGGGACCGGCGGAAGCTTCGGCCCAGAAGCGGGGGCCGTCATGATCCCCGCCTATGCCCTTGGGCTGCTGCTGATCCTGGCCTACACGCGGGCCAGGCGCCCCGGCAACGCCTCCGAAGCCTCTCTGGCGCCCGAAACTCCCTCTTGACAAGATAGAACGCCTGTTCTATTGTAGTGGCCATCCGGAGTACCTTTCGCGGAAAGAGGTCACGATGTCGGCTTACCCGTCTCACGTTCAACGGCTCGGCTTGCCGAGCGGCGCCCTGCAGGGTCTCACGCAGCGCCTGTCCCGTATTTCTGTTCGAAAGGGACTGGTTTTCGGCGCCATCATGCTGGGGGCTCTACTCGCTTTCGAAACCTTCAATTACGGCACGACGGAGTTCGCCCTGGCAGATCTGTTGGGGGACCTGCGATTCGCTGGCATTCGCTGGGCGACAATCCTGGCCCTGGCGTTCTGCGCCATGGACTTCGCCGGCCTTGCCCGCCTGCTCACTCCCGGCCGCCCCGGACACGCCATCGAGGCGTGGTACGTCTTGGCGGCCTGGTTCGTGGCGGCGGCCATCAACGCCGTTCTCACCTGGTGGGCCGTGTCCGTGGCGCTTGTCGGCCACTCTGCTCTCGGTAACGCCGTCATCGGCCGCGAGGCGTTGATCCGAGCGGTACCGGTCTTCGTCGCCCTCTTGATCTGGCTCATCCGAGTGTTGATGATCGGCTCCTTCACCCTGGGCGGCAACCGCCTGTTTTCCCAGGGAGAAGAGGGCCAGGCCTTGTATCTGCGGCCCATCGGCCCCCGCCGCCAGCACACTAACGGGGTCCCGCATTCTTCCCAGCCGCAAGGCTCTCCTCAGGTCCGTCAAGAAGCCCTTCGCTGACCGAGCGCGCGCGGGCCGCGGGAGAATCCCGCGGCCCGCCGTCCCATCCGATGGCCCTCACCTGGCTTCCTTACGGTGGATCGCAGTCCGCACTCTCTTCCCGGCCCGGCGGGCGAGGGCCTGTGGGCCAGACAAGGGGTCCTTCCGCAGGCTATGAAGGAATCGCACTATCCCTTCCCCTGCTTGCGCCACCGCCGGGCTCCTCCTTCCGGCCGGCGGCCGCCATCCCATGCCTGTTGAGCGCCATGCTCCTGGCGGCGATCCTCTGGGCGAGCCAACTCGCACGCACCAACCCCATCCCTCTCTCCGGCCCGCCGCCGGCAGCCGCCGTTCCGGCAGGGGCCTCGCTTTCGCCCCCCTTCACCGCATCCGTCCAGGCCTGGACACCGGAGATTCAACGCTGGGCCGGCGAATATGGTCTCCCAGTGGACCTTGTCGCGGTCGTGATGACTCTCGAGTCGTGCGGCGATCCTTCGGCTCGGTCCGCTGCCGGCGCCCAGGGTCTGTTCCAGGTCATGCCCTTCCACTTTGGGCCCGATGAGGATGCCTACGACCCGGAGGTCAACGCCCGGCGCGGACTCTCCTACCTGAGCCGGGGGCTGCAGCTCGCCGGAGGCGATCCGGCGCTTGCGCTCGCCGGTTACAACGGCGGCCACGGGTTAATCCAGAGCAACCCCCTCGCCTGGCCATCCGAAACCGCGCGCTATGTTCGCTGGGGAAGCGGGATTCTGAGCGACCTGGACACAGGCCTCAACGCAAGCCCGACACTGCAGTCCTGGCTCGACGCGGGGGGCGCAACGCTGTGCCGCCGCGCCGCCGAGCGGCTATCCTGAGGTCGATCCCGTCGCCGGCCGACGCGCCGGCGGCTCCGCCGCCAGAGGGAGCCACACCGAGAACGTCGTGCCCCGCCCCTCGTCGGAAGCCACTTCAATCCGTCCGTCGTGCATCCGCACGATCCAGTAGGCAATCGAGAGCCCCAGGCCGGCTCCACCGCCGGCCGAGCGCCGGCGAGCGCGGTCGACGCGGTAGAAGCGTTCGAAGATATGCGGCAGTTCGTCCTTCGGAATGCCGGGGCCCGTATCGGATATCGTCAGGCGCGCCCAGCCGCCGAGGCACGCCAGCGACATCGTCACCTCCCCTGCGGCCGGCGTGAAGGCCACGGCATTCGCTACCAGGTTAAGCAGGACCTGCTTCAGCCGGTCGCGGTCCCCCACCACCCGCGCCTGATCCTCCTGCCCCAGCCGGACCTCCTGCCGCCCCTGCGCCAAGAGCTTCCCCTGCTGGAACACCTCGAGCATCAGCGTATCGAGCTCGACGACCTCGCGCCCCAGCGGCAGTTTCCCGCTCTCGGCCTGTGCCAGCAGCAGGATGTCCTGCACCATGCGCGTCATCCGATCGACCTCCGAGACGACCGCCTCCAGCGACTCGGCGTCGGCCTTCCCCGTGCGCCGGATGAGGTCCATGTTGCCGCGAATGACCGTCAGCGGCGTGCGCAGCTCGTGCGACACGTCGGCCATGAAACGGCGCTCCGTTTCGAACACACGCTCGAGCCGCTCCAGCGTCTCGTTGAAGGCGACGATCAACCGGCCGACCTCATCCCGCGGCGGGCCGCGCAGCGGGATCCGCCGCGAAAGATCGTCGGCGCGCGTGATCTGCAGCGCCGTCTGCGTCACCTGATCCAGCGGACGCAGCGCCGTGGCCGCCGTGGACCAGCCGCTCAGCGCCGCGAACCCCACCGCCAGCACCCCGCCGACGACGAGCACCGAGAGCACCAGCTGGCGGGCGGCCTCCACCGTCTGCAGCGACGCCGCCAGCTGTAAGTGCCCGACCAGTTCCCCTTCGGGCGAGGTCACCAGTGGATACGTCAGGACCCGCAGCGGAATCCCGTCCAGGCGGACGGTCGAGAGCGCCGAGCCCGTGCCCTCCAACCGGGCCGCGTCCAGCGGCTCGTCCAAGAGCGGCGCGTTGCGCGCCACCAGTCCGCCCTCGGCGTCCCAGACCTGGGCGTAAATGCGGGCCGTCATATCGAGCGCCAGCGCCGAGAAACTCACGCCGCGCACGTCCCGCCGGAAAGTCTGGCGGATATCGTCGGCGGTCCGCGCCAGCATCTCGTCCACTTGCTGGGTCATGCTGTAGACCAGGATGGAGTAGACGGCCGCACCGTAGAACAACAGGCCGACCGCCATGATCGCCGCGTACCACAGCGTCAGCCGGGCACGCAGCGTCATCCGGCGACCACCCTGCTGGCGTTCCTCGTAGGTCGCGTGGTCCCCTGCGGGTTCCCGAAGGACACCCCGTTCGGGCCGCGAGCCCCGGCCCGCCGGGGCGATGAGACGGGCGGGACAGGTGTGCCCCCTCCGGAGTCCTCTTCAGGATGCAAGGCGCAATGCAAGGCGCGACGAAGCGCAATCACCCCGCGGCCTTCTCCGTATGTCATTGCGAGGACCCCCGAGGGCAACGAGGGGCGACGTGGCAATCGCCTCGCTGATGCGATTGCTTCGCCCCCTGACGGGGGCTCGCAATGACGCTGCTTAGGCGGGGTCCCTGCGGGATCCCCTGCGGGATGCGAAGCGCAAGTACCCAGCGGCCTTCTCCGTATGTCATTGCGAGGAGCCCCGAGAGCAACGAGGGGCGACGTGGCAATCTCCTCGCTGATGCGATTGCTTCGCCCCCTGACGGGGGCTCGCAATAACGCTGCTTAGGCGGGGTCCCTGCGGGATCCCCTCCGGGATGCGAAGCGCGATCACCCCGCGGCCTTCCTTGAGGAAGCTGTCGTAGGCCGCGGGGCCCCCTGTGGGATGCGAAGCGCGATCACGACGACTCCCGAAGCACGTAGCCGACGCCGCGCACGGTGTGCAGCAGGCGCGGCTCGCCTCCGGCCTCGGTCTTCTGTCGCAGGTAGCGGACGTAGACCTCGATGATGTTGCTTTCTCCGCCGAAGTCGTAACCCCACACCCGATCGAAAATCACCTCTCGCGTCAGCACCTGGCGCGGATGGCGCATGAAGAGGTCCAGCAAATCGTACTCCTTGGCGGTCAGCTCGATCGGGCGCTCGCCGCGAAAGGCCTGGTGCGTCCCCGTGTCCAGACGGAGATCGCCGAAGGTCAGCAGGTCCGCCGCCTCCGGCCGGGCGCGGCGCAGCAGCGCCCGCACCCGCGCCACGAGCTCGTCGAACTCGAACGGCTTCACCAGGTAGTCATCGGCGCCGGCGTCGAGCCCGAGCACTCGATCCGAGACGGACTCGCGCGCCGTCAACATCAGGATCGGCGTCGGCCCGGCGGCGCGTAGGCGCCGGCAGACCTCCAGGCCGTCCAGCCCCGGCAGCATCCAATCCAGGATCACCAGGTCCGGCGTCTCCGAGCGCGCCAGGGCCAACCCGGAGGGGCCGTCCGCCGCCGTTTCCACGCGGTAGCCTTCGTAGGTCAGGCCGCGCTCCAGGAAATGCAGGATCTTGTCTTCGTCTTCGATGACCAGGATGCGCTCTCGCACGATACCTCGCCGGTCAATACTACGCCAGCCTCCCCCAAACGAGAAGAGGCCGCCTCGCGGCGGCCTCTTCCTCCGGTCGGAGAAACCTCAGACCAACTCGACCTTGGCCCCGGCCGCATCGAGCTTGGCCTTGGCGTCCGTCGCCGCCTCCTTGGTAGCGGCCTCCAGCACCTTGGCCCCGCTGGTTTCGGCCATGTCCTTGGCGTCCTTCAGCCCCAGACTCGTGATCTGGCGAATGACCTTGATCACGTCGATCTTCTTCGGGCCGACGTCCTTCAGGATCACATCGAACTCGGTCTTCTCCTCCGCCGCCTCGGCGGCGCCTGCCGCACCGCCGCCGGCCGGCATGGCGGCCATCGCCATCGGGGCCGCGGCCGAGACGCCCCACGCTTCCTCGAGCATCTTGGTCAGTTCGGCGGCTTCCAAGACGGTCAGCTTCCCCAGTTCGTCCACGAGCTTTGCCAGATCAGCCATTTCAGTCTCCCTTGCTGTCGCGTGGTTCCCTGAGTCCGGTGGGGGTCTACGCCCCGGCCGGCTGGGTTTCGGAATACGCTTTCACCACGTTCACTACCTGCCGGACCGACCCGGCCAGGGCGCCGGCCACCCGCGTCGCCGGAGCCTGCAACAGGCCCAGCAGCCGGGCGCGCACCACGGGCAGCGGCGGCAGTTCGGCTAATCGCTCCACCTGTCGCGCCTCATAGACGCGCCCTTCCAAGAGCGCTGCCTTGACCTTGAGCGCCCCGGCCTGGCGCGCCGTCTCGACGATGGCCTTCAGCACGGCCGTGACGTCGTCGCCGGCGAAGCCGATGGCGGTCGTCCCTTCGAGCGCCTCCTGCGGCACGGCCATCCCGGCCTCGCGCAGGGCCAGTCCCATCAGGCGGTTCTTGATCACGTGAAACTCGCCCCCGGCCTCGCGCACCTTGCGGCGCAGGTCATCCATGGCGCGCACGCTCATCCCGGAGTAGCTTGTCAGCACCAAGCCCGAGCTGCTTTCCAGCCACTCGCGGTAAGCCTGCACCAATTCCTGCTTGCGTTGGCGTGTAACGGGCACTTTTCTTGACCTCCTCTCCCTAGAATCGAAGTGTCTTTGCCTCGCTCGATCGAAGCAAAGACACCGGAGGTCGTGCCCCACAGCGTCCTCACCTCGGCAGGAGATTGAGCCCCGCTTGCGCGGGACGCCTGCTGTCTTCGGCGAAGCTCGGCGACCCGGCCGGCAGTGCCAGCCGGGTGACCGCGGAGTTGACTACATGGCTTGCGCCGAGTTCGGGTCGACCCGAATCCCCGGCCCCATCGTCGACGTCACCGTCACCTTGCGCACGTAGCTGCCCTTCGCCGACGGCGGCCGGGACTTCTTGACCGCCTCCATCAGCGTCGCCATATTGTCATACAACTTGTCGGCGGCGAAAGATGCCTTGCCGATCGGAACGTGGAGATTGCCCGTCTTGTCTTGGCGGAACTCGACTCGGCCAGCTTTCAGTTCGTGGATCAGCCGCCCCAGATCTCCGGCGCCCACGACCGTGCCCGCCTTGGGGTTCGGCATCAGGCCGCGCGTCCCCAGGATTCGTCCCAGCCCCGACTTGCCGATCTTGCCCATCATCTCCGGGGTCGCAACGGTGGCGTCGAACTCCAGCCAGCCGTCCTTGATGCGCTGGATGAGTTCGTCGCTGCCGACGATATCGCCCCCGGCCGCCTCGGCCTGCCGGGCGGCGTCGCCCTCGGCGAAGACCAGGACCCGCACCGTCTTGCCCAGGCCATGCGGCAACATGACCGTGTCGCGCACTTGCTGCTCCGCCTGCTTCGGATCGACCCCCAGGCGGACGTGGACCTCGACCGTCCCATCGAAGGTGGTGTAGGACGTCTCGCGCACCAGCTCGAGCGCCTGGCGCGGCTCGTACAGCTTGTCCGCTTCAAACTTGGCGCTGGCCTGGCGGTACTTTTTTCCGTGCTTGGTCATCTCGACTCCTTGTGGTCCTGGCGGCCCTTCGACTGCGCTCGGGCTTCGGCCCTGCTCAGCCCTCGCTTCGCTCAGGATGCAGCAGGCTGCACCCTGAGCGGAGGGCCGAAGGCTCGAAGTCGAAGAGCCTCCCACACCGGGTTAGTCTTCGACGGTGATTCCCATGTTGCGTGCCGTGCCCTCGATCTGGCGCATGGCGCCTTCCACATCGACGGCGTTTAGATCGCGCATCTTCACCTCGGCGATCTCCCGAACCTGCCGCCGGGTGACCTTCCCCACCTTGATGCGGTTCGGCTCGGCCGAGCCCTTCTCGACGCCGGCCGCCTTGCGCAACAGCACCGGCGTCGGCGGCGTCCTCAATTCAAAGGTGAAGGACCCGTCGGTGTAGATCGTCACCTCGGCTGGGATGATATCGCCCGACTTGGTCGCCGTCCGGGCGTTGTACTCTTTGCAGAAGGCCATCAGATTGATACCGTGCGGCGCCAGCGCCGGCCCGATGGGGGGCGCCGGGTTGGCCTTGCCGGCTTCGATCTGCACACGAACCACGATCTTCAGTTTCTTCGCCACGTCTCAGCTCCTGTGTGGTCTTGGCGGGTGCTTCGCCTTCGACCTGCCTGGGCTGCATCCTGAGCGGAGCGAGCCGCAGGCGAGCGAAGTCGAAGGACCCTCCCACGTCCCGTCCGTCAGGCCTTCTCGACCTGAAGGAAATCGAGCTCGACCGGCGTCTCCCGGCCGAAGAACGAGACCATCACGCGGACCTTGGCCCGCTCCATGTCGATCTCGTCCACCGTCCCGATGAAATCGTTGAACGGACCGTCGACGATGCGCACCCGCTGGCCGGCCTTGTAGGTGACCTTGATGCGCGGAGCGTCGGCCTCCATGCGCCGGATGATCTGCGCCACCTCTTCCGGCCGCAGCGGCGTCGGCTCGTTGCCCATGCCGACGAAGCCCGTCACGCCGGGCGTGTTGCGCACGACGTACCACGAGTCCTCGTCCATCAACATCTGGACCAGGATGTAGCCCGGGAAAACGTGGCGCTCGACGGTGCGCCGTTTCCCGTCCTTGACTTCGATCTCCTCTTCGGTGGGGATCACCACGTCGAAGATCTTGCCCTTCATCCCCATCGTCTCGACGCGCTGCTCCAGGTTGTGGCGCACCTTGCCCTCGTAGCCCGAGTAGCAGTGGACCACGTACCAGCGGCGCTCATCCTCCGGCTCCTCGGCCGAGGCACCTTCCCGCGCCTCCACTGGCTCAGCCGCCTTAGCCCGCGCTGCCGCCACCGCAGGCGCCGGCGCGGGCACAAGCGCCGCCAGGAAGGGCTCGACCGCGACGGCTTCCGCCACCGGTTCCGATTCGGCGGTTTCCATCGGCTCCAGCGACTCCACCAATTCCGGCTCCGCCACGACCACCTCGGCCGTCGGCGCGCCCGTTTCCGGCAACCGCTCCGTCGCGGCCTCCGCCTCGCCCGGCCTTTCCCCGTCCGTCTGCGGCTCCATCGCCGCCTCTTCCGTCTCGGTCATCAGCTCGGTCCCAAAGTGATCAGCCAGCCGATGAGACGGGAGAAGATATAGTCGACCACGCCCAGCGCGATGGCCGTGATGACGACGACGATGACGACGACCGTCGTCAGCTTCCGCGCTTCCTGCCGGGTCGGCCAGGTGACCTTACGCAGCTCGGCCGCCATTCCCCGGAAGTAGCGAACCACGGCGTTCGGTTCTCGTTTCTTTTCAACCACCGCGGTCTTTGCCACGCCTCTCCTCCGATCGGCTCGTCCAGGCAGGCCAGGCAGGACTTGAACCCGCAACCCCCGCTTTTGGAGAGCGGTGCTCTGCCAATTGAGCTACTGGCCTACGCACAGCACTGTGCCCCGGCCAAGCATCCCTCGCTGCGCTCCGTGCGCTTGGGACACTGGCTTCGCCCCTACTTGGTCTCCCGGTGCAGCGTGTGTTTGCGGCACTTCGCACAGAACTTCTTGAACTCGATCCGCCCCGGGTCGTTGCGGCGGTTCTTCTCGGTGATGTAGTTTCGGCTTTGGCACTCGGTGCACTCGAGGGTGACCACCGGCCGCACGTCCTTCTTCGCCATGCCTGTCTTACTCCAGGATCTCGGTGATGACGCCGGCCCCGACCGT
>CAYUWF010000061.1:10680-13788 GCA_964448245.1 uncultured Anaerolineaceae bacterium | reverse complement strand
TTCGAGGATCGCCGCGTTCTTTTCGTGGCCAACAAGGCGCCCGCCGCGCCGGGAGGCTGATGTGCCCTACGACAAGGTCCTCGCCGAACGCATCCGAAAGGCCCTCGGCCGGCAACCTTCGCTCACCGAGAAGCAGATGTTCGGGGGCGTGGGTTTCATGATCCGGGGGAATATGGCTTGCGGCGTCCACGACCGGGACATGATCGTCCGCGTCGGCCCGGTGGCGCACGCCGCGGCTCTCCAGGAGACCCACGTGCGCCCGTTCGACCTGAGCGGCGGCAAGCCGGCCAAGGGCTGGATTCTGGTCAAGGCGGCCGGCCTAAAGACGCCGGCGGACCTCAAGAAGTGGGTCGAGCGTGGGGTGGCGTTCGCGCGGAGCCTGCCGGGGAAGTAGCACCCGTAGGCGTCATTGCGAGCCCCCGCAGGGGGCGTGGCAATCTCCTCACCCCTCTCGCTCCTCCTCGACAACGACCATCTTCCTCGCCCCGTCCAACCGATACCCAAGCCAGGCCTGGGGGATCTCCTTCGAGATCGCCAGGGCGCCCGAGTCGATCGCCTCCCACAGCTCCTGAAAGGCAACTTTGCCCGGCACCCACTTTTCGGCTGCGACGACACCGTGCCCCGGCATGACGGTAAAGGCAATCGTCCGCGGGTCATGCGGGTTCTGCAGGGAGTGCGCTCGGCGAAAAGCGGTTTCGATCGCCACCGCCTGCGCCTCCGTCGAACAGGAGACCGGATAGGCGTAGTACGGGGCGTCAAGAGGGACGAACTCGACTCGATCCGGATCGTAGGCGGCGACGCCGCGGTGTCCGTGCAGCTTGGAGCGCAGCACCGGCACCGGCGCCGGCTGCCCGGCCAGGCGCACCTGCGGCAGAACGGCGTCCATGCGCATCATCTCCACCGCCTCCGACGAAGGCGGGATGGTGCCGCGACCCTCCACGTGCCGCACCACCGCGCCGCTTCCATCCGACCGCACGCCGACGATCAGCGCCAGCTCGTCTTCGGTGATGCGCCCCTTGTCGACCGGGCGGGCACTCCCGGTGATGGTCGTGATCAGCGCCGATGCCCGCCCATCCCAGGTGGCGAAGCAGCCTTCGCTGTATTGGGTCGACACGGCTTCGGCCAGCCCTGGGACATTCACCAGATCGGCCACGCGCACCATCTCGGTGAAAAAGGAGCGTCGGCCGAACTCGAGCGACGCCCGCATCATCGCCGCCGGTGTCTCAAGCGACCGCCAGGTGGTGGCGTCGAGCGGCGGTTCTTGGACGACATGCTGGGTGACCTCGCGGGTCGAAGCGGCGGTGGCGATGCGCCGCGCCATGTCTTCATAGAAGGCCGCCGGTTCGTCGAACGCCACGCGGGGATGGGCCCCCACCAGGTCGATGTAGTAGGCTTCGCGCGGCCGGTCATCGGCCACCAGCAGGATCACCCGAATGGAGATCGCCTGCGATTGCACCAGCCGCACCAGCGAGAGCATCGGGCCCCCGCGGCGCCCCTGCTCGATGAGCACGCGGTGCGCCCGCTCGGTCAGGCCCGGGAAGGAGAACTCCGCCGCATCCGGCGGCTCCTTGGCCAGCGAAACCTCCAGCCGACGCAAGATGTCCCTCATCTCGGACGGGGTAATGACGACCAAGCTGATCACCGACGGGGAATGCTGCAGCCCGAAGGCGCGTCGATGGGAGAGCATCAGCGCCCGCCGCCACGGCACCGGCTCGCCGAAGCGGGCGGCGGTCAGAAGAACGTTGGTCGCAGCCTGCGGGGTGTCGTGGACCTCGTGGCCGGTCCGCCGCAGATGATCGAGGAATTCCGGAACCAGCGCCTCGACCACCGGGTGCCGGCTCCCCGGCACAAACGACAGACGCAGGGGTGTCCACCATGCGTGGCCCACTCGTGCCGCCAGATCGATCCGCTCCGCAATCGCCATACCCCTCACCGCCTCCGGCCGGCCCCGGCCCTCCCTCGGGCTAGAGCCTGCGCGCGTAGACCCGGTGGTTCTTGTGGGCAACACCGCCGACCGTCTCCAGATCACGCCGCATCTGTACGGCGCTTTCCGCCACCTGGGTCAGGTCGGCGTGCCGAAAAGCCGCCTCCCGGATCGTCTTCTCCATCTCGCTATAGAGCAGGGCGTTCCCGCCCCGCCCCTGATACTCCGGCAGGATGCCGGCTCCGTTGATCGCCACCCACTCCGTCCGCCGCATCTCGAGCAGCAGGTCGACCAGCCCGAAGGGGAACAGCCGCCCCCGGCAGCGCTGCAGCGCCGCCGACACGTCACGAAAGGCGAAGAGGAAGCCGACCGCCTCGTCGCCGCGGGCGATGATCTTGATCAGACGCGGGTCGGCGACCGAGAGCAAAGAGTCGGTGACGAAACGAATCTCGTCGCCGGTCAGTGGGTAGTACTCCCAGTTGTTGACGAAAGCCCGGTTGTAGGCTGCACCGATTCGCCCGGCCCAGGCGCGCAGCTCGCGCTTCGAGCGGAAGCGGACGACGCGCAAGCCGCTGCGCTCGGCGGCCCGCTGCGCCACGCGCTGGACGCGTTCGGGAAGGTGGAACGCTTCACGGCCCAGGTAGCACGAAGCGAAGTCGACGACCTTGGTGAAGCCCATCCGCTCGACGAAGGCCGGGTAGAAGGGCGGGTTGTAGTTCATCATCGTCATCGCCGGCCGAAACTCGAAGCCGTCGACCAGGAAGCCGTAACCATCGAGCGGGGAGAAACCCTTCGGCCCGACGAGCGTATCGAGCCCGCGCCCCCGAGCCCAGGCGCCGGCCTGCTGGAACAGTGCCTCGGCCGTGGCCAAGTCGTCTTCGCACTCGAACAGGTAGAACTGAGCCTGGCGCACGCCGTGCGTCCGGTTGTAGAGGCGGTTCTCCAGGACGGCGAGACGCCCGACGACCTTCGGACCGCGGCGCGCCACGAAGAAGTCGGCATCGGAATGACGGTAGAACGGATGCTTCCGGCGATTGAGCTGCAGTTCGGCATCCATCCGGAGCGGCGGCACCCACAGCGGATGGCCGGCGTAGAGACGGAAGGGAAGGTCGAGGAACGCCCGCACCTGGTCGTGGCGGCGGGTGTCGACCCGTTCGATGCCTACCCCGCGATCTTCGATGGAG
>CAYUWF010000061.1:0-10580 GCA_964448245.1 uncultured Anaerolineaceae bacterium | reverse complement strand
GCCCCGCCGCCTTCCTTCGAGGACTCCACGGTGGTGCGCAGGGCGACTTCGGGGCCTTCGATGAAGGAATGGGGAGAGGGGCGCGGGTCCGTCATACCGTGCTCGGGGGACGCATTGTAACACCCGCGTAAGGCCGCTACAATTTCGGACCGACGAGGTCCATGTGACGGCCGCCCGCTTCCTGCGCCTTCCGGCGAACGTGCTGCTCGACGTGCTGACCGCGCGCCATGTCGAGGGCCGCCAGCACCTTCCCTCCGATGGCCCGTGCATCGTCGCCGCCAATCACTTGAGCTTCCTCGACGCCGTGCTGGTTTTCGCGTTGGTCGGCGGTGACAACCTGACGGCCTGGGCGGCCGAGAAGTGGAAGAACAACCTGATCTTCGGGACGTTCCTGCGCCTGGGGAACGCCTTCTTCGTCCAGCGCGGCCAGGTGGACCGGCAGGCCTTGGACCGCGCCGCCGACTGGCTGCGTGCCGGCAAGATCTTCGGCATGGCGCCGGAGGGAACGCGCAGCAGGGACGGCGGCCTCGGGCGGGCTAAGCCCGGCGTGGCCTACCTGGCGAGCCTGGTCGATTGCCCCGTGGTGGCTATCGCGCATTGGGGGACGGAGACGACGATGTCGTCCTGGATGCGCCTGCGCCGGCCCCGCATCGAGATGCGCGTCGGGCGGCCGTTCCGCCTGCCCCCGCTCGATCCGGACGACCGCTCCGGATCGCTCGGCCGCAACGCCGACGAAGTCATGTGCCAGCTGGCGGTGCTGATGCCGCCGGAGCGCCGGGGGTTGTACGCGGAGCATCCGCGGCTGCTCGAATTGCTGGCACGCCGGGCCTGAAGAGGGTCGGCGTCGCTTGCCTCGGTGGACGACGAGGCCATGTAGGCGCGCCGGCTTCGAGTCCTCTTCGGCTACGGAGCGATCTCCCAGATCTCCACCACGCCGCCAGCTCGCATCCAGAGCAGGCGGCGGCCGTCCGGCGTGAAGGCCATTTGGACCGCGGGCGACAGCACTCCCTCGAGCCTGCCCAGAGATCGGCCGTCCTGCGCATCCCACAGGGTCCCGTCATTCTTGATGAGGACCTCCCCGTTGGGGCTCACGACGAAGGTGCCTAAGGGGCCCTCCACCGATCCTACTTTGTCGCCGTCGGCGGTCGCCCATATCTCCCCGCGGCCGTTGATCAGATTCTCTCCATTCGGCGCGAATCGCAGACCACCGGTGGTGTCCCCCGCGCCGTCGATCTGACTTCGCAGCTGGCCGCGCTGTAGGTCCCACAGTTCGACCGCCTCCCGTCGCATCATGGCCAGCGTCGTCCCATCGGGCGCGAAGGCCGGCTCGGCTGGCAGGGGGAACCGCCCCAGGTCGAGAAGGGGTCTCTCAGGCGACAAGGAGAACACCAATACGCGGTTGTCGCCGGCGAAACGCCGGAACATGGCCACGAGGCGACCGTCGGGACTCAGGGCAAGCCAATCGGCCGCGCTCCATCCCTCCACGGCCCAACTCTCCACAACTCGACCCTGCTCAACGTCGACCTGGGAGACAACCCCATTCTCCTGCAGGACGGTCAGGATCGAACGGCTGCTGAACGCCAGCTGGCGCGGATACCAGGATCCAGGCACCCGGCGCACAACTTGCCCGGTGGTGAGGTCGATCCCTTCGAGTCCGCCTAGGGAGTCGGGGACCACAAGCGTGGCCCCATCCGGACTGAGGGCCATCTCGTCAAGGAATTCCGGCTCGGTCTCAGCCAAGCGCTGACCTGCCAGGCTCGCTACGCGCACGATCCCGTCGGAGGTTAGTGAGTACACTCGCGTACCCGAGGGACTCAGCCCAAAAGCGGGGATGACCTGGGGCCTTTCGGCCTCATACGCCTCCGTGTAGGGACCCACGGTGTGGCTCAAATCCATCAGGGAAGCCACGCGCATGGCGCCGGTCATGTTTTGGAGGTTCAGCGTTGCGATGGCGGCGACGGACTCTCCGGTGTTACGGTCCACCCTGCGGTAGAACACCACCAGCGTCGTGTCACCGAGGAAGTCGATGTCCACCGGTTCCAGGCGAGGGATATCCACCCCGGTCTGCCAGAAGTCGGTCCCATCGGCCTTCAGACGAAGGGTCGCCCCGCGCTCCAACTCTTCCACAAGGATCCCATTCGGAGTGAGGTAGCCGATGCGAGTGCCATCGGGGGACAGGACCGCGCGCCGCCGGTTGCCTTGGATCGGTGCGCGCACCTGGAGGCCGGTCTCGACCTCCCAGATGGAGACCGCCAGCAAGTGGGAGGCCACCAAACGGCGGGAGTCGGGGGTGAACTCCAGGCGCTCGATCACGTTGGCGGGGTTGCGACCCGATTCAAGGACGCGCAGCAGACCATCGGCGAGGGCGATGAGCGCCACACCGTCCCCGCGCGATTCCGGGCTGACATGCCCCGCCAGGGCGAGCCAGGCGCCGTCCGGACTGTAGGCCGCCGCACGGATCCCCGTTAGGCCGAAGTCCTCGAGCACTTCCCCCGTGCGAGAATCAATCCGGGTCAGCGGCGCGGCCCCGCCGACGAGGGCATTCTCGTCGGCGTCAAACCCGACCACCTTCGCCCCCTCGAAGCCCTGAAGGCGCGAGAGGGTCTCGGCCTCGTAGACGATGGCATTGAGCGTTGTGTTGACCGCCAGGAAGGTGTCGTCCGGAGACCAGAGGGCCTCCCGTAGCCGCCCCCGCCCCAGATGGCTGCCTCGTTGCAGGTCGGCGGCGTTGCTCGCGGCGACGGCCTGAGGATGTGGCGTCGTCGTGGCCTCAGGCGCCAACGGCCGAGCCGACCAGACGTACAGCCTCCCTTCCGCGGTCCGCAGGACAAGCACGCCTCCTTCGCCGGTGAGGACGACCTGATCTCCCGGGGCGCGCAGGTCGAGCAGGGTCGCCCTCCTTTCTCCGCTGTCGGTTGCCCACACGCCGCCGGCGCCTTCGAAAAGGAGACTCCCGTCGGCACTCAGGGCTCCGGCTTCGGATGCGCTGGCGAATTCGACGAGGCTTTGGCCGTCGGCCACATCCCAGACGGTGCCACTGGCAGCAATCAGGCGGGAGCCATCGGGGGCGAAAGCCAGGTCGCCGACCGACGATTCCTGGCTGCGCAGGATTTGAATGCGCCGCCGTTCCGCCAGATCCCAGACATCGACGAAGCCCCCACGGGCGACGGCCAACAAACGGCTGTCCGGCGTGAACGCGAAGAGCTGTCCTCCGGTTGAGATCGCCAGGTCGCGCAGGAGCGTCTCCCCGCTGACGAAGTCGATGACCTGCAGACGGCTTCCGTGCTGAACGGCGATCCACTTTCGATCCGGGCTTGCCCCGACGGCCTCGGCTTGGATCTCATACCGCTGTCGCAGGCGTTGGCCCTGAAGATCCCAGCGCTCGACTCCGGCGCGGCCCTTGGCCACCAGAAGCTCGCTACCGGCATAGGCAATCCCCTCGACCCACGACGGGTTCAGCATCATCCGGTACGAAGCCACCACCGTGCCGCGCACCGGGTCGAGCAGGTCGATCCCTCCCTGGCGAAGCGCGGTGACCGTGACCCCATCCGGGCTGGGCGCCAGGGCGCGAGATACCTCCAGGCCAAAGGCGACGGCGCGCGGCGCCGCCCCGTCCCGGCCGCGCAGCGAAAGCAGATCGTCCTTCCCCCACCAACCCAGCAGGTTCATCCGAGAGACGTTCTCGAGGGTCAGTCCCGGGAGATCGGACTGGATACCGCTGGGCTGGAAAGCCGTCTGGGCCTCGAGCGCGGTGGGGCGATAGGCCGAAAGGTCGCGCCCCGCTCCGAGGACGACCAGGGTCCGATCGCCGAGAGCGAAGGCCGCCTGGTTCAGTTGCACTTCGAGACTGCCCACCAAGAAACCGGTCGTCGCGTTCCACACGGCGCCGCCGGCGTCGATGACCAACCGTCCGTCGCCGCTCAGGGCGATCGTCTTGGCCGTCGGGTCGAAGGAGGCCAGCAGCTTTCCGGATACGAGATCCCACACATCCCCGCTGGCGGCCGCCACTCTGGCGCCGTCCGGCGTGACGCGCAGACCGGTGACCGCAGGGCCATGACCGGCGAGCTGCCGCGTCAGCCGACCGGTCTGGATATCCCACACCCCGACGCCCGGGCCGGCGGCGATCAGGAGCTGGCGGCCGTCCGGCGTAAAGACGAAGTCCTGGCCAGCGTCGGCCGATCCCAGGCTGAGAACCACTTCGCCACTCAGCGATTCGACGACCTGGATGTACTTGGAGCGCACGGCGAAGGTGTCGCCGGCCGGGCTGGCACCGATGGCCTCGCCGCCGACGGCGTAGGTCTGCATCCTACGGGCCGAGCTCACCTCCCAGCGTTCCGTGCGCGTCCCGCCGACGACCACCGCAAGAAATTCGTCGCCCAGGAAGGCGGCATCGGTGACCGTCCCTGCGACCGAGAACTCGGCGAAGGGGATTTCTTCCCGCAGGTCAAACACCCGCAGCAGCCGGCCATGCCAGGCGGCCACCGCGCGCCCGTTGGGGCTGACGTCAAACCCGGCGTACTCGTCTTCATCCAGGGGTTCTCCCCGGACCAGGCGGTAAAGGTTGAGATCGTCTATCGCCTCACCAGCGATTTCCTGGGCGGCCGGCTCCTGATCGGCCCGGGCGGCCGCGCCCGGATCGACTACCCAAACCTGGGCCGTGGCGCCGACGTGTCGGATGAGGAACCGTCCGTCGGCGGTGAACAGCAGCGTGCCGGGCGTCCCTTCATCGAACGGGATCTGACCGATCGGCTCCCCCGAGGTCAGATCCCAGACTGATCCATCGCGGCCGATGATGAGCTCTCCGTTGGGGCTGAGCGCGATCTGGTCCGTGGCGCTGTCGAAGACGGCGACAAGCTCGCCGCTGGCCATATCCCAGACGTCGCCGCTCGCCGAGACGAGGCGGCTTCCGTCCCGGGTGAAGGCCAGACCCTGCGTCGGTTCGCCGTGGCCGACAAGGCGACGCTCCATCACGCCTTGCTCGAGATCCCACAAGGCGACGACCAACCCATCCGTCAGAGCGAAGGTGCGATCGTCGGGGGAGATGGCGAACTGCTGCTGCGAGTACGGTTCCCCGAGCGACGTCAGGCGCTGGCCCGACTTCAGGTTGAGCACCATGATGTACTTGTCGCGCACGGCGAGGAGATCGCCGCTCGGGCTCAGCCGCAGATCCCTGCCCGGGATAGGCAGCCTCTCCACCAGATTCTCCGAGGCCACATCCCAGTGCAGGATTTCGCCCGCGACCCCAACCAGCAACGTGTCGCCGCGATGCGCCAGGGCGTAAGCCGTCCGGCTCACCAGGAAGGGCGGCAAAGCCTGCTTCACCTCGCCGGTGACTGGATCCACCAGGTCCACCCCTTGGCCGCGCACGACGGCGGCCGTCTCCCCGTCCGGCGCCAAGGAGAAGATCAGCGACGGCTCCCCCGAAGTCCACGCGCCGTACGGCCTCCACGCCACCGCGTTGCCGGTACCGGCCATCACCGGAACCGACGTCGGCGTGGGAATCGAGGTGACGGTGGGCGAGACGGTGGCGCTGGGCCGCGCCGCCGGCGAGGTAGTCGATCGGCGCACGAGGGGAGCGACCTCGCTCCCCGCCGCCGCCGGCGCGGCCGAGAGTCCCGGGGCCACGAGACCGACCTGGCGGAGCGCCGGGCCGACCCACTGCGCGAGCTCCGAGCGGGCACCGACCACGAATATCCCCGTCGAAACCAGGACGATGCAAATTCCGGCGGCCACCCAGCCCCGGTCACGGTTTCGTTGAAGCCGCACCTCCACCTGAGCAGCACGCGCGGCTTCCTGCTCCTGCTCTGCTGCCTGGGGGGGAGGCCATGTCAGGTCCGGGTCTTCCAGCAGCCGCGACAGCGTCGCCACATCCGGCAGGCGATCTTCCTTGCCAGGCCGCATGGCGAGCTGGATCGCGCGGACCACGTGCGGCGGCAGATCGGGAGTGATCGTTTCCGGGGAAGGAAGCTCGACGGTGCCGAGCAGGCGCTGGACGCTGTCGGGTGGGGAACGATCCGTCAGCAGAGCGTATAGCGTCGCCCCCAGTGCGTAGACATCGGTCCGGGCGTCGGTGTGACCAAGGCCGTACTGCTCCGGCGGCGCATACCCCGGCGAGACCCCTTTGGCCCCGGTGGAGGTGGCCTGGTCCGGGCCGGCCTCCTTGGCGATGCCGAAGTCGACCAGGATCGCCTCGCCCTGAGGGTTGATCTTGATATTGGAGGGCTTGATGTCACGATGGAAGACCGGCGGAGCCAGACCGTGAAGGTAGGTCAAGGCCCCGCCGATCTGGCGCACCCAGCGCAAGACCTCCTCCGGCGGCAGCCGGCCCACCCGCCGCAGTCGCTGGGCGAGATCCTCGCCCTCGACGAAGTCCATCACCAGGAATTGCGACTTGCCGATTTCGAAATGATGCGTCACCCGGGGCAGGTTGGGGTGACGCAGGTTGGCGAGGAGTCGGGCCTCTTTGAGGAACTGCCGCCCGCCTTCCAAGGAGAGGCTGCGATTCTCCTTGACGGCGCAGGGCTGCTCCAGGATCTCGTCGAACGCCAGATAGACGGCGCCGAAACCGCCCTGGCCCAGGACGCGTTGGATGCGATAGCGTTCGAGAAGCAGCGTGCCGGGCTCGAGAGGCATCGACCCCCCTGGGCTCGCCGGGAAGCTATGGCCGCCAGGCGGGCTGGTAATCCAGCCCAGAGTCGGTCGTCAGGCGCGTCTGTTGCGAGCCGTCGCTGGTCATGATGTAGATCTCGTGGTTCGCCCCCTCGCGCCACGACTCGAACGTGATCCAGCCTCCATCCGGGGAGAAATCCGGATCATCGTTGGGGCCGACTACCGTCAGCTGTTGAGCTCCGTAGCCCTTGGCGTCCCAGGCCACGATCCACACCTGCTGCTCGACGACGTAGGCGATCAACGCGCTTCGCGGCGACCAATCCGGCGAGCTGACGATCTGGGAGCGCGATACGGGATCCGGCACGGCTCCGGGCCACGATCCGTCTTGGAAGACCCAAAACAGGGTGGGGCGGTCGCCACGCGAGGTGTTCACCAGCACGAGGCGTTCGCCGTCTGGAGACCAGCTTGGCTGGCTGTCCAGGGCGTTCGGCTGGCTGATCTGCCGGGGATTGCCGCCGTCGGACCGGGCCACCCAGACCCGCGGCTGATTCAGTTCCAGATGGGTGAAGGCGATCCCCGATTCCGACCCCTCGGGGCTGAAGGCCCCGCCCAAGACGTCGATGTGGCGACGGACGCTGCCGTCCACCATGCTTAGGAGGTAGATCGAGGCGCCCGGATAGAGGGCCTCCTTCTCCTTGCAGGGCGAGACGAAGAGCAGCGACTGTCCGTCGGGCGACCAGGCCGGCTGGCACGCGCCGTCTGGAAGAGTGGTCAGCTGTGATTCCCCGGATCCGTCCACACCGATGAGGAAGATTTGCGGTCGTCCGGTGCGGTCGCTGACGAAGGCGATCTGCCCGCCGCCTCCGCCCCTGGGCGTCGGGGCCGGCGTGGGGGAGGGAGCCGGAGTATCGACGGGTGTTGCCGTCGCCTGGGCGAGCATGGCGGCGGGCCTAGTCGTCGTCGCACTGCGGGTTGGTGACGACGTGCCGGTCTTCCCCAGCGCAGGGAACCCGCCCAGACCGAATGTGATTGCGAGACCTCCAACGACGATGACCAGCCCCAGACCGCCGGCGAGCAGCCAGGGCAAGGCGCGTCTCGGCGTAGCCGGGGTCGTCGCCGGTCCGCCGCCTACGACGGTTGGCGTCGAGGCGGCCAGGATGGGCCGCTCGAGGGCTTCGCTGAACTCCTCGGAAGTGGCGAACCGGTCCTGCGGCATGATCGATAGAGACCGCTCGATGGCCGCCGCACCATGGGTCGAGACCGAGGGGTTCAGGTTGCGAAGGGGCACCAGGAGCTCGTTGCCCATAGCGCGCTCGAGGCCGTCGCTGGGCAAGGCTCCGGTCAGAAGGGTGTAGAGGGTCGCGCCGAGCGAGTAGATGTCAGTGCGGACGTCGGTCCGCCCCATGCCGTACTGTTCGGGCGGCGCGAAACCGGGCGTATAGGCCTTGGCGCCGAGAGTGGTGCTGGCAGTCGGATCGTATTCCTTCGCCAGCCCAAAGTCGACCAGGAAGGCCGTCCCGTCCGGGGTAATCCTGATGTTACCGGGCTTGATGTCTCGGTGGATGACGGGAGGCTGGCGCGAATGCATGTAGATCAGGGCGCTCAGGATTCCCCTCGCCCAGCGCAGCACTTCCGCTTCCGACTGGGCGCCACCCATCCGCTCCAGCCGCGTCCGCAAGTCTTCCCCGGCGACGAAGTCCATCACCAGGTATTGCCCCTGCCCTTCGGTCGAGAAGTGATCCGTAACGCGCGGCAGGTTCGGATGGCGCAGCGCGGCCAGCAACCTGGCCTCGCGATGGAACTGGCGTTCTGCCTCGGGTGAGACGAAGCGGTTTTCCTTGATCGCCACCACCGTGCCGAGGGTGTCGTCGATGGCGCGATAGACCTCGGCCATCCCGCCTTGCCCGAGACGTTCGAGGATGCGGTAGCGGTCGTGGAGCCAGGAGTCGGGCTCAAGCGGCACGGGGCCCTCTGATCTCGGTTGCGATCCTTGAGGTGAGGACGGCGAATTCCCAGCGCGCGCGGAATCGACTCAGCCGCCCGGTGACCTGGCTGGATCCGCTCGGATGGCGCCCGCTACCGGAAGCTTATATCACCGTTCCGGTTGGATGCAAACGAATCGGGGCCGAGGGCGTCGCCGGATTCCGCGTGGGGACGTCGCTGGCCGGTCGGTCGTTTGCCCTCCGGCGCCAAGTGCGGCTTATTGGATAAAGAAGAGCGTGTTGATGTTCGAGAGGACCTCGCCGCTTTCCGTGACCGCACGGCTCTCCATCGTGGTTTCGACGGTAGGCTGCGGGGTGACGCCCACCTGCGCAGCGGGGCAGGCCCGCGCCTTCGATCAAAGGCGGCCTGCTGCCAACTCCGGGGTCCATCCCGACCACCTTGTTGGCGACCACGGCCACCCTGTACGAGACGCCACACTCGTCTTCGAAGCGCCCCACCCGCAGCACCCCGCGACCGGCCGTCACGGCTCCTGGAGGAAGGCCTATATCGCTTCGACTTCGTTCGTCCTGAGGCATTTCGGTGTGGACCCCGTCCTCCGAGGCGAAGCACAGGGTCGTCCAGGCGGCGATGTCTTCGAGGCTAGGTCTGGATTGGTGGAGGCGGAAGCCTGGCGGCTTCCGGAACGGCGGTAGCCGGCGCCGTCGCCACAGGGCTGGGCGGCCCGGCGGGGGCTGCGGAGACCAGGCTCGTGCAGGCCCCTGGGGTCAGCGGGCGAGCGATGGCGCCCACCGGGCGAGAGCGCGGGGGTGCGCGTGCTGCGGCTTTGGTCTTCGAGGCGGGCAATGCGTGCCAGACGCCGGATCCCTTCCCCCTATGGGGGGAGAAGGTTCCACCCCGCGAGTGATTGCATCAGAGCCACTTCTGGGTTATCAATAGAACACATGTTCTCACCAGTCCTTCTCTGCCGAGCGTCGCATGACTGAGAGCTTCTCCTCCTCCCTCTTTATCCCCACGCGTCAACCGGCGCCGGCAAGCGGCCTCACCCTTTCCGGCGCTAGCCCTGAGTTGTTGGAAACGCTTCTCCAGCCGCGTCTCTCGCTGTTCTGGGGCGCCCAGGCGCCGACCCGCAGCCTGCTTACGGCGGCCACGATCGTCGCCGCCGGCGGCCTCCCCATCCGCCTCTTCGACGGCGGCAACAGCTTCGACGGCTACTTCGTCGCCCGCCTGGCGCGCCAACTCGCTTTTTCCTCCCCGCGGTCTTTCACAACAGATTCAACGGAAGACCGCGGGGCTTCCCCGCGGTCTTCCACAACGGATTCCATGGAAGGCGGCGGGGCCACCGCGCTGAGCGTCCCGGAGGGGACCCCGCGCGGCACCTCGCAGCCCTTCCTGGATCGCGCTTCGCATCCCGGAGGGGATCCCTACGACATCCTCGACCGGATGCGCCTCTCGCGCGCTTTCACCTGCTTCCAACTGGCCGAGTTGATCGAGAACGCCCCGGCCGGGCCGGAGCCGCTCTTCATCCTCGACCTGCTGGCGACCTTCTACGACGAAAGCGTTCCCCTGCGCGACAGCCAGCGCCTGCTGGCGACAACGCTGACCCACCTGCGGCGCCTGGCCGCCGTTGGGCCCGTCATCGTCGGCGGGCGCGAGCCGCAGACTCTCGTGAAGGAACGCTGGTTGCTGCTCGACCAGCTGCAATCCGCCGCCGACGCCGCCTGGATGCTGCGGCCCCCCGCCGCCGAGCCGGTTCTCCAGCCGCGGCTGTTCTAAAGAGCAGTGGTCAGTGGTCGGTGGTCAGTGGCCAGTGACCGACGATCAAGGGCGGTGACTGACCACTGACCACTCACCACTGACCACTACTTATGGGCCGCACCCTCCCCTCCATCACCAACGCTTTCCTGCACGAGCAACAATCGCTTGCCCGCTTCCGTCGCGCCCTGCGCCTGGCCGACCAGCGTGCCCTCGACGACCTGCTCGGCGCTTCGCGCCATCACCTGGCCGCCGCCGCCTACGCTTCCCACTTG
>CAYUWF010000060.1:12547-14037 GCA_964448245.1 uncultured Anaerolineaceae bacterium | reverse complement strand
ACGTCGGGTCCTTCCGCGGCAACTTCGGCCTGGCGGCGCTCGAGAAGTGGGCCGGCCTGCTGACCGACGAGCGCGACCGCAAAGGCTGGCCGCGCTTTTTTCCAGCCGGGAGGGACTTGCTGGCGGCGCTGCTGGCGGTCCATGTCCAGATCGAGATGCGCGGCCGCGGCGGAGGCGCCTTCCGCGGGTTGTATGCCGACTTCCTGGAGGAAGCCTCGGAGGCCGGCCGCCGGCGGCGACTGAAGGAGGCGGCCGAGCCGTTCCACCTCGCGGCGAGGGCCTGGCACAACCTGGCCCGCGCGGCGCTGCCGAACAGCGTGCCGGCCTTGCGCCAGTTACGAGAACTCACCGCCTCGCGCGAGGCGCTGCTCGCCCGGCAGGGGGCGCAGGGGCTGGAACAGGCGAGCCAACTGGCGGAGCAGGCGCGGCGCCTGCGCCGGGCCGCCGACGAAGAGTTTCCGATGCCGCCCGGGGATGTGCTCGACCTGCTGTCCGACCTCCGCCGGCGCATCCTCCAGATCCACGCGCTGGAGGCTACCGCGCTGCAGGCGCTGAGGGCGGCGCTTCGCTGACCTGGCGTGCGCAAGGTCTGGCAGGTGGTGCCGGCAACGGACGCTCAGCCATCGAGGCTCTTCGCCGGAGCGGAACGCGCTGGGCTGTTATCCAGCGACGACCACGGCCAAACGTGGAGCGGCTTCGACGGGCTGAACCGCCACCCGACCGGCGACAACTGGCAGCCGGGCAATGGCGGGCTGTGCCTGCACACGATCTTCCCCGAGTACGGCCAGTGCGTCCACAAGGCCAAGATCCATCCGCAGAAACCGGGCGTCAGCTATCAGCAGAACCACTGCGGCGTCTACCGCAGCGACGATGGCGGCGAGAACTGGGCCGATATCAGCGACGGCTTGCCGTCTCGCTTTGGCTTCCCGCTCGCTCTGCACGCCGTGCGGTCCGACGAGACCGGGACGCTCCTTCTGTCGGTGCTGCCCGAGGCCGACTGCCCTTCGGGCCCAGGTGTCTACCAGTGGGACCCTGCCGGGGGCGGCGAGCCATCCCGCCTGGACCCTGAGCGATCCTGGGGGATGCGGTGGTTGGAAGAGAGCGGCGTCTTCGACGTCTACCCGACGGCCCTTTTCTCGCCGGATGGGTCCGCCCGCTACGCGCCGCCGGTGCTCGACAGCTCCTTCGAACCGGCGATCTCGAAGAAGGGCTTCGAGGCCTGGGAGGTCATCGAGAACACCCAGGGCCGCGCCGTCGTCCGTGAACCTGAGGGCGATTGGCGGGAGATCCTCCGGGTTGACGCCGCCGAGCTGTTGTGGGACCCGCTATCGGGCGAGACGCTGCTCATCGCGGCGCAGGACGGGAGGCTGTACGCCGCCTCCGCGCCGGACTTCATCCCGCGCGTCATGGGCGATCTGGGGGGAAGTGTCGATCAGGGGATCTGGGTGCCCTAGCAGGCTGCGGAAAGACGGCGTGACCGTCGAACCCCC